>CAJUFJ010000007.1 GCA_910585815.1 uncultured Oscillospiraceae bacterium | reverse complement strand
CGAACTTGAGCAGGTCCTGTAGCTTGATAAATTCGGTGTGTATTTTGATTTCGTGTGATTCCATTTAGTATTACGTTCCTCTCCTAATACAAAGACAAGTCGCACATAAAGTTCCAATAACTCATAGTATCTTCCAATGCCTTCGGATCTAAAGTTTTTAGAATATTCAAAAACGGCGCATAGAGTACTTCATCATTATCAAAAATATAACTTATTTCCGTCTCTTTTGGATTCTTTTCTGTATAACCTTTCACTCTTTCGGAAAATTCTGGATAGAAAGTCCGCCAGTAGGCCATAGACAACAGATACTGCTCCAGGCTGCTGTTGACAAAATCAATCGTGAACTCATTATCTTCTGGAATCCACTTCCAGACAGTCCCTGTTTTCAATTCTACCATGATGTAGTAGCTACTTTCAGTTTTGTTCCACTTTTCTATCCGGTCTGGCTCACTGTAATTGGAGACAGAGTACGTTCTGGCCAGATTTCTCATTTCTCCAATAACCAAGTATTTCTTTCGTTTCAGAGATTTGATTTTTAAACAGCTGACCCAAAAAATTTCTCCTTGTGTTACATCCATTCTTCTTGAATCTCTTTCTTCATTAGGAGAACGCCAATTTATAAACTGGTCAGGTAAGCCTACCTGCAACAAAAAGTCCCTGATATTTTGAGGTATTTCAAAATCTTTTAACTGGTATTCCCCATAACGTCCCAGATTTTGGTCCTCCAAAAAGTCCGGGTCGGGCTCCAGCTCCACTCCCGCCGCCTGGACCTGCTGGTAAAATTGGAGCAAAGGGGGATGTTTCATCCAATTTGGGGTCTTTTCATGTTCCACGTGAAACCTCCATCAGTTAGCCTTCAACCGCACGGGCAGCACCATATAGGTAAAATTCTCCTCCCCCTCGGCGGGCAGGATGACGCAGGGGGCCACGCCGGAGGTAAACTCCATGCGCAGCCTGTCGGCGGGGGCGGCCTTCAGGGCGTCCATAAGGTACTTGTTATTAAAGCCGATTTCCAGCCCGCCGCCGTCGCCGTTGATGACACACTGGTCGGCGGCGTCGCCGATGGCGGTTTTGGTGGTGATGTCCACCATGCCGTCCCCAAAGACGCAGCGGAGGGGGGATTTCAGCTTTTCGCTGATGATGAGGGACACCCGGTCGATGGAGGACAGCAGGGCCCGGGCCTCTACCTCCACTTTGATGGAGTTGTTCCGGGGGATGGCGTTGCGGTAGGCTAGAAAATCCCCCTCCAGCCGGCGGCACACCAGCACGGTGTCCCCTGTCTGGAACAGGATGTGCCGAGCCCCCTGGGTGATGGTGACGGCCTCCTCACCAGAACAGATCTTCTCCACCTCGCCCAGGGCGGAGCCGGGGACCACAAAGGAAAAGGCGTCCGCCCCCTTTTTCTCCTCCACCGCCTCATGGCGCAGGGCCAGCCGGTAGCCGTCCACCGACACCACGGTGAGGCCGTCGCCCTCCACCTCAAAGAGGGAGCCGGTGTGGATGGGCCGGCTCTCGTTGTCGCTGACGGCAAAGAGGGTCTGTCCGATCATGGACCGCAGCACCGGCTGACCGATGGTGAGGGAGTTCTGCTGGTCCACAGTGGGCAGCTCGGGGAACTCCTCCGGGTCGGTGCCCAGAATGTTGAATTCAGACAGTCCGCACTTGATATTCACCGTGTAGTCCTGGGAGGTAAACACCACCACGTCGTCGGGCATCTTGCGGACAATCTCCCCAAAGAGCCGGGCGGAGAGCACCAGGGAGCCCCCTTCGGCAATCTCGGCGGGGACGGTGGCCTGGATGCCGGTCTCCAGGTTGTAGCCGGTGAGGCGCAGGGTCTGGCCCGCCTCAATAAGAATCCCTTCCATGGCGGGGATGGAGCTCTTGGCGGCCACCGCCCGGGAGGTGATGGACACCGCGCTGGACAGCAGGGCCTTTTCACAGGAGAATTTCATAGAGGTGCCTCCAATCTCGTTCTCTCTCTCCCGCAGGAGGGGAGGAGAGGATTTTTTTAGTAACAGTAGTCTATAGGCGAAAAAAATGTGGAAACATAGCGCAAAGCCTTGCAGCACTAAGAAAAGCGTCTCAACAGGGGGTGTGGACAAAAAAACAGCTTTTCCACAGGCCCACTGTTTCTCCACATTTCTCCACAAACATTCCACATTCGGATGTGGAAATTCTGCGGGGAAAAGAGGGCGAGGGAAGTTCTTTCTGGTCCTCTTTCTTGAAAGAAAGAGGACGCCCGCCCGGACGACTCCCCCTATCAGGGGGAGATGTCGCGAAGCGACAGAGGGGGTAGGGGGAGGGCCTCTACTCGTACCGGGAATTGATATTGGTGGTAATGTCCTTGATGATCTCCGCCTTTTCCGGGTCGGTTTTCACCAGGTCCTCAATGCGGTTGAGGGCGTTCAAAACGGTGCTGTGGTCCCGGCCGCCGAACTCGGCGCCGATCTCCTTCAGCGACAGGTTGGTCATGCGGCGGATCTGGAACATGGCGATCTGCCGGGCCAGGGAAATGTCCTTGGAGCGCCCCTGCCCCCGGAGGAGGGAGGGCTCCAGATTATAGAACTTGCACACCTCCTCAATAATCACGTCGGCGGTGGGCAGAATGTCGGACTTCTCCTTAAAAATGTCCTTTACCGCCCGGATGACCGTGTTTTTATCCACCTTGTCCCCATTGATATCCTGATAGGCCATAATCTTGTTCACGGTGCCCTCAATCTGCCGCACATTGGCGGTGATGGTCTCGGCGATGAGCTGGATAATATAGTCGGGCAGTTCCATCCCCATACGGATGGCCTTGTTTTTGATGATGGCGGTGCGGGTCTCATAGTCCGGGGGGATGATGTCGGCCAGCAGGCCCCACTCGAAGCGGGTTTTCAGCCGGTCCTCCAGCCGGAGCATCTCCTTGGGGGGGCGGTCGGAGGTGAAGGCGATCTGTTTTTTCAGCTCATAGAGGGTGTTGAAGGTGTGAAACATCTCCTCCTGGGTGGAGTCCCGGCCGGCGATAAACTGCACGTCGTCCATGAGGAACACATCCGCCCGGCGGTACTTGTCCCGGAACTCCTGGGTGCGCCCCTCCCGGATGGCGGCCACCAGCTCGTTGGTGAAGGCGTCCCCCTTCACGTAGATGATTTTATAGTCCGGGTGGTCGGCGTGGATGGCGTGGGCGATGGAGTAGAGCAGGTGGGTCTTGCCCAGGCCGGACTCGCCGTAGATGAACAGGGGGTTATAGCTCAGCCCGGGATTCTCCGCCGCCTTCCGGGCGGCGGCGTGGGCAAACTTATTGGAGGAGCCCACCACAAAGCGGTCGAAGGTGTATTCCTCGGTGCCCGGGAGGAAGATGGAGGGCTTTGGCTTGGCGGCAAAGGTGTTCAGCTCCCCCTCGGTGAGCACCTCCACCTGGAAGTCGGCGGAGAACAGCTCATGGAGGGCGTTCTGGATGGGGAGGACATACCGGGCGGCGATGATATCCCGCTTGAACCGGGTGGGGCTGTACAGGACAAGGCGGCTCTCCTCCAGGGTGACGGCCTGGGTATCGTCAAACCAGGTATTCAGGGTGGTGGCGGTCATCTCCGCTCCCATGAGGGCTTTCACCTTCTCCCAGACTTCGGCGGCGGGATTCATGGCGCTCCTCCTTTTCATTCATTCAAAGCGCCTTCTCCGCCCGGAGGGGAGAAGGCACAGAAATATGTGGTTTTCCACTCCTTACATTATACCAAAAAACGGGAGAGTCGGCAAGGTTTTTCCACATTTTTTATTTTAAATGTATAAAAAAAGAGGACAGCTCTTGTGTGTAGAGGAAAAAGACGCTACAAGATGTTGCAGGACGGGAAAAAACTGAAAAAAAACCCCTCCCCGGAGGAAAAAAGATGGTTGACAGGGGCGGCAGTTATCCGTTATAATGTTGGTCGTATCTTTTGGAGGAAAGGGCGCTGCCCTTCCCCTCCGGCCGTCCTGACGGGGCGGCGCAGATCCGCAGACCGCAGCTCTGCAACAGGGCTGTTGTTGGGCCGGGAGAGCCGGCTTGAAATCTAAACTGAGGAGGTGTCCCCCATGCTTCGTACCTATCAACCCAAAAAGCGTCAGCGCTCCAAGGAGCACGGCTTCCGCAAGCGTATGGCCACCCGCAATGGCCGCAAGGTGCTGGCTCGCCGCCGCGCCAAGGGCCGCGCCCGCCTGACCCACTAAGGGCAAGGCAGCCGGCCGCCCCTGCCGCCTGTGTGCGGCCCCACCGGGACAGACAGTTTAGATAGCGCACAACCAGGGGCGTGGGATCAGATCCTCCGCCCTCTCTGTGCATACGGAGGAAAGCATGAAGCATACCATCCCCCTGAAACAGAATCATGAATTTCGCCGGCTGTACAGCAAGGGAAAGAGCGCTGTCTCCCCTTACTTTGTCGTCTACTGCCGGAGGACCAACCGGCCCCTCAGCCGGCTGGGCATCACCACCGGGGTAAAGCTGGGCAACGCCGTCAAGCGCAACCGGGTACGCCGCCGCATCCGGGAGCTGTACCGCACCCACGAGGCGGGCCTGCTCCCCGGCTACGACATTGTGATTGTGGCCCGCACCCGGGCCATCTACGGCCGCTACCCGGAGCTGAAACGCAGCTTCGTCCAGCAGATGAAAAAGCTGGGCCTTGCCGCCCCCAAGGGGGAGGCGCCCCGGTGAAGCGGCTGCTTCTGTCCCTGATCCGGTTCTACCGGCGGGAAATCTCACCCCTGCGCCCCCCATGCTGCCGTTTTATCCCCACCTGCTCGGAGTACGCCCTGGAGGCGGTGGAGAAATACGGCGTTTTCAAGGGGGGCTGGCTGGCCCTGCGCCGGCTGGCGCGGTGCCACCCCTTCCACCGGCAGAAGTCCGTGGAGTACGATCCGGTACCGTAACCCTGTCAGCCCCGACTGACGGAGAGGGCCCTCTCCGGCCCTCCGGGCCTCCTCCCTTTGGAGGGGGGCAAGGCCTTAACTTGATATGCGGAGGTATTTTTAGTGGGTATTATTTTACAACCCTTTGCCTGGCTGCTGCTGTTCTTCTATAACCTGTTCGACAGCTACGGCCTGGCGCTGATTTTGTTCGGCATTGTGGTAAAGCTGGTGCTTTTCCCCGTCACCCTGAAAAGCAAAAAGAGCATGATTCAAACCAGCATGCTGTCGGGCAAGATGCAGCAGCTGCAAAAGCAGTACGGCAAAGACCGGGAGCGCTACAATCTGGAGGTCCAAAAGCTTTACGAGCGGGAGAAGATCAACCCCATGGGGGGCTGTATTTGGTCCCTGATCCCCATGTTTGTGCTGATTGCCCTGCTGGGCATTATCCGTCAGCCTCTGGACTATTTCATGGGAATGAGTGCCGACCAGATCCAGGCTTTGGCCGCCCAGCTCAACTGGTCCGATGTGGCTGTGGCCAACGGCTGGGTTACCGCCGCCGCGATGGAGAAGGCGGAAAACCTGTTCCAGAACGGCGCTTATAACCAGCTGTACCTGCTCTCCCTGGTCAAACCTGAAAACCTGGCCTCTCTCCAGGCTGCCACTGGTGCGGAAGGGCTGTTTGTGCTGAACTTTATGTTCCTGGGCATTGACCTGTCCCTCATTCCCGACCTGATGTTCTGGAAGCGGGGCTTCGGCTGGGACTCCATCGGTCTGTTCCTGCTGCCCCTGATCTCTGTGGCGGTATCCACCCTGAATATGAAGGTGTCTCAGGTTACCAACCAGATAAACAACCAGCAGACTAATGAGCAGATGGACAGGACCAACAAAATGATGCTGTGGATGATGCCTCTCATGTCCCTGTGGATCGGCTTCACCATCCCCGCCGGCCTGACCGTCTACTGGATTGCCCAGTATTTTGTGATGATGTTCCAGGAGGTCATCTGCGGCAAGATGCTGAAGAAGGACTACGAGGCCGCCCGTGAGGCCTCCGCCAGGGCGGAAGCCGAGGCGAAGGAGGAGGAGAAGCGCCGCAAGGAGGAGGCCCGCCTGGAGCGCCAGCGCCGCCTTGAGGAGGAGAAGAAGAACCGGGGAAAGAAGAAGCCTTCACAGAAGAAGGACGCCGAGCCCGCCCAGGAGGGGGTTAACAAGGAGGACAGCCGGGAGGGCATCCGGGCCTACGCCCGGGGCCGGTCCTACATCCCCGGCCGCTACGGCGGCGTGACCCCCTATACCGACCCCAACCAGCTGTTCCGGGCGGTGGAAGCTGCCGAGACCGGCAAAAAGAAGAAGGGCAAGGAGAAGCCGGAGGGCACCACCCAGGCCGGTTCCATCCAGATTCCCGAAGCCAGGCCGGCTGAGCCTGTAATCCCCGTGGAGGAGACCGCCCCCGCCCCCATCGAGGCCCCCGCCGAGACCGAGGAGGTCGAGGTGGAAGTGGAGGAGATCGAGGTCGAGGTGGACGAAGATGAAAACAAGGAGGGCTGAGTGATGTTAAAATGGATTGAAACCACCGGGCGCTCCGAGGAGGACGCCATTTCCGCCGCCCTGTTCCAGCTGGGTCTGGACCGGGACGACGTGTCGGTGGAGGTAATCGAGCGGGCCAAGTCCGGCTTTCTGGGCTTTGGCAGCAACCCGGCCAAGGTCCGGGTGAGCTATAACGAGGTAGACGGCAAGCCCGCCCCCATGGGGGCGGAGGAGCGTCCCCAGGAAAAACCCGCCCCTGTGGAGGAGACGGTGATCCCCGCGGTAAAGCCCATGGTGGAGAGGCCCGTGGCAGAGAAGAAGGCCGCCCCCGCCCCTGCCCCCGTGGCGGAGCCCCCCGCCGCCCCCGTGGAGGAGGAGACTATCCTGTCCGCCAAGCCGGGGATGGCTCCCCCCAAGCCCCGTCAGCCCCGGGCCGAGCGACGGGAGCGCCCCCGCCGGGAGGACCGGCTGCGGGAGGGGGATGAGGTGCTCATCGGCAGCGCCTCCAAGCCCCGGGAGCCCGTCACCATGGACCCCGCCGCCCCCGATGACGCAAAGGCCAATCAGATCAGGACCTTCCTTACCGGCCTGCTGGGCCACCTTCAGGTGGAGGCTGCCCCGGAAATCTTCATCACCAACGAGGGCAACTATAAGGTCATCCTCCAGGGGAAGGAGCTGGGGGCCATCATCGGCCGCCGGGGCGAGACCCTGGACGCCATCCAGCAGCTGACCAGCTACACTGTGAACCGGGGCCAGTCCAAACGGGTGCGCATCCACGTGGACGCCGAGGGCTACCGTGCCAAGCGGGAGGAGTCCCTCCAGCGGCTGGCCGTGAAGGTGGCGGGCAAGGTGGTCAAATACCGGAAGAATATGACCCTGGAGCCCATGAACGCCTATGAGAGGCACGTAATTCATACAGCCCTCCAGGATTTCAAGGGCGTTACCACCTACTCCACCGGCGTGGAGCCCAACCGCCGCACCGTGGTGGCTTACGCCCCCCATCAGAGATAATGTTTTGGCGGAAGGGGAAACCCTTCCGCCTTTTTTGGAGGTATTACCATGCCTACCCCTCTCTATGACGCCCTGCGCAGCTACGCCGGCTGTGAACCCCTCCGCTTTCACATGCCGGGGCACAAGGGAAAATTTCTTCCTGTCCCGGAGCTGGCAGGGCTGGCGGCCATTGATGTCACCGAGCTGCCTCCCACCGGCAACCTCTACGAGGCCGGCGAGCCCTTCCACTCCGCCCAGCGGCTGTGGGCGGACCTGTTCGGCTTTGAGAACTGTCAATTTCTCACCGGCGGCTCCACCATGGGGATTCACACCGGGCTGGCCCTGTGTACCCGGCCGGGGGAGAAGGTGCTCATGGACCGGAGCTGTCACCGGGCGGCTTTCAACGCCCTGGCCCTCCTGGACCTGGAGCCCGTCTGGCTGGAGCGGCCCTGGCTGAGAGAGGAAAATCTGATCGGCCCTATTTCCCCGGAGTGTGTGGAAAAAATGCTGTGCCGCAATCCGGATATTAAAACGATTTGTATTACTTCTCCCACTTATGCCGGAGTGTTGTCAAATATCGGAGCGATTTCCCGGGTTGTCCACGCCCATGGTGGAAAACTTTTTGTGGACGGAGCCCATGGAGCTCACCTGCCCTTCCTGGGGCTGGCCCCCTTTTGGGAGGCGGATGTGGTGACCGTCTCCGCCCACAAGACCCTCCCCGCCATGGGGCAGGCCGCCCTGCTTTTTTACGACGGCTTCGAGCTGGACCGGGTGCGGCAGATGGCCTCGGTCTTCGGCACCTCCAGCCCCTCTTACCCCATTTTGGCCTCTATGGACCTGGCCCGCCAGTGGATGGAGGAGGTCGGAGCCTGGGAATATCAGCGGGTTGCCCTCCGGGTGGCCGGGCTGCGGCAGAAATTTCCCAGTCTCCGGCCGCAGTTTGGCCTGTCTCTGGACCCCTGCCGGTTTGTCCTGAAGGTGAAGGACGGTCCCGCCTTTGCGGCGGCGCTGGAGGAGCGGGGTATCTACCCCGAAATGGAGGACGGCGGCCACGTGGTGTTCATCTGCACCGCTCAGGACAGCGACGAGGACTTTCTCTGTCTGGAGCGGGCTCTGGAGGAACTGCGGCATCTGACGGGGGACGGCCCGGTCATCCCCGCCCCACCCATCCCGGAGCGGGTGCTCTCCCCCCGCCAGGCCCTCTTTGCCTCTGTCCGGGAGTGGCCGAGGCTCTTGAAGGACTGCCAGGGGGAAATCGCCGGCTGTCAGATCGCGCCCTATCCCCCCGGCGTCCCGGTGGTGGCCCCCGGGGAACGAATTTCAAAAAAAGAACTGGCCTATTTGCAAAAAATAGGGTATAATATGCTGTCAGAGATTCAGACGGTATTATCGGGCTGATATCATAACACGGGGCGTTGGGTCGTCGCCCCCTACAGCCCAAAGTGGGAGGAATTTTATGAACCTGTCCGCCTTAGCGGGAAACCAGCGAATCAAGGATCAGCTGTCCCAGCAGGAGAGGGAACGTGGGCTGTCCCACGCCTACATCCTCTCCGGCCCCGCCGGGTCGGGGCGGCATGTGCTGGCCCGGCAGCTGGCGGCGGCCATGCTCTGCACCGGAACAGGGGAGCGCCCCTGCGGCCGGTGCGTCCCCTGCCAGAAGGCGGCCAAGGGCATCCACCCCGATCTGTTGGTAATCGCCGGCCCGGAGGAGGGCAAGCCCATCACGGTGGACCAGGTGCGCGCCCTCCGGGCCGACGCCTACATCCGCCCCAACGAGGGGGAGCGGAAGATCTACCTGCTGGAGTACGCCGACCGGATGAACCCCTCCGCCCAGAATGCCATGCTCAAGCTGCTGGAGGAGGGGCCGGCCTACGCCGCTTTTCTGCTCCTTGCGGAAAATGGCGGCGGCCTGCTCCAGACGGTGCGTTCCCGGTGTGAGGAGCTGGCCCTGACCCCCGCCGGGGAGCCGGAGGGGGACGAGGGCGATCAGGCGCGTCAGGCTATGGCCCGGCAGCTGGCCCAGGCTCTGGAGAGGGCCGGGGAGCTGGAGCTGCTGGAGGAGGCCATGGTTCTGGACGGGAAACGGAGCCGGGAGGAGCTGGCCGCCCTGCTGGACGCGGTGGCGGACCAGCTGGCCGCCCGTGCGGCGGCGGGGGGAGACCGGCGGCGCCTGCTGCGGGCGGCGGAGCTGGTGAAGACCCTGCGGGGTGCGGCCATGCTCAACGTCAATGCCGGGCAGCTGGCTGGCTGGCTATGTGCCGGGATGTACAATCAGTAATACTTCAAGGAGAAAATACCTATGGTAGAAATTATCAGCATCCGCTTTCAAAACGGCGGAAAGGAATATTATTTCAACCCCAACGGCCTCCAGTTCCAGGTGGGGGACGGGGTGATTGTGGAGACCACCCGGGGCACAGAGTATGCCCAGTGCGTCCGGGGCAACAACCTCATTGACGAGATCGAGCTCACCGCCCCCCTGCGGCCGGTGGTGCGCCGGGCTACCCCGGAGGATCAGAAGCAGGTGGAGCGGAATAAGGAGCGGGAGAAACACGCCCTGGCCGTTTGCCAGCAGAAGATTGCCGAGCACGGGCTGGACATGAAGCTGGTTAGCGCGGAATATGGCTTTGACGGAAGCAAGATTTTGTTTTTCTTCACCTCCGAGGGCCGGGTGGACTTCCGGGCCCTGGTAAAGGACCTGGCCGGCACCCTCCACGCCCGCATCGAGCTGCGGCAGATCGGCGTGCGGGACGAGGCCAAGCTGCTGGGCGGCCTGGGCATCTGTGGCAAGCCCTTCTGCTGCTCTCAGTTCCTGGAGGAGTTCCAGCCGGTGTCTATCAAAATGGCCAAGACGCAGAACCTCTCCCTCAATCCCACCAAGATATCGGGCACCTGCGGGCGGCTGATGTGCTGCCTGAAGTATGAGCAAGAGGCCTACGAGGACCTGGTAAAGCGGGCCCCCAAGCAGGATTCCTTTGTGGAGACCCCCGACGGGGCGGGGACGGTGTCGGGCATCAACCTGCTGCGCCAGACGGCTCAGGTGCGGCTGGAGTCCGACCCGGAGAGCCCCAGAACCTATCATAACTGCGAGCTGTGTGTTATCCGCAGCGGCAAGGGCCGCCGGCCTGAGGGCTATGTGGAGCCCCCCCTGGAGGAGCTGGCCAAGCTCCGCCGCCCGGAAGACAGCGCCTCCCCCCAGGTGACGGAGGAGGCCAGCCTGGCCGCCGCCATCGAGGCCGCCTTCCCCAGCCGGGAGAGCCGCCCCACTCAGGAGGAGCGCCCCGGCGGGCACCGGAACCGCCGCCGCTCCGGCGAGCGGCCCCAGGAGCCCCAGCAGCGGGAGCGGCCCCCCCGGGAGTCGGTCCAGTCCCGCCCCCAGGAGGGCAGGCAGTGGAATCGGAACAACAATCGCCGCCGCCGCCGTCCCAAAGGAGGCGGAGGCAGGGGCCAGGGATAAGCTTATGTAGGGGCGGACATTGTCCGCCCGCGGGCGCACTCTGTGCGCCCCTACAGGGATGTCATAAAATAAACCGGAAATGTGCGGTAAGACACTTCCAAGTAAGAAGTACGGACCCGGATGTGTCTCCACGTCCGGGTCCTGTCATTGAGGAGATGAGGAAATGGCCGGGTTTTTAAATGCGGTCTCGGCCTGTCTGGTGCTGCTGATGCTCATGGCGGTGGGCTACTTCATGGGCGTGTGGGGCTGGATGACGGCGGCGGAGAAGAAATTTATCAGCAAATTTATCATCAACATCGCGGTGCCCTGCAACTGCCTGGTGGGCCTGCTCAACAACCTGGACCGGGGCAGCCTGGCCCAGGCGGGGGTGATGGTGCTGGCCGGATTTGCCGGGATTGGCGCCTCCATGGCTGTGGCGGTGGCCGCCGCCCTGCTGCTTCGCCTGCCCCGGGAGCGGTGGGGGGTCTTTGTGGCCATGGCCGGGCTGTCCAACACCATTTTTATCGGCATCCCCGTGTGTACCCAGCTCTTTGGGGAGGCCTGCATGCCCTACCTGATGCTCTACTACTTAGGCAACACCAGCGTCCTCCAGTCGGTGGGCATCCTGCTGGTGGAGTGTGCCGGGTCTGTGGGGCGGCAGGGGGGAGGGGCGCTGCCCTTCCTCCGGGACCTGTTTACCAAGCCACCCATCCTGGCGGTGATTCTGTCGGTGGTGCTGCTGGTGCTGGGCCTGCGGCCGCCGGAGCCGGTGATGAAGTTTGCCGGGTACATCAGCGGGTCGGTGTCCCCGCTGGCACTGATTTACTGCGGATTTATCGTGTATGAGGTGGGGCTGAAAAATCTGCGGTTTCTCTGGGGACTGCCCACTATGCTGGTGCTGCGGCTGGTGGTGTCGCCGGTGATCTGCCTGAGCTGCTGCACCCTGTTCGGCATGACGGGCCTGCCCCTGCGGGTCTTTGTGGTGGAGAGTGCCCTGCCGGTGGTCAGCCAGGTGACGGTGATGGCCGGGGCCTTCGGCGCCGACGAGCAGTACGCCGCCATGGGCTCCTGCCTGTCCATCCTGGGCAGCTTTATTACAATTCCAATTTTAATGCTGATTCTGGGCTGAAAAAACCCGCCGCTTCCTGCGGCGGGTTCACTTTTTCGGATAAGGTTCGGGGATGTTGGTCCGCCCCAGCAGATAGTCCACGCTGGTGTGATAGTGGTCTGCTAATATTTCCAGTGAGGAGTGAGGAATGCTAAGGCTTTCCGTCTCATAGCGGGAATAGGTCGCCTGAGAGACGTTAAGCAGTGCCGCGATTTCTGCCTGGGTAAAGTCATTATCCTCCCGCAGGTCGCGGATTCTCAGTGCCATAGCATCACCCCTATGTGAGCATAGTCTATGCGGATTTTGCATATTGATTTTTATGCAATATTCGTATACACTATGTACGAGGTGATAGCATGAATGTAGAAGAAACCAGCGCGCTGCACAGCAGCGAATTGCTGAAGCTGCCCCATGACCCCTCTGATCCCAACGAGGACATCTGGCAGCTGAGCCTGCAAATACGGATGCTGCGGGAGCAGATGGGTGAATTTGAAGCGGGGCTTCACAGGACGATCGACGAACAGATGTCTGTTCTGGAGGGTCTGCTGTGCTGGTGTGACAGCCTGCTGTACCAGTCCTGTGCGCTGTACGCCAAGAAAACGGATTCCCCGGAGGGCTGACAGCCTTCCGGGGAATCTCCTTAATCGGTCAATGCTTCCTGTGAAATCAACCCCAGGTCATACTTCCACCCCAGCACCCGGGCCAGGGCCTCGTCCACCCGTTCCCGGGGGAGGGAGCCGTCCTCCAGGGCGGCCAGCACCTGGGGGATCTGCCCCCGAAAGTCGGCGGTGACCACCATGTCGCACCCGGCGGCGATGGCCAGCACGGCAGGGGACTGTCCCTGCTCCTTGGCATATTTGGTGATGGCCTTCATAGACAGGTCGTCAGTGAGGGCGGGGCCGTCGAACCTCAGTTCCTCCCGCAGCAGCCGGTACACGGCGGGGGAGAGGGAGCCAGGCCGGTCCGGGTCGGCCTCCTGGAGGATGTTGTGGGACACCAGCACCGCGGCAGTCCCGCCCCGGGCGGCCTCGATGCCCGCCTGGAAGGGGAGAAAATCCGCCTGCCGCAGCTGGTCCAGCGGCCGCTGGTCCAGAGCGGAGCCGTTGTGGGTGTCCTTGTTGGGCCCGTAGCCGGGGAAGTGCTTCAGCACGCTGCCCATGCCGTCCTCCTCCATCCGGGCCACCACGGCGGCGATGTATTGGCAGGTCTCCTCCGTCCCCTGGCCCAGGGTGCGGTCGTAGATAAAGTCCCCGGGGTCGGTGGACAGGTCGGCCACCGGGGCGAAGTTGACATTGATGCCCAGGGAGGAGAGCAGCGCATCCTTCTCCCGGCAGTCGGCCAGGATGGCTTCCAGCCCGCCCTGCTTGTACAGTTTTTGCGGGGAGGAAAACCGCTTTTCCCGCAGCTGGGGACAGGCGCTCACCCGGGCCACTGTGCCCCCCTCCTCGTCCACACCGATGAGCAGCGGAAGGCTGGCTGCTTCCTGAAGGGCGGCAAGCTCCTTCTGCACCTGCTGGGGGGTGCGGTCCTTGAGATTGCCCTTGAACAGGAGATATCCCCCCAGGTGGTACTCCTCCGCCAGCTCTGCGGCGCTGCGCTCAGGGCAGGCGGGGAAAAAGAGCTGGCCCACCTTCTCCTCCACCGTCATGGAGGCCATCAGTTTGTCGATGGTCTCCTGCCGGGGGTCGGGCTCCGGTTCGGGGATCTCCACCGGGACAAAGGCGGGCACATCAGGCGGGGGAGGGGAGGGGGGAGGTGTGCTCTCTGCCGGCGGAGCTGTGGAAGAACAGCCCGCCAGCAGCAGGACAGCCAGGGCCAGGGACAAAAGATGTTTCATGTGAAACATTTCTCCTTTTAAAATTGCCCCGTCGGATAGACGGAGCAATGTTGTATTATTCTTCTTCCATCCTGGTAATTGCGATGTTCAGCTCGTCCAGCTGGCTCTGCTCCACGGTGGAGGGCGCGCCCATCATCAGGTCCTGGGTGTTCTTGTTCATGGGGAAGGGGATTACCTCCCGGATGGACTCCTCTCCGGACAGCAGCATCACCATCCGGTCCACTCCGGGGGCGATGCCGGCGTGGGGGGGCGCGCCGTAGGTAAAGGCGTTGTACATGGCGGGGAATTTGCTGCGCACGTCCTCCTCCTCCAGGCCCACCATCCAGAAGGCTTTTACCATAAGCTCCGGGTTGTGGTTGCGAACCGCGCCGGAGCTGAGTTCCACCCCGTTACACACCAGGTCATACTGGAAGGCGGTAATGGACAGGGGGTCCACCTCCCCCTTGATGGCCTTTTCGATGATTTCCAGGCCGCCGTTGGGCATGGAGAATGGGTTGTGGCAGAATTCCAGCTCGCCGGACTCCTCGCCAATCTCATACATGGGGAAGTCCACAATCCAGCAGAACTCGTACCGCTCCTTGTCCATGTGGCCGGGGCAGAAGGCCCCCAGCTTGCTGCGCAGGACGCCGGCGGTCTTCTGTGCCGCCAGCTTTGCCCCGGCGGTGAGGCCCACAAAGCAGCCGGGAGTGAGCCCAAGGGCCTCCACCACTTGGTCCTTGATGGGCTGGACAAACTTGGCGATGCCGCCCACAATCTCGCCGTTTTCGTCATAGCGGAACCAGTAGGCCTTGCTGCCAGACTGGACCTCCACCTCATTGCACAGCCCGTCAATCTGCTTCCGGGTGCCGGAGAAATCGGTCACTACAATGGCCTTGACGGTTTGATGCGCAAAGGGCGGGAAGCCGCAGCCGGCCAGCAGGTCGGTGGCGTCGGTAACGGTCAGGTCGATGCGCAGGTCGGGCTTGTCGGAGCCGTATTTTTCCATGGCCTCCAGGTAGGGGATGCGGACAAAGGGGGCGGCGGAAGCGGTGTTGTACTTGCCGTATTTGGCAAAGATAGGGGGCAGTACGTCCTCCAGCACGGCGAACACGTCCTCCTGGTTGGCAAAGGCCATTTCCATGTCCAGCTGGTAGAACTCGCCGGGGGAGCGGTCGCCCCGGGCGTCCTCGTCCCGGAAGCAGGGGGCAATCTGGAAGTACTTATCAAAGCCGGAGGCCATGAGCAGCTGCTTGAACTGCTGGGGGGCCTGGGGCAGGGCGTAGAACTTGCCGGGGTGCTTCCGGGAGGGCACCAGATAGTCCCGGGCCCCCTCGGGGGAGGAGGCGGTGAGGATGGGGGTGGTGATCTCCAAAAAGCCGTGGTCGGTCATGGCCGCCCGCAGGGCGGACACCACCTGACAGCGCAGGACGATGTTGTCCTTCACCTCGGGGTTGCGCAGGTCCAGATAGCGGTACTTCAGCCGGGCGGACTCGTCCGCCTCCCGGCTGCGGGTGACGGGGAAGGGCAGTTCGTTGTGCCGGCAGCGGCCCAGCACCTCGATTTTGGAGGGCACCACCTCGATGTCGCCGGTGGGCAGCTTGGGATTCTTGCTGTCCCGCTCCCGGACGGCGCCGGTGACGGCGATGACCGTCTCCTTGTTCAGTTCCTTGGCGGCCTGGACGGTCTCCTCGGTCTCCAGCACGATCTGAGTGGTGCCGTAGAAGTCCCGGAGGACCAGAAAGGCCAGATTCTGCCCCACCTCCCGCAGGTTCTCCATCCAGCCGGCCAAAGTGACCGTCTGTCCGACCTGCTCCATGCGCAGCTCCCCGCAGGTGTGGGTGCGGTAAAAGGTGCTTGTGTCACCCATATTATCAACTCCTGTTTGTATTATTGATTCTAAATATTACTTATTGCATAGGGATTCCAGCGTTTCACGCAGCTTGTCCGGGTTGGAGGGGGCGTAGCCCCGCCAGCGCCCTTCGTTTGGAAGCCATAAATGTTTGCCGTCCCAGTATGCGGTATAAGAGGGGGTGCAGCCGCTGACCTCATGAATCCCGATTCCTTTTTTGCTGGGTCTTATAAGCGGGAAAAGCCGGGTGTATGTTTGCCCTTGCAGGGCGTTCAGCACTTTTTTCCCTGGTTCGGCCCTCTCTGCGGAAACAGGGGTGTCGCTCATGCCGGGGAAGTCGCCCTCATAAAAGATGTGGATGAAGTGGGCCGACTGGGGGTGAGGGTCAGCATTGGAGCCCTTAATTTGCTCGTAGCTAAACTCCTCCGTCGAATAGTCCGAAGTAATATAGGCCGCAGTAAGACCGAGACAGAAGGCGGATAGAAGAACGGCAATGACACAGAGGGACCATAGCAGCTTTTTCATGATGTCCTCCAAGGTGTGTAGGGCGCGACCACTGGGCGCGCCGTATGCAATGGGACGGCGGGCCGGGGTCGTCCCGCCCTACAATGAGGAACTTACTCCCCCTTGTCCAAAATGGGCGTGGCGGCGTCGCTTGCGCCCATGGCGGCGACGATTCTGCCCACGGCCTCGCCGGTGGGAATCAGCTCCTGTTCACCGGAGCGCATATCCTTCAACGACACCTTGTCCTGCTTGATCTCGTCGTCCCCCAGGAAAATCACATAGGGCACCCCCAGCTTGTCGGCGTAGTTCATTTTCTGCTTGAACTTCTTCTGCTCGCCGTAAATCTGAGTGCGCACGCCGGAGGAGCGCAGCTGGGTGGACAGGGTGATGGCCGGGCCCATGTCGTCGGTCATGGGAAGGATGAGCACGTCGGCGGGGGCGGTGTTCAACTTGTCGTTGAGATAGCCCTGATCCTCCAGCACGAAGAACAGCCGGGTCAGACCGATGGAAATTCCCACGCCGGGGAGTTGTTTATCGGTGTAATATTCCGCCAGGTTATCATACCGCCCGCCGGAACAGATGGAGCCGATCTCCGGGTGGTCCAGCATGGTGGTCTCGTAGACGGTGCCGGTGTAGTAGTCCAGCCCCCGGGCGATGGTCAGGTCCAGCACGAAGTGGGTTTCAGGCACGCCGAAGGCGGCCAGATTTTTGGCCACGGCCCCCAGCTCGTCCAGGCCCTCGTCAAACTTGGCGTCCCGCCCCCGGTAGCCCTCCAGAGCGGCAAGGACGTCGGCATTATTGCCCTTGATGGCGATGAATTTGAGGATTTCCACCGCCTGCTCGTCAGTCAGGCCGATGTCGGGGCCGGTGAGCATGTCCCGGACGCTCTTTTCCCCGATTTTCTCCAGCTTGTCTACCGTGCGCATAATGGCCCCGGCCTGGGAGGTGAGGCCCAGCATGGCATAGAAGCCGTTGAGAATCTTCCGGTTGTTCACCCGAATCTGGAACCGCTTCAGCCCCAGAGCGGTGAAGGTGCGGTAGATGATGGCGGGAATCTCCGCGTCGTTGGAGATATCCAACTGGCCGTCACCGATGACGTCAATGTCGGCCTGATAGAACTCCCGGAACCGCCCCCGCTGGGCCCGCTCACCCCGGTAGACCTTGCCGATCTGGAACCGGCGGAAGGGGAAGGCCAGCTTGGCATAGTTCAGGGCCACATACTTGGCCAGGGGGACGGTGAGGTCAAAGCGCAGGGACAGATCACTGTCTCCCTTGGTAAAGCGGTAGATTTGCTTCTCGGTCTCGCCGCCGCCCTTGGCCAGCAGGATTTCACTGGCCTCGATGAGGGGGGTGTCCAGGGGGGTGTAGGCGTAGAGGGAGAAGGACTCCCGGATGATGGCCGCCATGCGGTCAAACTGAATCTGCCGGGCAGGGAGCAGCTCCATAAAGCCGGAGAGGGTGCGCGGTTGTACCTTAGCCATAATAATCTTCCTTTCTTTTGTTACACACAAACACAATTTGAAGAATAGACCGTTTTTAGTTTTTGCCAAAAGGCTCCTTTGGAAAGGAGCTGTCAGCCGCAGGCTGACTGAGGATTGCGTTTTGCGAAGCAAAACATACGAAGTAAACAAAGTTTTGCAAACCTTGTTTATTTCATACATTTCGCCTGCGGCGAAATACAATCCTCCGCCCCAGTGTGCCCACTGGGGCACCTCCTTTCACTGGATAGCCGTTAGCGGCTCTGCCGCTTACGGATATCGCGTCCCCCTTGCGGGGAAAAGGAGGCTTTGGCCCTGCGGGGGACATAAAATGCGGAACGCTCCCATCCACGAGAATCGGGACGGGAGCGCACAGGTGGATGCGCCGCCGGTTACAGGGCGAAGGGCACCCGGTTGGGGTTCATGCCCTCACGCCACCCCAGATCGCCCCGGGCCAAGCCGTGGATTAACAGCTCAGCTGTGGCCACATTGGTAGCCACAGGGACAGAATGCTGGTCGCACAGGCGGGTGATATACAGCACGTCCTTATCCATCTCGTTATCCTGCGGGGAGTTGAAAAACAGCACCATGTCGATCTCGTTGTAAATGATGCGCTGGCCGATCTGCTCGATGCCCCCATGCTCATGGGAGAGGAACAGCTGAACGGGCAGGCCGGTGGCTTCCGCCACCATGCGCCCGGTGGCGTTGGTGCCGCAGACCGAATGCTTGGACAGTACCCCGCAGTAGGCGGTGCAGAACTGTACCATCAGCTCCTGCTTCTTGGTATGGCTCATAATAGCGATATTCATGGCGGTAATACCTCCTCGTATCAAATTCGGGTGGAGTGGGGTCAGCGGATGCGCATAATGGGCACCCGATGCCCCTCCAGCCGCCGGGCGATGTTCCAGCAGGCCAGAGCGGCGCCCCGTCGGCTCTGGGTGGCGAGGGGCCGGCCCAGATTGGCGCAGAGAATCACCTGGGGGTCCTCCGGCACCACCCCGATCAGGGGCAGGCCGGCGGCGTCCATGGCGTCGTCTATGGTGGTGCGCAGCTTGCGCAGCAGCTTGGTCTGGATGCGGTTCATAACCAGGTGAATCAGCCGGAGCTCCTCCAGCTCGGCCACCGTCCGCTGGGCGTCCCGAAGGGAAGACGCGTCGTTGGTGGAGACAACGATGGCCCGGTCCACCCCGCAGGTGGCCAGCCGGAAGCCGGTCCCCAGCCCGGCGGGGGAGTCGATCAGGATATGGTCATAGCCGGCGCGGGCCTCCTTCAACAAAGCGCGCACCTTGTCCGGCGTAAGACTGGCGGGGAGGGTCATAGGCGCGGTGAGCAGAGACAGCCCCTTGATGTCGGGGTGCTCCACCGCCGCCCGGGCCAGAGGACAGCGGCCCAGGGCCACGTCGGCAAAGTCCATCATGGCGCGGTCGTTCAGCCCCAGGGAGATATCCAGGTTCCGCAGGCCGACGTCCATGTCGATGCACAGCACCCGCCGGCCCATTAGGGCCAGCGAGGCGGCCACGCCGCCGGTGATGGAGGTTTTTCCGGTGCCTCCCTTTCCCGATGTGACCGCGATCACGGTGCCCATAGCAACGACCTCCTCGCCGCAAAGAAATAATATAGCAAAAGTACTGGGTCTGTCAACTATTATTCTCACATATTTTAGAAAAAATTTACAATTTTTCGGTGTTTCAACAGAATCCGGTCACTAAAGGGGTTTTTTGGGGATTTTGGCCCATCTCCTGGGGTAGACCTCCGGGCTGGGGGCCGTTTTTTCCATGACGATGAGGCGGTGGGTAACGTCGGTTCCGGGGATGAGGTAATCGTGAATTTCGGTGACCCTACCCCCCAGCACCTTGACAGCGTGGTCCGCCTCGGCCAGCTCCTGATCGCTTCCGGTGGACTTCATGGCCAGAAACCTGCCTCCCACCTTTACAAAGGGCAGGCACAGCTCGCACAGCACCCGCAGGTCGGCCACCGCCCGGGCCGCCGCAAAGTCGAAGCACTCCCGATAGCCTTTGTGGCCCCACTCCTCCGCCCGACCGTGGAAGGTGGTGATGCTGTCCACGCCGTCCAGGTCCTCATAGACCTCTGTAAGCCAGTCCAGCCGCTTGCTCAGGGAATCCAGCAGATTGATTTTCAGAGAGGGGACCAGGATTTTCAAAACCATCCCCGGAAAGCCCGCCCCGGTACCTACGTCAATGAGGGTCTTACCCTCAAAGTCGCAGAACTTGAGGAGGGCGGCGCAGTCCAGAAAGTGCAGCCGGGCCACCCCCTCCGGCTCCCGGATGGCGGTGAGGTTCATCACCTGGTTTTTCTCCAGGAGCATCCGCCCGTATTGGGCCAGCTGGGCGGGGGCGTCCGCCGGGACGCGGCCGGTCAGGCCCAGTTCCTCCAGTCCGGCGGTAATCATCTGTTCCATAGCTCAGCCTCCGAAGTTGGACATCAGCCCGGCGATGCCGATGGGCAGGGTGGCCAGGGCCAGCAGCCAGCACAGGGCGGCCAGGGCGATGGCGGGCCACTTTCCCGGCTTGCCGGCAGTCCGCCAGGACACCAGCGCTGCCGCGCCCAGCCCAATGAGCCCGGGAACGGTGAGCAGGGGCCCCAGGTTGCCCAGCCCGGCGCCGGTGAAGTAGGGGTAGGTGGTCATGGCCACCAGAATCACCATATAGGCCAGCCCGGTCCAGGCCAGGGTCCGCTTGACGGGGGAGGAGGGGGTGTAGCCCCGGTCCTCCCCGGAGGCAGGGGTGCGCTTGTCGTCCGGCATGTCAGTGGTTCTCCTTTAACAGGTCGCGTATCTCAGTGAGCAGCTTCTCCTCGGCGGAGGGCGCCGGGGGCGGGGGAGGGGCCTCCTCCTTCTTCCGGTGGAGGCGGTTGAGGGTCTTTATCAGGCAGAACACCACAAAGGCCATAATAAGGAAGTTGAGCACGGCCTGGATGAAGTTGCCGTAGGCGATTACAGCCCCGTTGACGGTAACGGACAGGGCGGCAAAGGAGATGCTTCCGGTAAAGATGCCCAGAAGGGGCATGATGATATCGTTGATCAGGGAGGTGGTGATGGAGCTGAAGGCTCCGCCGATGATGACGCCCACCGCCATATCCATCACATTGCCCCGGGCGATAAATTTTTTAAATTCCTCAAAAAACTGTTTCATTGGTATTTCCTCCTGCTTTACCAGCGGTCTTCCTCACTGCGGACCCGGGTCTCTTTGATGCCCATTTGCAGGTTATACAGGGTCTTGTTCAGGGCGGTAATCTCCTGCTCGGTGAGCTGGGCAAAGAGGATGCCATACCAGAATTGTCCCGGGGCGTGTTCCACGCACCGGACGATCTGGCCCAGGAAGTTCAGGGGGGCGTACTCCTCCAGCTTCACCCGGATGCGCAGGACCTCGTCCTCCATGTGGATATACTCCGACTGCACGCAGCAGCCGCCGGTGCTGATGTTCACCAGCTTGCACTCCTCGGGGTTTTTAAAGTGGGTGTCCTCCTTGTGGTAGAGGGAGACGGGGGCGGCGAAGGGCAGGCGGAAGGTGTCCCGGTTTTCGGCGTGGCTCTCCACCTTGAGGTTTTTCAGCTTGAAGCTGGTGCGGGCCGACTCCTGCACGGTGGCGCTGAGGCAGATGGGGATAAGCTTCTTGTCGTAGCCGCTTAGGCTTACCGTTGTGCCCAGGGTGGCGGTTTTGAAGGACAGTTCGCCGGGCAGGCGGCCCAGGGTCAGGGTGTCCTCCCCCAGCTCGACGATTCGGCCGGACAGGAGGGGCTCTCCGTCCTTGGTCATCACGTCGATGCGCATGCCCTGGAACAGCTCGCCGCTGGGGGCGCTCTCGGGCTGGACGGAGGTCCGCCGGGCCGGCGCTTCCGCCTCCTGCATCAGCTCCTCCTCATCCTCCTCATACTCCTTGGAAAAGAACGAAAAAATACCCATGTTGTGTCTCCTTTTCAATTTGGTTGTTGCCTGGGACGGTTGAGGGCTCCCCACAGGCGCTGCCAGAGGATACATCCGGCGATGGTCACCGGATAGACCACCAGGATCCGCAGCGGGAGCAGAACACTGACCCGGTCGCCCACCAGCGCGGGCATGTGGTAGTTAAACAGGGTAATGACCAGGCAGTGGTACAGATAGATCAGGTAGCTGGCCCGGTCCGTGGCCCGGAGCAGAGGGCCCCGGCTGCCGGACATGAGGGCGGTGTGCCGCCGGGCCCAGTCCAGCAGGACCAGAATGGCGCTGAGGATATACAGGGTGTGTATCAGCTCCAGATAGGGGGCGGACCGCCGGCCAGAGAAGGCCAGCACCGAGATTACCCCGTCCGCCCCCCCGAAAAACAGGGTGGAGGCGGTGAGGAGGGGGCGGTTTTCCTCCAGCAGGGCCAGGACGCGGGGGTAGTGCTGTCCCGCGCAGCAGCCGGCCAGGTAGTAGACCAGGTAGCTGGTAAAGATGCGGTCGCCGTAGGGAAAGGCGGCGTCGGGAACAGCCAGCTGGAGGACGGCGTTGAAATACATGGAGCTCAGCCAGGTGATCCCCAGGGCCAGGGGCAGCAGGAGCACCGGGGCGTACCGCCGGGCCAGCCGCCGGAACAGGGGGGCCAGCAGGATAAACTGCATCAGGGCGACAAGGAAGTAGAACTGGGCGGAGAGGGTGCCCAGGGCGGTCTCCCGGAGGAACTGGGCGGGGGAGAAGGAGTACCAGCCGATGCGGACGAAGTACAGGTAGTACACCGCCGCCGCCAGCAGGTAGGGGAGGAGCAGCCGCTTCACCCGGCCCAGGTAGTAGGCGGTCAGGCCCGATTCCTCCCCCCGGGGGAGGGTGAGCTTCAGGCCGCTGAGGAAGAAAAACCCGGGCACCGACACAAAGGCCAGCCGCTGGGGAATCAGCACCAGGGCGTATTGCCAGCCCGTCCGGTCCAGCGCGCCCACCGCGTGGGACAGCACGTGAATCAGCACGACCAGCATGCAGAACAGCACATTGAGGATGGACAGCTCCTCCAGCCGGCGGCGGGCCATAGGCGGACCTCCCTTTCGTTACTTCTTGGGCGTCATGACCTCCAGGCCGCCCATGTAGGGCTGGAGCACCTTGGGGATCACCACGCTGCCGTCGGCCTGGAGGTTGTTCTCCAGGAAGGCGATAAGCATCCGGGGAGGGGCTACCACCGTGTTGTTCAGGGTGTGGGGGAGGTAGGTCCCCTGCTCGCCCTTCACCCGCATCTTCAGACGGCGGGCCTGGGCGTCGCCCAGGTTGGAGCAGGAGCAGACCTCGAAATACTTCTGCTGCCGGGGGGACCAGGCTTCGATGTCGCAGGACTTCACCTTTAAATCGGCCAGGTCGCCAGAGCAGCACTCCAGCTGCCGCACGGGGATGTCCAGGGAGCGGAACAGCTCCACGCTGTAGCGCCACATCTTCTCATACCAGTCCATGGAGTCCTCCGGGCGGCACACCACGATCATCTCCTGCTTCTCGAACTGGTGGATGCGGTAGACACCCCGCTCCTCGATGCCGTGGGAGCCCTTCTCCTTGCGGAAGCAGGGGGAGTAGGAGGTGAGGGTCTGGGGCAGGGAGGCCTCGGGGATGATCTGGTCGATGAACTTGCCGATCATGGAGTGTTCGCTGGTGCCGATGAGGTACAGGTCCTCCCCCTCGATCTTATACATCATGGCCTCCATGTCGGTCTGGGACATAACGCCCTCCACCACGTTGCCGTGGATCATGAAGGGGGGGATGCAGAAGGTAAAGCCCTTGTTAATCATAAAGTCCCGGGCGTAGGCCAGCACCGCCTCGTGGAGCCGGGCAACGTCGCCCAGCAGGTAGTAGAAGCCGCTGCCCGACACCCGGCCGGCGGCGTCCATGTCCACCCCGTTGAACCGCTCCATAATCTCGGTGTGGTAGGGAATCTCGAAGTCGGGGGTGACGGGCTCACCGAACCGCTCCACCTCCACATTGGCGGAGTCGTCGGGGCCGATGGGGACGGAGGGGTCGATGATGTTGGGAATCACCAGCATAATCTTCCGAATCTCCTCGGCCAGCCGGGTCTCCTTCTCCTCCAGCTCAGCCAGGCGGTCGGCGTTGGCCTTCACCTTGGCCTTGGCCTCCTCAGCCTCGGCCAGCTTGGAGGGGTCCTTTTTGGCCTGGCCCATGAGCATTCCCACCTGCTTGCTCAGGGTGTTCCGGGCGGCCCGGAGCTCGTTGGCCTCCGACATGGCGGCCCGGTTCTCGGCGTCCAGGGCCAGCACCTGGTCCACCAGGGGGAGCTTTTCCTCCTGGAATTTCTTTTTGATGTTCTCCTTAACGGCTTCGGGGTTCTCCCGGATAAAACGAATGTCGAGCATGGTTTCTCAATCTCCTTTGTTGTAATGTTTCACGTGGAACGTCGTCGGAGCAAGCTTCATATCCTTCGCTTTCGCGCAAGCGCAAAAGCTCACTCATTTCGCTGCTCCTCCTCTCCAAATCGGACCCGCTGCGCTGGGCTCCGATTTGGGGCCGCCTTCGGCGGCTACTTGATGACCTTTCCCCGAATCTCCATATACCGGTCGTAGGGGGAAAAGCGGTCGGTGCCAGTGATGTTCTCCTTGGGCAGGTAGTTCTGGAGCTTGGCCTCCTCCAGAGCGGTAATCAGCTCCCGGCACAGCTTGGTCTTCCCCCGCACGGACGCGTCGTTAATCTGCCAGAACCAGTGCATGGCCGCAGTGGCCTTCTGCTCGTTCTGAATCTGAGCCTGGAGCCGCTCCTGTTCCTCCTTCGCGGCAGCCAGCTGGCCCTGGAGCTCCTGAAGCTGGGCTTCCAGCTCGGAGACCTGGGTTTTCAGCTGGTCATTGCTGGACATCAGTCCCTGCAGGGTCTGGTAGGCGGAGGCCGACTGTTTCAGGTCGTCAATTTGCTGCTGGCTCTCCCGCCGCTCCAGCATAAAGGTGTAGAGGAGCAGCACAAAGGCGGCGGCGAACAGGATGGCGATGTACCGGAAGACGGAATTGCGCTTCCTGCGCTGCTGTACCCGGTGGCGGCGGGTGTCCGCCTCGGGGGCGGGGGGGCGACGCTTCTTCTGGGGGTCCTCCGGGTAGCGGTGGGCGTCCTCAATGAAGGGCTCGCTGGGGCCCTTGCGCCGGTCAGAAGAAGCCATAGGTGTCCACCCCCTCGCCGTCGGTCCGCCGGAGCAGTTCCAGAAGGGTCTCCAGGTCCTGCTCGCTGTAGTACTCCAGCTCGATGCGGCCTTTTTTCCCCTTGTGGGCAATCTTCACCTTTCGCCCCAGCCGGCCGGCCAGGTCCTTTTCCAGCTCCCCCAGGTAGAGGGAGAGGTCGGGGCCAGCCTCCTTGGGCTTCTCCTTCTTCTCCTTTTGCAAAGCCCTGACCAGGGCCTCGGTCTGCCGGACCGAGAGCTGTTCCTTCACCACCCGGGCGGCGGCCTCCTTCTGGAGGGCGGGGGAGGGGGCCCCCAGGATGGCCCGGGCGTGGCCGGCGGAGAGGACGCCCTCCTCCATGAGGGCCATTACCTCGTCAGGCAGGGCCAGCAGGCGCAGGGTGTTGGTGATGGCGGGGCGGGACTTGCCCATCTGCTGGGCCACCTGCTCCTGGGTGAGGCCGTACTCCTCCATCAGGGTGCGGTAGCCCCGGGCCTCCTCGGCGGGGTTCAGGTCCTCCCGCTGAAGATTTTCGATGAGGCCCAGCTCCATCACCTTCCGGTCGTCCGCCTCGATGATAACGGCGGGGACCTCCTGGAGCCCGGCGGCCTTGGCCGCCCGCCAGCGGCGCTCGCCGGCGATAATCTGGTAGTAGCCGCTGGCCAGGCGGCGCACCGTCAGGGGCTGGATGATGCCGTGGACCCGGATGGATTCCGCCAGGTCGTCCAGCGCCCCCTGTTCAAACCGCTTCCGGGGCTGGTTCAGCCCCGGCTCCACCTGGGAGATGGGCAGGGCCACCGAGCCCTCCCCCTGGGCGGGGAGCTCCGGGTCGCCCAGAAGGGCGTTCAGCCCCCGGCCCAGGCCCAGTTCTGTCTTTCGTTTTGCCATATCTCTACCTCAATTCCGCGAATGTCGTGGTGCAGGGTCCTTGCCCTGCATTATGGACCTGTCCGGGTCAGCCCGCCCCGCACATCTCCTGCGCCAGCAGCTGGTAGGCCTCGGCACCCCGGGAATAGGGGTCGTAGGCGTTGATGGGCTTGCCGTGGCTGGGGGCCTCGGACAGGCGGACGTTCCGGGGGATCACCGTGGCGTACACCTGGCCGGGGAAGTGGCGCTTGACCTCCTCTGCCACCTGGAGGGACAGGTTGGTCCGGCTGTCGAACATAGTGAGCAGCACGCCCTCCATCACCAGGTTGGGGTTCAGCTTCCGCTTCACCAGCCGGACGGTGGCCAGCAGGTCGCTCAGCCCCTCCAGAGCGAAGTACTCGCACTGCACCGGCACCAGCAGGCTGTGGGCGGCGCACAGGGCGTTGACGGTGAGCAGCTCCAGGGAGGGGGGACAGTCGATAAAGATGAAGTCGTAGCGGTCGTTCAGGCCGGCCAGGGCGGTTTTCAGAAGCATCTCCCGGTGTTCTATGCCGATCATCTCGATGCCCGCGCCGGCCAGCGCCTTGTTAGAGGGCAGCACGTCGCCGTATTTGGTGGACACCACCGCCCGGGCGGGGTCGGCGTCGCTGACGAGAAGGTCATAGACGTTGGGGGAGGCGGTGTTTTTGTCCACCCCCATGCCCGAAGTGGCGTTGGCCTGGGGGTCGAAGTCGCACAGCAACACCCGCTTGCCCAGCTCGTGGAGGGCGGCGGTTATGTTGACGGTGGTTGTGGTCTTGCCCACGCCGCCCTTCTGGTTGACGACGGCAATGATTTTAGCCATTGGATGGGCCTCCTTGGGAAAATTATGATTGACGGTTATGTAATTTTCCATTATAGCAACCGGCGGCGGGGATTTCAACTGTTTTGTGCAGAAAAATAAAAAAGGCTTCCCGAACAGGGAAGCCTTGGGGAAGGGGAGGCTGCGGGGCCGGACTTTTAGCCGCGTCCGCTGCTTGCGGAATGTTCCACGTGAAACATATTGACAGCTCACTAGGGAGAATATATTATTTTACATTAAGAAAGCGAGGGGAGAAATATGATTTTACCAAGAGCCTATGAAGGACAGGACTGGTATCCATCCTTTGTCCGCTTCATGGACGAAGCCTATCCCAACTGGCGTCAGTACTACGACCTTGCCCCTTACACCCCCGCGGAGGTAGAGGAGACGGCGGTGGAGTTTGCGCCAGATATCCCCCGGCTCCCGGAGGAGTATCTGACCTTCCTAGCCCACATGGGTGCCCGAGGCTTGGACCTGCACCATCGGGCGTTTCTCTACCACGGCGGCAGGCTGTACCTGAGCGGAGACGAGGAAACCTGTCTGACCATTGGCAGCTACAACCTGCTGGACGAGGGGGACAAGCTGGCCTACTGCTTCCCAAAGGAGGGGACGCCCTACCTGGTCTGGAGCCGGGAGTATTCCGGCGGACAGGTAAAGGCGGCGGACAGCCTGGGGCAGTTGCTGTGCAACCAGGCCTTTCTGGCCTGCGGGGTGGATCAATTCCCCTTCCACCAGACGATGGACCTGGCCTTTCATATGCACAACCCGCCCTATGGGCCCTGTCCGGAGGCGGAGGAATATTGCAGGATCCACCCGGTCGAGGGCCTCAGCGAGGAGGAGCTCTGGGACATCGGCTTTCAG
Organism: uncultured Oscillospiraceae bacterium; assembly: GCA_910585815.1. Classification (GTDB taxonomy): domain Bacteria; phylum Bacillota; class Clostridia; order Oscillospirales; family Oscillospiraceae; genus Lawsonibacter. The sequence goes on along the minus strand of CAJUFJ010000007.1, from coordinate 47,954 downwards.
CGCCAGATCAAGAAGCTGTCAGGGCCGCTGGAGCAGCTGGGCTATGAGCGGGCCTGGTTCAGCACCGAGCTGGACCACATCTGGCTGAGGGAGAATACCTGTTGTATCCTCTCCCGAGAGTTCGACCCCAACGACATGTTTGACACGGCTGCCGTCTCCATCTGGGGAGAGGAGAAGAAGCCCATCCAGATGCTGGTCGGGCGCTTTCGGGAGCTGGGCTATGGAAGTTACCGGGACCTGTAGCAATGTTCCACGTGAAACATCACCCCGCCCGGCGGGGGATATGTATGGTGAGCAGAATCTCCTCCTCGCTGTCCTGGCGCTTGCACTGAGCGTCCACCCCGGCGGAGCGCATGATGTCCAGGCTGCGGGTGATGGTGTTCAGAAACAGCCGCACATCCTTTATAATAAAGGTGGGCTGCCGGCGGGGGGGCGGGGCGGCGGCCAGGAGGATGCTGTCCACCAGCGCTTCGGTCTGGGCCACAGTGAGGCGGTCCGACGTGATCTGCCGGGCGGCCTCCAGCTGGCGGTCCGGGTCGGGGAGGCGGAGGAGGGCCCGGGCGTGGCGCTCGGTGGCCCGGCCGTCCCGGAGGACGGACAGCACCTCCTCGGGCAGCTTCAGCAGCCGCAGCTTGTTGGCTATGGCCGACTGGCTCTTGCCGATGCGGCGGGCCACCTCCTCCTGGGAGATGTGGTAGGCGTCGATCAGCCGGCGGATGGCCAGGGCCTCCTCCCAGAAATCCAGGTCCCGGCGCTGGAGGTTCTCCACCAGGGCCAGCAGGGAGGAGGACTGGCTGTCTGTCTGGATGGACAGGCAGGGGACGCTCTCCAGCCCGGCCAGCCGGGCAGCACGCAGGCGGCGCTCCCCGGCCACCAGCTCCCACCGGCCCTCCCGGCGGCGGACGGTGAGGGGTTGAAGCACCCCCAGCTCCCGGATGGAGGCGGCCAGCTCCTCCAGCTCGGGCTGGGTGAAGGTGCGGCGGGGCTGGTAGGGATTGGGCTGGATGGCGTCCACGGGGAGAAAGAGCACCCGGCCGGTCTCAAAGAGCCCCTTTTTGGTCAGCGGCCACATAGATATACCACCTTTCATTTGTATGGGACGGCGGGCCCGTCCGGATTTATCCTAAGTTTACCATAAATTGGAAAATACACCGTCGAAGCCTGTCGCCCCGGGAAAATTTCCCGGGGAAGGCCGCCGGACGGCGGGGGAGGCCGCGCCCTTTCGAGGGAATCCGGGGGAATGAGTGAAAAAAACCGAAAAAGGGGATTGAAAAAAGGGAGAATTTCCTGTACAATGTAGCCGTGGTAATTTTCCCAAAAACAGACGTGGCCCGGAGGATCGGGCCACCGTCATTTTTCAAAAGGCGGTGGACGGCATGGAACTGCTGAAGGAGCGCATCCGAAGGGATGGCACGGTGAAGGGGACCGACGTGCTGAAGGTGGACAGCTTTCTCAACCACCAGATGGACGTGGCCCTGTTTGAGGCGATGGGCAGGGAGTTCCTGCGCCGGTTCGCAGACTGCGGCGTGAACAAGATACTGACCATCGAGGCCTCGGGCATCGGAATCGCTTGTGTCACGGCGCAGTCCTTTCATTGTCCGGTGGTCTTTGCCAAAAAGAGCCAGACTAAAAATATCGCCGGTGAGGTGTATTCCACCCGGGTGGAGTCCTTCACCCACGGGCGGGTCTACGACGTGATTGTCTCCAAAAAATTTCTGGGGTCGGAGGACAACGTCCTCATTATCGACGACTTCCTGGCCAACGGCGCGGCGCTGGAGGGGCTGATCGACCTGGTGAATCAGGCCGGGGCCCGGCTGGCCGGGGCGGGGGTGGCCATTGAGAAGGCCTTCCAGCCCGGCGGCGACCGCCTGCGGGCCAAAGGCATCCGGGTGGAGGCCCTGGCCCGAGTGAAGTCCATGAGCGAGGAAAATGGCGTGGAATTTGTGGATTAAAACCGGGCCCTTCCGGTTTTAATATATAAGGTATCCATGAAACGAACGAAAAAACGAAAACAGGAGGAAGAAGAATGAAGAAATTTCTTGCACTGGCTCTGGCTGCGGCCATGAGCCTGTCCCTGGTCGCCTGCGGCGGCGGCAAAGACGGGGCCAGCAGCTCCACCGGCAACCCCGGTTCCGCCAGCAAGCCCGGCACCGACGTCTCCACCCCCGTGGGCGGCGACTCCGATTTTAAGGTGGGCGCGGTGTATATCACCAGCCAGAACGACACCGCCGGCTACACCTTCCAGCACCACAACGGCATCACCACCGCCATGAAGAACCTGGGCCTGGACCCCGCCAGCCTGATCGTGGTGGACAACGTGCCCGATAACGACGACACTGCCGTGGAGGCCGCCATCGACACCGTGGTCAACCAGGGGGCGGACATCGTCTTCGGCATCTCCTTCGGCTATATCCAGCCCATGAATGACAAGGCCGAGGAATATGCGGACGTGATCTTCTCCCACGGCACCGGCTATATGGCCAACGACACCAACTTCAATAACTACTTCGGCCGCATCTATCAGGCCCGCTACCTGGCCGGCATCGCCGCCGGCATGAAGTCCCTGGAGGAGGGCAACAACAACATCGGCTATGTGGCCGCCTTCAATCTGGACTACGCCGAGACCTGCTCCGGCATCAACGCCTTCGCTCTGGGCGCCCAGTCCGCCAACCCCGACGCGGTGGTCCATGTGAACGTGATCAATGCCTGGGGCGACGAGGCCCTGGAGAAGCAGGCCGCCCAGGCCCTCATTGACGCCTACAACTGCTGCGTCATCTCCCAGCACTGCGATTCCGCCCAGCCCCAGCTGGTGGCCGCTCAGAACAACGTGTTTGGCTGCGGCTACAACTCCGACATGACCGAGCAGGCCCCCACCGCCCACCTCACTGCCGCCATCTGGCACTGGAATGTGTACTATGAGACCGCTATCAAGGCCGCCATGGACTGCAACGGCGACGCCTCCAAGTTCGTGGAGAACATGGGCGGCAACGCCTACTACGCCGGCCTGGCCGAGGGCTTTGTGGACGCCTCTCCCCTGAACGAGTCCGTGGCCGCCCCCAACACCAAGGCCGTGATGGACGCTGTGCGGGAGCTGATTATCTCCGGCGAGTGGGACGTGTTCTCCGGCGTGAAGCTGAGCTATAACATCAGCGAGGACGGCAAGGTGGAGATCGTCAAGACCGACGCCCCCCTGATGGACAACCAGGGCAACGAGATTGTCCCTGCCGGCGGCCCCTCCGTGGACGACGGGGTTATCAAGGGCAGCATGAATTACAACGTGGCGGGCGTCATCGAGGGCTGAGCCCCTCCCACCGCTTCAAACGCAGACCCGAACCGGGCCGGCCGGAATCTCCGGCCGGCCCGCGTGTGTTAAAAGGGTTAAAAGGACCAGAGAAGCGCAAAAAGCCTCCTTTAGAAAGGAGGTGCCCCAGTTCGCAAACTGGGGCGGAGGATTGTATTTCGCCGCAGGCGAAATGTATGAAATAAACAAGGTTTGCAAAACTTTGTTTACTTCGTATGTTTTGCTTCGCAAAACGCAATCCTCAGTCAGCCTTCGGCTGACAGCCCCTTTCCAAAGGGGCCTTTGCCGTCTGCGGACGGGACGAAAGACGGGGGACGGGAGAGGAGAGGACTATGGAGCAGCAATACGCCATTGAGATGCGGGGCATCTGCAAGAGCTTTGGCAGCGTGGCCGCCAACAAAAATGTCAACCTGAACGTGAAGCCCGGGGAAATTCTTGCCCTGCTGGGGGAGAACGGCTCGGGCAAGACCACCCTGATGAACATGCTGTCGGGCATCTACAAGCCGGACAGCGGCTCCATTTTTGTGGACGGCCGGGAGGTGGCCATCAACTCCCCGGAGGACGCCAAAAAGCTGGGCATCGGCATGGTTCACCAGCACTTCAAGCTGGTGGATGTGTTCTCCGCCGCCGACAACATCTGGCTGGGGGACGAGAAGTCGGGGGGCATCCTGAAAAAAGACCGGTACGGCGTGATTGGGGAGATGGCCAGGCAGTTTGGCTTTGACATCGACCCCCGGAAAAAGGTGTACAACATGGCCGTCTCCGAAAAGCAGACTTTGGAGATTGTCAAGGTGCTGTATTACGGGGCCCGGATCATCATTTTGGACGAGCCCACCGCCGTGCTCACCGTGCAGGAGACGGCCAGGCTCTTTGACGTGCTGCGGCGGATGCGGGCCTCGGGCCACGCCATTATCATCATCACCCACAAGCTCAACGAGGTGATGGAGATATCCGACCGGGTGGCCATCCTGCGCAAGGGGGAGTACATTACCACCGTGGACACCGCCGCCACCAGCGAACAGGCCCTCACCGAGTATATGGTGGGCCGGAAGGTGGAGCTGAACATTGACCGGCCGGTGGTGGAGAAGACCCGGCCCCTCCTGGAAATTCGGGACCTGACCATCAAAAACGACGAGGGCGCCACCGCCATCGACCGGGTGAACTTCTACATCCGGGGGGGCGAAATTCTGGGGGTGGCCGGCATCGCCGGCTGCGGCCAGAAGGAGCTGTGCGAGGCCATCGCCGGCCTGCGGCCCATCGAGAGCGGCCAGATGATCCACAAGGGGGACAACATTGTGGGCCTGCCCCCCAAGGCCATTCTGGAAAAGGGCATCTCCATGTCCTTTATCCCCGAGGACCGGCTGGGCATGGGTCTGGCCCCCTCCATGTCCATTACGGACAACATGCTGCTCAAAAAATATGACCAGGCCAAGGGCCCCTTTGTGGACCGGAAGACCGGCCGGGCGGAGGCCAGGCAGGTGGTGGCCGACCTGGAGATTGTCACCCCCTCCACCGAGACGCCGGTGCGCCGGCTGTCCGGCGGCAACGTGCAGAAGGTGCTGCTGGGCCGGGAGATCAAGGCCGGGCCCAACGTGATTGTCACCGCCTACCCCGTCCGGGGGCTGGATATCAACTCGTCCTATGCCATCTACGACATTCTGAACACCCAGAAGAAGGACGGGGTGGGCATCCTCTTTGTGGGGGAGGACCTGGACGTGATGATGGACCTGTGCGACAAGATTATGGTGCTGTGCCACGGGAAGGTGATGGGGGTGGTCCACGCCCACAAGACCTCCAAGGAGGAGCTGGGCCTGATGATGACCGGCGCGCTGGACCTGACCGGCAAATATGAGGACAAGCCCGCCGGTATCGCCCGGGACAGCCGGATCGGGGAGAACGAGGAGGTGGAGGAATGAAAAACCGTCAGCCCCTTTTCCATGTGGTGAAGCGGGAGCACGCCGGACCGGGTCAGCAGGTGCTGGCCTATGTGGCGGCGGTGGCCCTGGCCCTGGCGGTGGGGGCAGTGCTGCTGAAGGTCCAGGGGGTGGAGCCCCTCACCTTCTACCGGCAGATGCTCACCATGGGCATCCCCGGCAGCCGATACCCCTGGCGGGCGGTGGAGAACTTTATCCGCCTGTTCGTCCCCCTGCTGATTACCTCCATGGCTCTGGCCCTGGCCTTTAAGATGCGCTTTTGGAACATCGGCGGCGAGGGGCAGTTTATTATGGGGGCCTTCTGGGCCGGCTTTGCGGCCATGAAGCTGGGGGACAGCCTGCCCCAGCCGGCCATGGTGCTGGTGATGGCCCTGTGCGGGGCGCTGGGCGGCGGCCTCTACGGCGTGTTCGTGGCGGCGCTGAAGGTGCGCTTCGGCACCAACGAGACCCTGCTCACCCTGATGCTCAACTATGTGGCCCTATACTTCCTGCAATTTTTTGCCGAGACCAAAACAGACTGGAATTTTTTTCTGGACCCGGCGTCCGCCCGGCCCAAGTTTGCAAAATTCCCGGAAAGCGCCCAGATGATGACGGTGCCTGCGGGGCCCCTCAACCTGAATCTGTCCCTGGTGGCGGCCATTGCCATCTGTGTAATTCTGTACATCTACCTCAACTACACCAAGCGGGGCTATGAGATCGCCGTGGTGGGGGACAGCCCCAACACCGCCCGGTACGCCGGGATGAAGGTGGGGCGGATTGTGATTCGCACCATCTTCCTGTCCGCCGCCCTTATCGGACTGGCGGGGGCCTTCCATGTGTCCTCCGCCGGTATCCTGTCCGCCTCCCCCACCAACGACGTGGGCTGGACGGGCATCGTGGTGGCCTGGCTGGCCAAGCTGAATACGGCGGGCATTGTGGCCGCGTCGCTGCTGATTACCGTGCTCCAGTTCGGCTGTCAGGCGGCCAGCGCCACCTACCCCTCCATCGACGCCAACTTTGCCAACCTGCTCCAGGGTGTGATCCTCTTTATCGTGCTGGCGGCAGACTTCTTTACCCGCTTCCGGCTGGTCCGGACCAGAAAGGAGGGCGCCAAGTGAACGATCCCGTCAATGTGCTGACCCTGTTCCTCTTTAATATCGTGCTGGTAAACATTCCCCTGCTCTACGGCACCGTGGGGGAGATTGTGGTGGAGAAGGCGGGCAGCCTGGACCTGGGTGTGGAGGGCACCATGGCCGTGGGGGCCATCTTCGGCTACCTGGCCGGGTGCGCCGCCAACAGCATCCTGGTGGGGCTGGCGGTGTCCTTCCTGACGGCGGGGCTGTGCGGGCTGCTGTTCGCCCTGCTTACCGTGTCCCTCCAGGCCAACCAGAACGTCACCGGCCTGACCATTACCACCTTCGGCCTGGGGCTGTATTTCTTCGTGGGCAAGGGCATAGGGGAGCGGTGGCCCGCCATGACCGCCGCTGACAGCCTGGTAAAGGGCTATTCCGCTCTGGAGATTCCGGGGCTTTCAAAACTGCCTGTAATCGGAAAAGTGCTGTTTTCCCACAATGTGCTGGTCTACCTGGGGGTTGTCATCGCGGTGCTGGTGTGGTGGTATCTGGGCTTTACCAAGACTGGCCTGCGCCTGCGGGCGGTGGGGGAGAACCCGGCCGCCGCCGACTCGGTGGGGGTGAACACCCTGCTGTATAAATACGTCCACCTCATTGCCGGGTCGGGCATCATGGGGCTGGGGGGCTTTTACATGGCGCTGTATATGAGCGGCTCCTTCGAGGGCTCCAACTGCTGGATCAACGGCTACGGCTGGATTGCCATTGCCCTGGTGATCTTTGCCAACTGGAACCCGGTGCTGGCCATTCTGGGCACCCTGGTCTTCGGCTTCTTCAACACCTTGCAAATTTATGCCGGGGCGCTGGCGGGGGCTTTTCCCGGCCCCCTGGGCTGGCTCAGCGCCGTCCCGCCTCAGCTGTATAAGGCCCTGCCCTTCCTGATTACCGCCATCGTGCTGGTGGCGTCGTCGGTCCGCAAGCGGGAGGGCTCCGGCCAGCCCGCCGCCCTGGGGCTGAACTACTTCCGGGAGGAGCGGTAAAATGACAGGAGCGCCTGAGGGGCGCTCCTGTTTTTTGAAAATATGTTGACATTGTCTTGCTTTTTGCATACAATAGAGACAATCAGATGAAAGGGGCGTTTGCTATGGCGCAGACAAGTGTAAATATCCGGATGGATGCCGACCTGAAACGGCAGTTTGAGGCCTTCTGCTCCGACATGGGGATGAGTATGACCACCGCCTTCTGCATCTTTGCCAAAAAGGTGGTGCGGGAGTACCGCATCCCCTTTGAAATCGGCGGAGATGTCCCCAACGAGGAGACCCGGCAGGCGATTGAGGAGGTCCAGCGCATGAAAGCGGACCCCAGCCTTGGGAAAAGCTACACTGATATCGACCTGATGATGAAGGAGCTGCTGGAGTAATGTATGTAGTCAGGCCATCAATAAGATTTCAGCGGGATGTAAAGCTGGCAAATAAGCGGGGATATCAGCTGTCACTGCTTACCGACACCATTAAAATGCTGGCTGCCGGCGAGACTTTGCCAAAACGATACAAAGACCATCCCCTCAAGGGGGACTACATCGGGTGCCGGGAGTGCCACATCACCCCGGATTGGCTGCTGATCTACGAGATTGACCAAGGGGAACTGATTCTGTATTTGACCAGAACAGGGACCCACAGCGATTTGTTTTAAAACGGACAGGAGCGCCGCGGCGGGCGCTCCTGCTTTTTTATTGGTCAGTGCTGTCGTCGGGGTGCTCCCCGGCCTCCAGATACATCTCCTCCAGCTCGTTCTGAGTACGCTCGATTTCCTTTGCCAGGTCGGTCAGCCGGTTGAATGCGTGGTAGTAGAGCTTTTTGTAAGATTCGTTTTCCATAGTCAATTCCTCCTTACTTCAATTTTACCCGTATATCCGGTAAAATCAAGACCTTCCGCAAATATTATCTGAATATCAGATAATTTGTAGGGGGGAAGCCTTGTGCCAAAGCGGAGGAGCGTGGGTTCAGAAAACCTGGTTGGGCAGAATGTGGTCCTGCTCCGCAGGCGGTTGGGGATCAATCAGGACACCCTGCTCTCCAGATTGCAGGTGCGGGGAATTGACATCAGTCAAACCACCCTTTCCGACATCGAAGGGCAGAAGCGGAGGGTGTACGACAAGGAACTGGTGGCCTTTGCGGATATTTTTGGGGTTACGTTGGAAGAACTGTTTTATCCTGCGACGGAGGAGGAGACGCAAAAATAAAGCTTCCTTTTAAGGAGAACAATACATGCTGGACAGCAGCCGTGCTTTATTTTGGATATCTCGGGTTGCGAAAAGAGCAAATGTCAAGTAGAATTACAAGGGCAAATAATATCCGCACCTGTGGGATGGGAGGCTGCTATGAACCACGAATATTTCATGGCCGAGGCCCTGTGTCTGGCCCGGGAGGCCATTGCCGACGGCGACGTGCCGGTGGGGTGCGTCATTGTGAAGGACGGGGAGATCATCGGCCGGGGCCGCAACCGCCGAGAGGCGGACAGCGATGCCACCGCCCACGCGGAGGTGGAGGCCATCCGGGAGGCCTGCGCCCGGCTGGGCAGCTGGCGGCTCCACGGCTGCACCCTGTATGTCACCCTGGAGCCCTGCCCCATGTGCGCCGGAGCCATCATCAACGCCCGGATTGAGGAGGTCCGCTACGGTGTGAAGGACCCCAAGGCGGGCTGCTGCGGGTCGGTGCTCAACCTGTTTGAGGAGCGATTCAACCACCGCCCCCGCATCTACCAGGGTCCCCTGGAGCGGGAGTGTGAGGCGGTGCTCCAGGAATTTTTTCAAGGTCTACGGTGATATTTTTAACAGAGGAGGCATTATAAAATGGGATTTGACGTAAGCTGGCATCCAATCAGTCAGAAGGAGATGTTCCACTGGTATTTCGACCGGCTGGAGGAGGTGCGCTTAGGGGACCACTCCAGGCTTATGGCGCTGGCGGAGGAGTACCGGATGGGCAGCGACAACGGCAACGAGAAATTCTGCGCCGCCCGGTACCAGGAGATTATGGACACGGCGGCGAAGGTCCGGCCGGGGGAGTCCTTCGACAAGACCCACAGCTACATCCTGGCGGCGGTCCAGGGGCTGTTCCGCACCTATTACTACACCCGGGGCGGGCTGTATTCCAACCTGATGGACCAGCCGGCTATGGCGGCCTACACCCTGCCCTTCCAGAAGATACTGGGGGACCGGCTTTCAAATCCGGTTCAGAACTGCATTCTGGAAAATTACAGCGGCGGGGTGTACATCCCGGAGGACCAGGTGCCCCGGCTGCTGGCCGATGGCCAGAGCGGCCCGGTCCGGGCGGCGTTGGAGTCGGTTTTTGGCAACACGCTGCCTGTGTTTTTCAAGGCCCTGGAGCACGCCCAGCGGGAGGGCCTGGGGCTGCTGGAGGCCACCGAGGTCATTGAGCCCAATCCCATGAATATCCAGGAGACGGTGTGCCGCTCCTATTTAAATAACTGCGACATAGAGGGCGTAACCATCTATGTGGAGACCTGCCGGCGGCAGCTGGAGGAGGCCATCCGCGCCCAGGGCGGCGACCCGGCCACGGCCCAGGTGGAGCGGCAGGTACATACCGTGAATCTTCCGGACCCGCCCGCCCCGGAGGCCGCCGGGAAGAAGAAAGCGGGATGGCTGAAAAAGCTTTTTGGCGGAAAATAGCGGCTCCTCCTTCCGGCGGGAAATTTTCTCGAAAAGATTTAAAGCTTTTGTAACATCTCACAAGAACTTTTGTAAAATCTTTTGTCTATACTCATACTCGCAAGGCAAGAACATCTTTTCATTCTATCCTCCATTTTTGGGAAGGCTGGCGGGTCGCTCCGCTGGCCTTTCTCCCTTTTGAGGCCCTGGCCAATTACACCAAAGATTTCCTATCCGGCCGAAAGTTTTTTAGCGATTTAATCCTTTTGTAACAACTGGCGTTGGATTTGTTAATAAGTTTCCGGTAATATAGAATCTGCAAGAGACAGTTCGTTTCATTTTAATCCTCTTTTTCAACGGAGAACCCCGGATACCTTGGAGCAGGTATCCGGGGTTTTTCGCATTATGGTGCTTATAGCTTGCGGAACCTTGTAATGGAGGTCCAGTTTTCAGGAAATCCCATAGCTGAGAGCAGCTCCTTCTCTGAGATGGCGGCGGTATTCCGTTTAAATTGCTTTATCAGCCGTACGAGCTCCTGCTTCAGCGCCAAAAAATCGTTTTTCGGCAAAAGATACCGCAGTGCAATAACCACGGAAAACAGGTCCGATTTTCCGCAGCTGTATTGGGCACCTGTTTTGGGAATTCTGAGCTTTTGATGCAGGAGCAGATCGGGGATGCTTTCCCGAAAGCGGTGGGAAAACAACCGCTCATTGTGGGCGCAGACGTTCCTGTATTTGGAAAGGATGCTTAAAACAGCGGACAGCTGACGTTCGTGGATGCCCGGAAAATTCGCGCTGATTTTAATTTGGAGATTTTGAGGCAGCAGCATGTACATTTTTGAGAGGGTGCCAAATGTGACGGCATTTAAAAGCACCCAGAGAGGAACATTGTGATTTCGGGATACATAGTGCCGGATGTACACATAGGGACTGTTGGGTGCGTAAATAATACCGGATAATTTGTAAATCAGCTTGTCAACCCGCGGTATGTTGGCGCCTGAGTACTGATAATTGCTTTTGTCCAGATAGGCCTGCTGGGATTCTCCATATTTTTCAGAAAAGTAGTATGACATCAGGGAGCGAATGTGCCGCTCCACCCGGCACAGGTAGGGCAGAAACAGCTCGCGCAGGCTGCGGTCAAATTCATACAGCGCAACCAGGTCCTCAAATCGGGTGCCAGCCTTATATTTCCCGGTTGCCTGGTCCTTGAACAAATGCTTATACCCGGTGACGAGAGCAAAGTAACTGTTCTGCCGAAGCATTGCTTCCGCATAAGGCTCGTCCTGAATCATCAGGCCCTTCTCGTCGCGCAGCTTTGCAATCTGCTGCGGATAGGTTAAGAACGGTTTTGCCATCTGCTCAGTCACCACCTGACATTTATAAAAAAAGAGGGCCCCCGCAGGAAGCCCCCTGGGTCGCAGGCCTCACAGGTTTCTGCAACACAATCACTGAGATTACTATACCAGCAGTTATAACCTTTGTCAAGGACTTTTCCACACATTTTTCCACATCGGACACGCGGGGAGCGGTGGACAGTCCGGGTTCGGTCAGCTTGCCGGCCAGCATCCCAATCCATAGTATGCGCCGCACACCGGAATTGTTGTAAAAATGATTCGATTTCAAAAAACGGCCCGGAGCAAAGCTCCGGGCCGTGAGGCGTACTATTTCCGAAAATCTCAGCACTTCTCAAAGATGGTGGCAACGCCCATGCCGCCGCCGATGCACAGGGTGGCCAGGCCCTTCTTGGCGTCGTCCCGCTTGGCCAGCTCGTGGAGCAGGGTGACGATAATCCGCGCGCCGGAAGCGCCCACGGGGTGACCCAGGGCGATAGCGCCGCCGTTGACGTTGACCTTGCTCATGTCAAAGTTCAGCTCACGGGCCACGGCGATGGACTGGGCGGCAAAGGCCTCGTTGGCCTCCACCAGGTCCATGTCCTCGATCTTCAGGCCGGCCTTGTCCAGAGCCTGGCGGGAGGCGGGCACGGGGCCCACGCCCATGATCTTGGGATCCACGCCGCCCTGGCCCCAGCTGACCAGCTTGGCCATGGGCTTCAGGCCGTACTTCTCAACGGCTTCCTTGGAGGCCAGCACGATGGCGGCAGCGCCGTCGTTGATGCCGGAGGCCTGGCCGGCGGTCACGCGCTGGACATGCTTCTTGGCGTCGGCCTCGTGGACGCCGGCGGGCTGGAAGGTGTGGACAATCTCGTCCTCCACGCCCTCGGGGCCGCAGGGGAAGGCGCCGCGCAGCTTGGCCAGCTTATCCAGGGGGGACAGGCGGGGGAACTCGTCCTTCTTGAACTCCACCATTTCCTTCTTGACCTTGATCATCACAGGGACAATCTCGTCGTCGAACTTGCCGGCCTCCATGGCGTCGGCGGCCTTCTTCTGGGAGTTGTAGCCGAACTCGTCCAGCTCCTCACGGGTGATGCCCCACACGTCGCAGATGTTCTCGGCGGTGGTGCCCATGTGGTAGTTGTTATACACGTCCCACAGGCCGTCCTTGATCATGGTGTCCACCATCTTGTTGTCGCCCATGCGGGCGCCCCAGCGGGCGGCGGGGAGGGCGTAGGGGGCGGCGGACATGTTCTCGGTGCCGCCGGCCACGATGATCTCAGCGTCGCCCAGGGCGATGGTCCGGCCGGCCTCGATGACGGACTTCATGCCGGAGCCGCACACCATGCCCACGGTGTAGGCGGGGACGGAGGTGGGGATGCCGGCCTTCAGGCTGGCCTGACGGGCCACGTTCTGGCCCAGGCCGGCGGTGAGGATGCAGCCGAACATGACCTCGTCCACGTTTTCGGGCTTCACGCCGGCCCGGTTCAGGGCCTCTTTGATGACGGTGGCGCCCAGCTCGGCGGCGGGGGTGTCCTTCAGGGACCCGCCGAAGGAACCGATGGCAGTGCGGCAGCAGTTGACGACATAAACTTCTCTCATGATGTGTATTACCTCCTGAATTTTTATAGGGCGCTCCGGGGAGTGCCCGGGATAACCGCTCTTGCACTTCATTATACCGAAGACCCGGGGAAAATGCAATAAGATTTTCTACGGTTTTTTGGGCGAAGAAAACGCCTTCCCCCTTCAAGGGGGAAGGCTAAACTGTCAAAAAACCTCCGCCCCCGCAGGGGCGACTCCCCCTGACAGGGGGAGATGTCGGCGAAGCCGACAGAGGGGGCAGGCTCCTTTTGAAAGGAGCTGTCAGCCGAAGGCTGACTGAGGATTGTATTTTGCCGAAGGCAAAATGTATGAAATAATCCTAATCTTTGTTTACTTCGTATGTTTTGCTTCGCAAAACGCAATCCTCCGCCCCAGTGTGCGCACTGGGGCACCTCCTTTCTAAAGGAGGCTTTTTGGCGCAGTCCTTTGGGCTGTGCGTTTTAATACGCGGCGCGGTCCGCACAGTGGACGGGGTTAATGCGCTGCCGTGTCGGGATAGGCCGGGTCATAATCTGCGGTTTCGTGGGCTGCCAGGGAGTACCCCTCCTTAAAGATGCCGGTCTGCTCCAGCACGGCTAAGGTGTGTCTGGCGTTGGGGGTGAGGGTGACGCTGAGGGTCTCGTCGATGTCGTAGCTGGCGGGGCTGGCCTGGACGGAGTAGTCCTTCTGGTTGGAGCCGGGCTTCCGGTAAGCCGTAAGGCTGAAGGTCAGATCGGTGCGATAGGTACCCTTCAGGCGGTCGCCGCCCTGGTCGAAGAGATAACGCACGCCGATGGTCCCCTCGGCAAAGTCCTGCTGTACCGCATCCCACAGCTCCTGGGCGTAGTCGTCCACATAGATGTTGTACTCCAACTCGCCCTTGGCGTTATTGATCCGGTCCAGCCAGGCTCCGGTGAGGCGGCCGTCCTCCAGGAACTTGTCAAAGCCATATGCCGTGGCTACCAGCTCCCGGTCGGCAAGGAGCTGCTGCATGGCGTGGGCCACGGTGCCGGGGGTATCCAGGTCGCCGGCGCGGATGGGGACGCCTGCGTATCTCCGTCTCAGCTCGCTGCCGTTGGAGAGCTGGTAGGTGAGGTAGGCGGAGGTGTAGTCGTTGTCCGAGTCGGGGTCCAGGCCCTCGCGGTCCCGGTTGTCCACGATGGCCTGGTGGAGGGCGGTAATGATCTGGATTTGATTGGGATCATCGAGATAGGCGCTGAGGGTTTGACCGCCGTCGGAGGGGTAACCCATATCAAGCATCACCTCCACCGACGTCACCTGACCGGGGGCGGGCACCCGGCTCGCCACGCCGAACACGTCGGCCAGACAGCCCAGGCACAGGGCCAGCAGCACGGCGGCCATCACCGCCGCCCCCTTCCAGGCCCTGAACACCCGGAAGGACTTTTTCAAAAGCATTTCGGCGGCGAAATAGCCCACCGCCGACCAGAGGAGGATGAAGGGAATCAGGGCGGTGAGGCTGTAGAAGTTGAAGAAGACGACGGTGAACATACCGAAGCACAGCCCGACGCAGAAGGACACGCCGTATTTGAACAGGGGCCGCACCAGGGGGATGGACACCACGTCCCCGGCGGTCTCCACATGCCGCCGGCGGTAGACATACAGGGAGACCAGGAACAGGGCCGCCCCCGCGAGGGCGTAGACCGCCACCGTTACGGGGCTGCTGAGCTGGTTTCCCTCATCGCCAACGCCGTAGTTCACCGCGCGGCTCAGGGCGTGTGCCGGGGTGAGGTATTCCACCACCGTCAACACCCCGGAGCTGCTCCAGTAGCCGTAGAAAAATTCCGACATCAGGGCGTCCACCAGGGCCCAGAGCCCGGAGACCAGGCAGTTGAGGATAAAGTAGAAGGCGGGCAGGGCCAGGATGTGGCCGGTGAACATGGCGCAGAAGGCGGCGAAGGAGAAGAAAAACAGGCAGATGCCGCTCTGGGCCAGCAGCCAGGTCAGCAGGGCGGACAGGGCCGTGCCCCATTGCTCCATGGGCAGGAATGACACCTCCACCGCGGCGGTGAGCACCCCCGCCGCCGCCAGAGGCAGCAGCAGGAAAGAGAGCCCCGCCAGGTACTGGGTGGTAAACAGGGCTTCCCGCCGCAGGGGCAGGGCGTGGGTCCAGCAGGCGGAACGGCTGTTATAGAGGTAGCCGAACACCGCCATGGCGCACAGAATGGCAAAGAGCAGGGCCAGGAACACGCCGGGGGACAGCAGGCTGGGGACGTTTTCGGCGTCTTGCAGCATAAAGCGCAGAGCATTGGAGCTCGACTGGCGGGAGTAGCGCAGCCAGCTGTTGAGGAAGTTCAGGGGCAGCAGAAAGAGCCAGCCCACCCCCCACAGCCCCCACAGGGGCCAGAAGCGGGCCAGGGTCTTGCGGTAGAGGGTGCCGTTAAAGTACGATGTCGCGGACCGCATAGTCCTCACCTCCCAGTTCATAGATAAAGATTTCCTCCAGTGTCAGGGGCAGGGCCTCCATCAAAATGGGGGCGAAGCCCGCCATGCGGGTCTTGATCTCCGCCGGACTGCCCCGGACGATGAGGGTGAACACCCGCCCGATCTGGGAGGTGTGGAGCACGTTCAAATCCTTGGGCAGCTCGGGCAGCTTACCGTCGGCAAAGGCGATTTGAAGCTTCACTACGTTGTCCTGCAAATCGGTGAGGGACCGCTCCAGCAGCACCTTGCCGTGGCTGAGGATGCCCACATGGTCGCACACGTCCTCCAGCTCCCGCAGGTTGTGGGAGCTGACCAGCACGGTGGTCCCCCGCTGGGCCACGTCCCCCATGAGCAGGGACCACACCTGCCGCCGCATCACCGGGTCCAGGCCGTCCACTGGCTCATCAAGGACCAGTACATCCGGATTGCAGCACAGGGCCAGCCGGAAGGCACTCTGCTTCTGCATCCCCTTGGACAGCCGCCGGATGGGCAGCTTTTCATCCACCTCCGGGAAGGCCTCGGCCAGGGCCTCGTACCGCTTTGCGTCGAAATTTGGGTACATCCCCCGGTAAAAGCGCATCATGTCCCGGGTGGAGGCGGAGTTAAAGTAGTACAGCTCGTCGGGGATGGCGGCGATCCTGGCCTTTACCGCCGGATTTTCGTAGACCTGATCGCCGTCCACCAGCACCGACCCGGAGTCGGGCCGGTAAATGCCCATGATGTGCCGCAGAATGGTGGATTTGCCCGCCCCGTTGGGGCCCACCAGCCCGTAGATGGAGCCCTTCTCCGCTGTCATAGTGAGACCGTCCAGGGCGCGAAAGCCGTCGAAGGTCTTTACCACATTGATTACCTTAATCATTCGTTTCTCCCCCTTCCAGCGCCCGGACGCGGGCCCAAAGCTCCTCGCCGCTTACCCCCAGGAACAGCAGCTCCCCCGCCGTCTGGTCGAAGGTGTGCAGCAGGTCATGCTTGCGCCCCTCGTCCACCCCGGTGTTGGGGGCGGCGAAGGAGCCCTTCCCGGGCACCGAGTAGACATAGCCCTCCGACTCCAGGGCCTCGTAGGCCCGCTGGATGGTGTTGGGGTTGATGGCCAGCGACCCGGCCATGGTGCGCACCGAGGGGAGCTTCTCCCCCTCCTGTATCACCCCTGTGACCATCAGCCGCCGCAGACCGTCCTTCACCTGCTCATAAATGGGCCGGGCGTCCCGGTAGTCTAAATTCAACATCACAGCTCCTCCTTTCCGGATACTGTACTAACTGTATTAGTACGGTCAGTATATAACAGCTGCGGGGGAAATACAATTAAGAATTGATTAAGATTTTTATATTCATCCAAAAACAAGAAAAAGGTTTACAAAATAGCTTGTAACGATTATAATTAACTGTATCATCAGTGAGGGGGAGAGTATATGGTACTTACAGACCATCAGATAGCGGTACAGGCTGGTAATGGGCTGCTGGAACATTACGACCCGAGCTGTATTACAAATATTGGATACGACCTGAGAGCGGAATATTTTGTCTCGGAAAACAAGAAGCTTTCCCACATCAGCTTGAAGCATGGGGAGTCGGCTTTTGTCGCAACACAGGAAAATATTTGTCTGCCGGATAATATGCTGGGCAGGATTGTTTTAAAGAACAGCAGATTGCGTCAGGGACTTTCCATGGATGCTCCCGTGTACCAGCCGGGGCACCATACCAAGGTGTTCTTCCGGGTTACAAATGTGTCAGGGAATGAGATTGACCTTCAAAAGGACGGAAAATACGTCACCATCCTGTTTGAAATGCTGGCCAGCCATGTGGAGACCCCCTATGCCGGCGCGTTTTCAGATGAGATGGATTACTCCGGCCTGGGAAAGTATAAAGATATTTACCAGCATGAGATCAGAGAGATTGAAAAGAAAACAGAAAATTTAAAGGATCTGGAGCGGTCAATTTACGCCAATGTCCTGGTGATTCTAACGGTGTTTGTCGCCCTTTTCAGCTTTTTGACCACCAATATATCCCTGCTCTCCGCCAATGCGGACGCCAGTCGGTTTCTGATTTATAATTTTGTCACGCTGGGATGCATCAGTTTTTTGGCGGCACTGCTTAATGGAGCCATCAGCTTTGCGAAAAAACAGTGGGCGCTGTGGGCGGCCTCTGTACTTTCCTTCGGAGCGGCGGCTGCCGTTTTCTTCCTGCCTCTCTTATGTCATTAAATACCAGAAAATGCCCCGGTAAAACCGGGGCATTTTCGCTCAACAAGGAGGAACCAATTATGTATCAAACCATCGGCTTTATCGGCACCGGAAACATGGGCTCCGCCGTGGCCCGGGCTGCGGCCCGGAGCGGGCTGGCCGAGACCATCCTGCTGTCCAACCGCACCCCCGCCAAGGCGGAGACCCTGGCGGCCGAGCTGCCCGGCGCGGTCCTGTCCACCAACGAGGAGGTGGCCCGCACCGCGCAGCTTATCTTCCTGGGGGTAAAGCCCCAGATGATGGAACTGGTGCTGGACCCTCTGGAGCGCATCCTGCGGGGGCGGGAGGACCGTTTTGTGCTGGTGACCATGGCCGCCAGCCTGACCTGCGAGCGCATCCAGGACATTCTGGACATGGACTGCCCCGTAATCCGCATGATGCCCAACACCCCCGCCGCCATCGGGGCCGGAGTGGTGCAGTACTGCGGCCAGGGGGTGACCATGGACGAGCTGGACAGCTTCGCCGCTTTGATCGCCCCTGCCGGGCTGGTGGACCCGGTGCCCGAGGGGTTTATTGACGCGGCCAGCGCCGTATCCGGCTGCGGCCCCGCCTTTGCCTACCTGTTTATTGAAGCTCTGGCCGACGGCGGGGTGGCCTGCGGCCTGCCCCGGGACAAGGCCATGTCCTACGCCGCACAGATGGCCATTGGGGCGGCCCGGATGGTGCTGGAGAGCGGCAAACACCCCGGCGCACTGAAGGACGCCGTCTGCTCCCCCGGGGGCACCACCATCCAGGGCATCCGGGCCCTGGAGCGGAGCGGCTTCCGGTCCGCCGCCATGGAGGCGGTCATCGCCGCCTATGAGAAGACGGTGAAGCTGCGGTAAAGTTACATAATGTAGGGCAAGGGCTCTGCCCTTGCCTCGTCACGGATATGGAAACCTGTTCAGGCAAGGGCAGAGCCCTTGCCCTACAGGACGAAACGCAATCAAAACCGTAATATTAAAGGAGAATATAACCATGCGTATCGTAGTAAAAGTAGGCACCTCCACCCTGGCCCATGCCACCGGGCGGCTGAACATCCGCCATGTGGAGGAGCTGGTGAAGGTGCTGTCCGACCTGAAAAACGCGGGGCACGAGATGATTCTGGTGTCCTCCGGGGCCATCGGCATGGGGGTGGGCAAGCTGAACCTGCCCGGCAGGCCCTCCGACATGCCCACCAAGCAGGCTGCCGCCGCCGTGGGCCAGTGCGAGCTGATGTACACCTATGACAAGCTGTTTTCCCAGTACAACCACACGGTGGCCCAGATTCTGCTGACCAGCGAGGATATCGACCATACCGACCGGCGGCAGAACTTTGAAAACACCATGGCCCGGCTGCTGGAACTGGGGGCCCTGCCTGTCATCAACGAGAACGACACGGTGGCCACCGCCGAGATCAAGGTGGGGGACAACGACACCCTGGGGGCCATTGTGGCCTGTTCGGTGGGGGCCGACCTGCTGGTCCTCCTCAGCGACATCGAGGGGCTGTACACCGCCGACCCCCGGAAGGACCCCACCGCCAAGCTGATTCCCACCGTGGAGGCCGTCACCCCCGAGATCGAGGCCCTGGCCGGGGGCAAGGGCAGCGAGCTGGCCACCGGCGGCATGGAGACCAAGCTCCGGGCGGCCAAGATGGTCACCGCCGCCGGCTGCGACATGGTGATTACCAACGGGGAACACCCCGAGCGGCTCTACGACATCGCTGAGGGCAAGGCGGTGGGCACCCGCTTCCTGGGGGTGCGGGTATGAGCAGGGAACAGCTTCAGGCCCTGGCTCAGGAGACGGTGGAGATCAGCCGGGCGGGCCGATATACGCTGGACGGCCAGGTGATTCTCTTTGACGCCGCCCGGCCCACGGAGCTGTGGACCGCCCAGGACCTGGACTCCCTGGTCCGGGAGACCGCGCGCCCGGCAGAGGGTCCCTCCGCCGCCATTGAGGTCCGGGGGGAGGGGACGGTAGACGCCATTTTCCGTCTGGCCGGCGGGGAGGTCCTCTGCCCCAAAATCGGGGTGCTTAATTTCGCCTCCGCCAAAAATCCCGGGGGCGGCTTTCTCAACGGCTCGGTGGCCCAGGAGGAGTGTCTGGCCTTCTGCTCCAACCTCTACCACACCCAGACCACCGGCCAGGGGCCCCGGTACTATGAGATCAACCGGGTCAACCGGGACCCGGTGTATACCGACACCATGCTGATTGGCGACGTGACCTTTTTCCGCACCGCGGACTACGCCCTGACCGCAGGCGCTGTCACCTGCCCCGTAATCACCGCCCCCGCCGTCAACATGGGCATCGTGATCCGCAATGGGGACAGCGAGGACCGGGCCAGGGAGGTCATGAAAGGCCGGATGGGGAAAATTCTGGCCCTGTTCGCCAAGTGGGGCTGCACCCGGCTGGTG
The DNA here is from genome assembly GCA_910585815.1 of uncultured Oscillospiraceae bacterium. GTDB lineage: Bacteria > Bacillota > Clostridia > Oscillospirales > Oscillospiraceae > Lawsonibacter. Next base: position 28,038 of record CAJUFJ010000007.1, on the reverse strand, counting down.
CTGGGGGCCTACGGCTGCGGCGTGTTCCGCAACGACCCGGAGGACGTGGCCCGCTTCTGGCAGGAGCTGCTGGAGGGGGAGGGCTGGGGCCGGCTCTTTGAGACGGTGACCTTCTCCATTCTGGAGCGGCCCGGCCGGGACGGCAACATCGCCCCCTTCCGCCGGCGGTTCGGCTAGGAGATGCTCTCCCGGAGCAGATTCATAAACAGCTCCATGGCCGGGGTGACCCAGCGGTTTTTCCGCCGGGCGCACAGGGTGGGGGCCGGGACCCCGGAGATGGGGGCCTCCAGCTCCACCAGACGTCCGTCGGCCAGCTCCTCCCGGGCGGCGAACCGGGGCAGGTAGGTAAAGCCCAGGTTGGACATGGCACACCGCTTGATGGTCTCAATGCTCCACAGCTCCAGGGTGGCGTCCAGAGTGATGCTCCGGCGGCGGAGGTAGTCCTCCAGATTCCGGCGGAAAAGGCTGTCCGGCTCGTCGGTGATAAGGGAAACCGGCTTGCGCTGGCCGGGGGTGACGAAGTCGGGGTGGGCAAACTCCGGCGAGGCCAGCAGGACGATGGGGTAGCGGCCCATAGACTCCACCTCCAGCGTCTCCCGGTTCCAGTCCATGTCGTAGCCCACCCCCAGGTCGCAGGCCCCGGTGTGGACATTTTCCGGGATGCGCAGGCAGTTGCGGCTGCGGATGATAAGCCGGACCTGGGGGGCCAGCCGGCGGAATTGCTGAATCACCGGCTGCATCCGGTAGCACAGCAGGGTCTCGGCCATGTCCACCCGCAGGGTGCCCAGGGGCTCCCGCCCCGCCTGGCCCAGCTGAGAGAGCCGGTCGGCGGCCAGCAGCAGCTCCCGGGCCTGGGCCAGGGCCTGCTCCCCCACCGGGGTGAGGACCATCCGCCGGCCCGCCCGCTGAAAGAGGGGGACTCCCAGCTCCTCCTCCAGCTGCTGGATCTGCACGGTGATGGTGGACTGAGTGTAGCCCAGGTGCTCCGCTGCCCTCTGGTAGCTGCCCTGGTCCACCACGGCCAGCAGGGTGCGCAGATTTTTCAGCTCCATGGGGATTCCTCCAATCATTGACTATATCAATACTATACTTTAAAAACATTCGCTTTTCAAATGTTATTTTTTCTGGTAGGATAGGGCTGCCAAGGAAAGGACGGTGGCAGCCATGCCGGTTTCACTGATTCCCAGCTTTTTGATCTACTGCTTTGTGGGGGCCATCACCCCCGGACCCGCCAACCTCTGTTCCCTGGGGGCAGCCCTGCGGTATGGGAGAGGGCCCGCCTTGCGACAGTGGAGAGGGCTGTTCTGCGGCTTCTTTCTGGATTCCATGGGGGCGGTGGCCGTGACCTGGCTGCTGGGGGCGGCCCTGGACCGGTATGTGGGGGCGCTGTCCTGGGTGGGAGCGGCCTACCTGCTGTGGATGGCCTGGCACATGCTGCGCCCCGGCGGAGCCGACCCGGACCGGGACCCGGCGGCCCCCACCTTCCTCACGGGGCTGCTGGTCAACCTGACCAATGTGAAGGTAATCATCTTCTGCATCGCCGCCCTGAGCGGCTACGTGCTGCCCTACAACAGCTCAATCTGGGCCCTGCTGGCGGTGGGGCTGTTCCTCCCCTTCACCGGGCCGATGTGCAATCTGGTGTGGCTGTTCGCCGGGGCGTCGCTGCAAAAGCTCTTTGCCCGCCACCGCCGGACGGTGGACGTGGCAATGGCCCTGTCCCTGGCTCTGTGCGCGGTGAGCCTGGTGTGGCCCCACTGATGGGGCATGTAGGGGCGGCCTTTGGCCGCCCGCAGAAGCCGGAACACATACGGGCGGCCACAGGCCGCCCCTACAAAAATTTGAGGTGACAGAATATGACAACACAGGAACTGCTCCAAAAAGCCCGGGCGGCCAAGTGGGATATGGCGGCGGCGGACACGGCAACCAAAAACCGGGCCCTGCTGGCCATGGCCGACGCGCTGGAGGCCCGCTGTGACGACATCCTGGCCGCCAACGCCCTGGACCTGGAGGCGGCCCGGGGGACCATCTCCGAGGTAATGCTGGACCGGCTGGCCCTCAGTCCCGACCGAATTGCCGGCATGGCCGCCGGCCTGCGGGAGGTGGCGGAGCTGCCCGACCCGGTGGGGGCGGTCCTCAGCCGGGTGGAGCGGCCCAACGGGCTGGTCATCGAGAAGACCGCCGTCCCCATGGGGGTAATCGCCATTATTTACGAGTCCCGGCCCAACGTCACCAGCGACGCCGCCGCCCTGGCCCTGAAAGCGGGCTCCGCCTGCGTGCTGCGGGGGGGCAAGGAGGCCCACCGCTCCGCCGCCGCCATTGTGGCCGCTTTGAAGGAGGGGCTTTCCACCGCCGGCCTGTCCCCCGACGCCCTCCAGCTGGTGGTGGACACCTCCCGGGCCTCCGCCAACGAGCTGATGGCCGCCCGGGGGCTGGTGGACCTGCTCATCCCCCGGGGGGGCGCGGGGCTGATCCGGGCCTGCGTGGACAACGCCGCCGTCCCCGTGCTGGAGACAGGCACCGGCATCTGCCACGTCTATGTGGACAGGTGGGCCGATCAGGACATGGCCCTGGACATCCTCGAGAACGCCAAGTGCTCCCGGCCCAGCGTGTGCAACGCCGCCGAGGTCTGCCTGGTTCACCGGGACGTGGCCGGGGAGTTTCTGCCCAAGCTGAAGGAGCGGCTGGAGCACAACCGCTTCGGCCACCCGGTCCAGCTGCGGCTGGACCCGGAAGCGGCCAAGATCATCGACGGCACCCCCGCCGGGCCCGCCGACTTTGACACCGAATTTCTGGACTACATCCTGGCCCTTAGGGTGGTGGACAGCCTGGAGGAGGCCGTGGGCCACATCGCCGCCCACTCCACCGGCCACTCCGAGGCCATTGTCACCGGCGACGAGAGGGCGGCCCACGCCTTCCTGGCACGGGTGGACAGCGCCGCCGTCTACTGGAACGCCTCCACCCGCTTCACCGACGGCGGGGAATTCGGCCTGGGCTGCGAAATGGGGATTTCCACCCAAAAGTTGCACGCAAGGGGCCCTTTGGGCCTGGGAGAGCTGTGTTCCTTCAAATTTGTGATAAAAGGAGCGGGGCAGACCCGGTAAAATTGTAAAAAATTCTCAGATGACAACGGTGCGAAGATAGTGTATGATGGGGTCAGAATCAACTGCGCGGGGGACACCCTGCGATTACGACGAAAGGACTGATTCCAATGAGCCGTTTAAGCCGTAAGCTGCGGGAGCGGGAGTTTGTGGAGCTGACCAGGGAACTGCTGGACTCCGAGCCGGTGCGGATGATGGGCCGGTGGAAGCACCACGGGCCGGTAACTACCCTGGACCACTCCCTGTTCGTGGCCTTCAGCACCTACCGGGTGGCCCGGCTGCTCCGCATGGATGTGCACGCTGCCGTCCGGGGCGCCCTGCTTCACGACCTGTACCTCTACGACTCCAGGGACAAATCGGCCCACCCGGGTAACCAGTGCTTCGACCACCCCCGGTTCGCCGCCCGGAACGCCGCCGCCCTCACCCCCCTCTCCGACAAGGAGCAGAACATCATCCTCTCCCACATGTGGCCCCTGGGCGGCGCGCTGCCCCGGTCGCTGGAGGCCTGGATGGTGGACCTGGTGGACACGGTCTGCGCCGGGCTGGAGATGTCCCGGGTCTGCCGGCCCTCTAGGCTGCGGGAGCGGCTTGGAGTGCGCCCGCTGGCGCCCGCCTGCTGACAAAAGACAGATGACCGCCTTCCATAGACTGTGGAGGGCGGTTTTTGTCGGATTTGGAATGATTCCGATGAAAAAGCGGCAATTTAAACTTTTTGAAAATAATTCCCTGATGGTGGAAAAAAAGCGGAAACTGTGTTATAATGCCCGATGGGAAACTTTGTAAACGGAATTACAGGCGGCAAAGACCGGGCCCTCCGCCTGTCAGGCTGATATGGGAGGAACAGAATGAACGATTATTCGGCCGCGCTTCAGGCCAAGCGGGAACAGCTGCTGGAAACGGGCGTGATTATGATGGACCCCGCCGCCGTCTATGTGGAGGAGGGGGTCACCGTGGGGGCGGGCACGCTACTCCTCCCCGGCACCATCCTCCGGGGGAAGACGGTGATCGGGAAAAACTGCTGCATCGGCCCCCAGACCATGATTACCGACTCCACCGTGGAGGACGGATGCACCGTCAACGCCTCCCAGTGTGAGGAGAGCGTGCTCCGGGCGGACTGCCAGATCGGCCCCTATACCCACATCCGTCCCCACTGCGTGGTGGGGGAGGGCTCCAAAATCGGGGCCTTTGTCCAGCTGAAAAACTGCAACCTGGGCCGGGGGACCAAGATGGCCCACCTCACCTATGTGGGGGACAGCGACGTGGGCGAGGACTGCAACTTCGGCTGCGGCACCATCACCTGCAACTACGACGGCTTCCACAAGCACCGCACCACCATCGGCAGCCATGTGTTTGTGGGCTGCAACACCAATTTCATCGCCCCGGTGTCCGTGGAGGACGGGGCCTTTATCGCCGCCGGTACCACCGTGACGGAGGACGTCCCGGGGGACGCGCTGGCCATCGGCCGGGCCCGCCAGGAGATGAAGGCGGGCTGGGCCGGAGAAAACCGCATACGAAAAGGGAATGGGTGAGGGAGAGACCTCGCCAAAAAGGGAAAGAGAAAAGCGGCCCCAGGGCCGACAAAAAAACGGGAGGATTACGAAATGATTGCACATGGAAAGGACATCAAAGTCATCACGGGCAACTCCAACCCCGCTCTGGCCAGAGATATCTGCAAGGAGCTGGGAATACCTCTGGGAAATTCAGAGGTGGGCGCTTTCTCCGACGGGGAGAACTTTGTCTCCATCTATGAGACCGTCCGGGGCTCCGACGTCTTCGTGGTCCAGTCCACCTGCTCCTTCGTAAAGGATGGCCAGCTCAACACCGTAAACGACGCTCTGATGGAGCTGCTTATCATCATCGACGCCCTGAAGCGGGCGTCCGCCGGCCGGATCACCGCCGTGATCCCCTACTTCGGCTACGCCCGGCAGGACCGGAAGACCAAGCCCCGGGACCCCATCTCCGCCAAGCTGGTGGCCAACCTGATCACCACCGCCGGCGCCGACCGGGTGCTCACCATGGACCTCCACGCCAACCAGATCCAGGGCTTCTTCGACATCCCCGTGGACAACATGCTGGGCTCCCCCATCTTTGTGGACTACTTCAACCGCAAGTTCAAGGACGACCACGAGGACACCATGGTGGTCTCCCCTGACGTGGGCTCTGTGGCCCGGGCCCGGGCATTCGCCCAGAAGCTGAATATGCCCCTGGCCATTGTGGACAAGCGCCGGCAGAAGGCCAATTCCTCCGAGGTCATGAACATCATCGGTGACGTGCGGGACAAGCGGGTCATCCTGCTGGACGACATGGTGGACACCGGCGGCTCCCTGTGCCACGCCGCCAAGGCCCTGGTGGAGATCGGCGGCGCCAGAGACGTCACCGCCTGCGCCACCCACGGCATCCTGTCGGGCCCCGCCATCCGCCGCATCAACGAGAGCGCGCTGGACGAAGTGGTTTTCCTCAACACCATCCCCGCCAAGCCCGATGTCCAATGCGACAAGCTGCGCTACATCTCGGTGGCCCACCTCTTTGCCGAGGCCATCAGCCACATCTACATGGAGACCTCCGTGTCTCCCCTGTTCCTGTAAATATGTTTCAAGGGGGCGGGCGTTTGCCTGTCCCCTTTGTTTTGCGTATGCCTGTAGGGGCGGCCCCTACAGACGGCTATTTCAAGAGAAGCGAGGAAACAGACATGTTTTTCAAAAAAGACAGCGGCGGCGTCAGCTGGCTGCTGGTCTGCCTGGGCAATCCCGGGGACAAGTATGAGAACACCCGGCACAATGTGGGCTTTATGGTGGCCGACGAGGTGGCCGAGCGCCAGAGAAAGCCCATCCAGCGGCTGAAATTCAAGGCGCTGACCAATGTGCTGACCATTTCCGGGGAGAAGGTGCTGGTGATGAAGCCCATCACCTATATGAATCTGTCCGGGGAGGCGGTGCGCCAGGCGGCGGATTTTTACAAAATTCCCCCCGACCGGGTGCTGGTGGTGTCCGACGACACCGCCCTGCCAGTGGGCCGGCTGCGCATCCGGGTGAAGGGCTCCGCCGGGGGGCACAACGGGCTGAAAAACATCATCCAGCACCTGGGTACCGACCAGTTCCCCCGCCTGCGGGTGGGGGTGGGCGAGAAGCCCCACCCCGATTACGATATGGCCGACTGGGTGCTGGGAAAATTCGTTGGAGAGGACAAAAAGGCCATCGACGCCGCCGTCAAACGGGCCGCCGACGCCATTGAGTGCATCCTGGCTGAGGGCATCGACCGGGGGATGGGGAAGTTTAACGGGTAAACCACTGTAAAGATCCCATTTGACAAATGTGCATTGGATGCGTATAATTGTGGTGTGGAGTGGATAGAATGAAACAGAGGGATCTACTGAAGCTGTTCAACAGGAACGGGTGGCGACTGATCCGGGAGGGCGGCAGCCACATGATTGTGACAGACGGCAAAGAGGTGGAGGCAATTCCTCGTCATAAGGAGATCAACGAGCAGACCGCCAAGGCGATTATCCGGCGCCGGGGTCTGAAATAACGGAAGGAGGCTTCCCGCTGTGAAAACTGCGTATCCTATTATACTGACACCCAATGAAGGGGGCTATCTGGTATATGCCCCGGATTTTAATATCAACACCGAAGGCCGGGATTTGGCCGACGCGATGGAAATGGCCGCCGACGCCATCAGCCTGTGCGGAATTACCCTCCAGGATATGGGGCAGGAGCTGCCGCCGGCCTCCTCTGCCCTGCCGAAGTGCGGGGAGGGGGAAATTGCTGTCTTTGCTCTGGTGGATTTTGACGCCTACCGCCGGGCTAATGATATGCGCGCTGTGCGGAAAAATGTAACCATCCCCAATTACCTCAATGAGCTGGCTGTCAAGGCGGGGATTAACTTCTCGCAGGTCCTTCAGGAGGGACTGAAGCAGTGCCTCGGTGTTCCATGAAGAAACCGCCTCCAAAAGAGGCGGTTTTTTATGTTCGATCCGGGGCGGAAATCATCTTTTCTTCGTGTGTTCCCGCAGAATCATGCGGATGTAGCTGGGGACGGACCGGCAGTCCTCCTCTGCCAGTTGTTTCAGTGTATTGTAGAGTTCCTGGGACATTCCCACCGTGACGTTCTTTTCCGCTTTTTTCATATTACCACCCCACCTATAGTATACTAGGTAGTAACCACTAAGTCAATAGATGGTGAGTAATTGACGAAAAGAATTTTTAATGGTAACCTAATTGCATCATGTAGTAACTATATAGTGCATAAGAGGCGAGCATATGGCTGGAACAAATCTTGTAAACAGAACAAAGTTAATTTCTTCTCTGGCAAATGAGTTAGTGGAGCCTTTCAATGAGCTTTCAAGAAAAACACGGGTTCCAAAATCCCGCTTAATTGATGAAGCAATCGAGGACCTTCTGAAAAAGTATGAGAAAAGGATGGCTGAGTAAGCCATCCTTTTCGTTATCTGGAAATAATCATCCCCTGGACTGGCTGGTCCAGCATATACAGCAGCAGGGCATGTTCGGCTGTGCTGTCCAGCACGGCGGCCTCCTCTGCTCCGGCGGCGAGGGCGTCCAGACAGCGCCGGACGGCGGCGGCCGGATTGCCGCTGAGGGTTCCCAGCAGCTCCTCCGCCCGTTTGGCGTCCACCCGGCCCGGCACGGGGCTGTCCGTCTCCAGAGGGGCGAAGGACACCAGATAGTCCGTCCCCTGTGGGACCGCCTCCTCCGGGGCGATCAAGGCCGCATCCATCCCCACCGTCCGCAGGGCGTCCAGGTCCTGGAGGAGCGCCTCCCCCGGCGCGGCGCACCGCACAGCCAGTCGCTTGCCTGCGTGCCGCTTCAGGGCGGGCAGCAGCTCCAGCAGGCTGCGCACCCGGTCCATGCCGTCCGGGGCGCGGGCTCCGTCGTACTCCCGCAAAAAGGTCTGGACGTACTCCACATCGGTGGGCACCTCCACATACTCCCTCCCCCGCTTCTGCCGGGTCTCCCGGCCCTTGCCGGTGATGAGAAGGATGGAGGGCCGGTCACAGCTTAAAACGGCCTGGCGGATGGCCTCCCCCCGGTTGGGCTCGATGCGGTACGCTCCCCCCTGCTCCGCCACGTGGGCGGCAATCTGTTGGCAGATGGACAGGGTGTCCTCCTCCCCGCTGTCCTCCTCGGTGAGGACCACCAGGTCGGAGTATTTTCCCGAAATTTCCCCCAGGTCCCGGCGGCGGTCCAAGGCCTTCAGGCCGGGACAGCCAAAAACCGTCACAATTCGCCGCCCGGGGTACTCGGCCTGGACGGAGCGGAACAGGGTTTCGAAGGACATGCGGTTGTGGGCGTAGTCCACCAGAGCGGTGACAGTATTGTCCGCATTGGAGAACACCTCCATCCGCCCCGGCACCCGGGCCTTGGCCAGGCCGGCGTAGATGTGCCGCTGGGGAATTTGCAGCCCCTCACACACCGCGATGGCGGCCAGGGCATTTTCCACGTTAAACAGCCCCGGCATGGTGAGCCGGAACTCCCGTTCATACCGCCGGGTGCGCACCTGAAACAGGATGTCCTCCCCCCGCTTGCGCACCTGGGAGGCGTAGACGTCGGCCTCCGGGTCCCGCTGGGAGAAGGTGTACACCGGGGCCCCCGCCGCCCGGGCGGCGGACAGGATGCGGTTAGCGTGGTCGCAGTCCAGGTTGACGCAGTTAATCTGTCCCTGGGCAAAAATCCGCAGTTTTGCGGAAAAATAGTCCTCAAAGTCGGTGTGCTCAATGGGGGAGATGTGGTCGTAGCCGATGTTGAGGAAGGCGGCGGCGGCAAAGTCGGTGCACAGGGAGCGGTGGTACTTTAAGGCCTGGCTGGACACCTCCATGGTGAGGTACTCCAGCCCGGCCTCCACCGCGCGGGCAAAGTGGCGCTGGAGGTCCAGGGCGTCGGGGGTGGTGATGTGGGACTCGAACCGCTCCACCCCGTCGTAGGTGTCGATGGAGGAGATGATGCCGCTCTCCGCCCCCCTTTTCTCCGCCATATAGTCATCCAGAATGTGCTTCAGGTAGTAGGCGGTGGAGGATTTGCCCTTGGTGCCCGTCAGGCCGATCACCTTCAGTCTGCCTGAGGGGTGGTCAAAAAACAGGTCGGCCAGGGGGGCGATGGTCAGGCGCATATCGTTTACCTGAAGACAGGGCAGGTTGACGGACGGGTAGGGCTGCTCGCTCACGCAGGCGATGGCCCCCCTGTCCCGGGCCATTTGCAGGAACTCCTCTTTAAAGTGAGCCCCCTTGCAGAGAAACAGCGTGCCGGGGACCACCTCCCGGGAGTCGTAGGACACCAGCTCCACGGCGGCGGACCGGTCCAAGGAATCGGGGACCGGCGCGGCCAGCAGGGAGCGCTCCTCCAGCAGGGCGATATAGTCGTTAAGGGTGTGTTTCACGTTAAACACCTCGCTTGATGAGTGTGGAAATCAGCAACAGTCCCAGGTGTAGAACACGTCGGAAAAGTCCCGCTGTTTCAGCTTTTCCAGGTCGATGAAGAAATTTCCCACCCCGGCGTCACCCCAAAGGATACCGTCGTCAGAGTCCATCTGAAAGAGCAGGGTCTCATAGAAATCCTCCCGGGGGTCCTCCTGGGTGAAGTAGGGGTAGCCCAGCAGGTGGTGGCCGTCGGTGTCGAGCTGGTCCCACAGATAATCTCTGTCGTTGCGCTCCAGAGTACCCCAGTGGTGTATCCCCTTTCCCGAGGCCTGCCCGGTGACGGCCTGGTACACCTGGGAAAAGAGGTCGTCAAACCGCCCGTCCACCGGGCCCATATAGCTGGTACTCTTTTCCATAGTCACTGCTATGGGTCTTGCCAGGGGGAAGATCTTCGTCTCTGCCTGAGTAGGGATGTCCAGCGGCTTGAGCTGTTCCTCGGTGATGGAGGGGTCGATGTTCTCATGGTACACCACCCGATAGCCGCCGGCCCGGCCGCCGCTGAATTCCATGCCAAAGCAGTCGTCCTGCCCCACGAAAAACTGGAGCATCCCGCCCTGGGGCAGAGGGTCGTCCGCCGGGAACTGGTCAAAATTGATCTGAGCCAGCAGCACCAGCTTCTCCCCTGCGCTGTCCACCGGGTAGGGCAGGGCCGGGTCCCAGTAGGGGAAGCCGCCAAATTTGCTGTCAAACAGCCCGGGCTGGCTGTCAGGCCGGATGGTCAGCTTATAGCAGTCCATAGCAGTGCGCCGTTTAATCTCCTCCACAATGGCCCTGGCCATCTCACTGGGTTCCGGCTTGGGTTTTGGCAGAACAGGCGCGGGGGGCGGCGGGAGAAAGTCCACCCTCCGCCGCCAGGGCAGCTTGTCCAGCACCTCCAGGTGGGTGAGCTGTTCCCTGGGGGGCAGGTGGACGTAGCTCATAAAGGGCAGCTGGAGCAGGATGGAGCAGTCGGTGAAGTTGGTGCGGGCCACGTCCAGCCGCTTCAGCCGCTTGCAGCGGGCCAGAAAGGAGAAGTCATCCACCTGGATGGGCGCCCGGCCGGGTTTGTTGGGAAAGTGGAGGGTGTGCATGTTCTCCAAAAGCCCTAGGATGGAGAAATCCCCAGGGGTGGGCTCCGCCCAGTCGGGGAATTTCTGGTAGATCATGGAAAAGCTGTCCACCAGGGTGGCCCGCTTGAAGTCGTCAGGGGTGGTGCTGGGCCCCTTTAAAACGGTGCAGATGACGGCGTTCAGCGCCAGGGGGTCGGCTTTTATTTTATCCATAATAGCTACTCCTCTAAGTATTATTTGATAAAAATATGCCGCAGAGGCCTATGGCAGGCCTCCACCGCCCGCTCGGCCAGGACGGCCATGGCGTCGGTGTAGAAGGGGGGCAGGTGGTGCCGGTCAGCGAAGACCGACAGCTCGGTACAGGCCAGCACCCCGCAGTCACAGCCCTGAGAGAGGAGGTCCTCGTGGATGGCGGCGAACTTCTGAGGGTCGCCGTCCCGGCCGGCCTTCACGTCGTCGTAAATAAGGGACATTACCAGCCCCTGGGCCTCAGGGGTGGGGATAACGGCCTGTATTCCGGCGGCGGAAAATTCCTTTTGGTAGAGCCCGGTCCGGATGGTGCCATCGGTGGCCAAAATGCCGGGCCGGCGCAGCCCCCGGGCGGCCAGCAGCCGGGCGGTTTCCCGAATCATGTGGAGAATGGGAACGCGGACCCCCTCCTGCACCCGGTCCAGAAAGAAGTGGGAGGTGTTGCAGGGGACGGCGATGCAGGTACACCCCGCGTTTTCCAGCAGACGGGCGTCGGCCAGCAGGCGGCGGTACACCGCCTCCTGCTCCTCCTCGCTGCCCAGGATGGCGGCGGTGCGGTCGGGCATGTCCACATCGGAGAGAATCAGAGCGTTGACATGCTCCTGGTCCGACCGGGCGGCGGTGCGGTCGAGAATGAACTGATAGAAGGTGTTGGTGGCCTGGGGGCCCATGCCGCCAAGAACGCCGAGACGGTACTGTGCCATAGATCAATCCTCACTGGGTACCTTATTGTACCGGTCAAACCGCTTGATGTTGCCCAAGTGGTTTTTGCACACCCGCAGGCGGCGGCGCAGGGAGGAATCCTTGGAATATACCAGGGAGTGGGAATCCGCCCCCGCCTTGATAAGGGCGCGCATCTCCTCATGATACTGCCTGGGCGTGAATTTAAACGCTACCTTTTTGGGCACCATCCGCCACAGGGAGCGGTTTTTCGTCATGGTGAATGGCAGGTCCTTCCCTTCCACCCGGTCCTCCACCACCAGCCGGGCGATGTTGTGCCCCGCGCCGGTGACGTAGTAGTTGCTCCGGCCCTGGCGGCAGTTGATCTCGAAGGCCTTGTATTTGCCGTCCCGGCGGTCGTACTTGATATCGAAGTTGGAGAAGCCCACAAAGTGCAGGGCCTCGAGGAGCCCCTTAATCTTCAGCTCCAGGGCCTCGTCCCCCTCGGTGAGGATGACGGCGTGGTTGCCGATGCCGTGGGGGGAGTGCTCCTCCAGCAGCACATGGCCCAGGCACATGGTGGTCACCCGGGCGTTGCGGTCGGAGTAGCTGGTGAGCACCCGCATGTAGCTGTCGTCCCCGGGGATGAACTCCTGAAGGACCATGTGGTCGGAATAGCCGGCGGCGTAGACGTGGTCCAGGCTCTCCAGCAGCTCCTCCCAGCTCTGGCAGATATACACCTTGGCCAGGGAGTGGTCGCCGCAGGCCCAGTAGGCCACGCTGTCGGCGGGCTTGGCGATGTAGGGCGGGCCCCAGGGGAGGGAGAAGTTGTGTCCCATGGACTTGTCGTAGATGAAGGTGGCCGGGTGGTCGATGCCGTGCTGGTCGCACAGCGCATAGAATTTTTCCTTGTTGATGAGGGTGTCCAGAAGGCTGCCGTCGATGTAGGGGGCAATTACGTTTTCCGGCAGGGAGTCCTTGCAGTGGGCGGCCAGTTGGACATAGCTGTCCCCGCAGCCCAGCAGGATAATCTTCTTGTGGAGGAACTCCTCCGCCACCGCCTGGGCGTTGCGGCGGAAGGCGGTCTCGTCCTCGTTGTCGGGGCACACCCGGTAGTCGAGGATGGCGCTGCCGTGACAGGGAAAGGATGGGTACTTGCCATAGGCGATGGAACGCACCCCGTAGGCCTCGTGAAAGGCCCGGGCCACGCTGTATACGTTGATGTCGCCGCCAAAGAGCAGCGGCTGGAAATTCAGGTCAGGCATGATAAAACCTCGCTTGTATTTTGTAGGGGCGGCCTGTGGCCGCCCGCGGTTTCGGGGGGAAGTTCCGGGGGATATCGGGCGCACAATGTGCGCCCCTACATCATAATGGGCACCGCTCCTGCCATAAAATTACCGAAATTCCCTTACAAACCCCCGGGCAAAGATGGGGTCCATATCGAAGGCGGCCAGGTCGCCGGCGGAGCACTTCACATTGGTGACATTGAGCAGGGTCTCGGTGGCGCCGATGGGGCCGATAAGCTTCACCCGCTGGCCGCCGACGCGGACCGTCCGCTTTTTGGAGCGCCGCCACTGCTGCCACAGGGCCCAGAATCCGGTCTCCCGGGGCCGGACCACCCCAAAGCCGTTCTGATAGCCCACAGGCAGCACCGCCACCCGGGTGGGCCGTTTCAGGGTGATGGGCCGGTCGGTGCCCACGGAATGGCCCTTGGGCAGCCAGCGGACCTCGGACAGGGGGGCCTCGCCGTAGCCCACCGCCTTCAGCCGGTCATCCCGGGTGCGGCGGCACCGGCCCAGGATGGCCGAGCCCGCCCGCACCCCGTCCAGCCGGGCGCTGTCGTTGTGGAGCAGGGCGAAGGAGCCGGCGGCGTGGACGGTGCCTGTCTCAAACCCGGCGGTGTGGATGGTGTCCAGCACCTGGTGGAACCGCTCCAGCTGGTGGGCGCACTCCGGGTCTCCCACCCGCATGGCATGGAGCTGGGTGTAGATGCCCTCCAGGGCCACGTTGGGCAGGGAGCGGTAGGCCAGGAGAATCTTCTCCGGCTCGCTGACCAGAAAGCCGCCAAAGCCCATGCCCGTGTCCACCTGGATGTGGGCGCAGGCCACGGTGGACCGGTTTTCTGCCAGGGCGTTGAGGGCCAGGCCGGTGTCCACCGAGGAGATGGTGCACACCACGTTCAGGTCCACCAGCTGCTCCAACTCCTCCCGGTCGGTGGTGGAGCGAAGCATGAGGATCTCCTCGTCCTCAAAGCCGGCCTGGCGCAGCTTCTCCGCCTCCTTCACCTCGTACACGGCAAAGCGGCCGATGCCCTCCGCCCGGAGGAGCTTGGCCATGGGGACGATGCCCGCCCCTCCGCCGTCGCCGGTGAGGACGCCGTAGATGACCGCCCCCGCGGCCCGCTCCTTGATGATGGACAGGTTGTGCTTGACCGCAGCCCTCTCGATGACCAGCTTGCGCATAAGGATAGCCCCCTTCTGTCTCTGTGGGAATGTGGGATGTGTGTCTGTAAAATACCAATCCATTCTATTTTACCACTTCCGGGCAAAAATAGCAACGGTCCCCGCCGGGACGGCCGGGCAAATGATTAAATTTTTGAGAAGGCGGCGGTATTGTTGCAATTCGGGAATATTTGGTGTAAAATATAACCACGATATTTTAGATTGGAGGAGTATGGTTATGGACGACAAGGTAAAAAACCTGCTGGAGCGGGTGCGGGGGACCGCAAGCTATGCCGCCGACGCCGCGGCGGACGGAGCCCGGGCGGCGGGCAAGCGGGCCGGGCAGATGGTGGACGTGGCCAAGCTGAATGTGCAGCTGTTCGACCTGAACGGGGAGTATAACGACCTTCTGCGCCAGCTGGGCCAAGTGATGTACGACACCCACCGGGGGGAGGCCCCGGAGAACGACGTGGTGACCAAATTACTGGCCCAGGCGGACGAGAAGGCGGCGCGGATTGCCGAGCTGAAAAACCGCATCGCCGATTTGAAGCAGGCCGCCTCCTGCCCTGCCTGCGGCGAGCCCTGCGGCCGGGGCGACAAGTTCTGCCGGGCCTGCGGTAAGCAGCTGAGCTGAGACTGTGGGCGAGACGGCAGAGGAGGTAAAAGCATGACAGATGAGAGACGCAAAGATACGCAGAAAGCCATGCTTTATGATTTGCGCCTGATTATTAAGAGCAGCGAAAGAAGCCAGTACACAAAAGAGGAACTTCTTGATTTGCTGGATACCATCGCCGCGGCCAAGGACCAGGAGTAAAGGAGGAACTTATGGACTACACAATGGACCAATACCGGGCCAGCGCCCAGGCCATCCGGGACCGCCTGGGGGACTTTGTCCCCAAGGTGGCCATGGTGCTGGGCTCCGGCCTGGGCTATCTGGGGGACGAGGTGGAGAACGCCATCGCCATCGACTATCAGGACATCCCCCACTTCAAGGCCTCCACCGCCCCCGGCCACAAGGGCCGGCTGGTCTTCGGCATGCTGGAGGGCCAGCGGGTGGCGGTAATGCAGGGCCGGATGCACCACTACGAGGGCTATTCCTATGAGGCGGTGTCCTACGCCGTGCGGGCGCTGCGCCTGCTGGGGTGCGACACCCTGATTGTCACCAACGCCGCCGGGTGCGTCAACACCGACTGGAAGGCCGGCGACCTGATGCTGATTACCGACCAGATCAAGATGTTTTCCGACTCCCCCCTCCGGGGGGAGAACCTGCCCGACTTCGGCGTCCGCTTCCCCGACGCCTCCCACCTGTACACCGTCCGGCTTCAGGAGCTGGCCCGTGAGACGGCCAAAGAGCGGGGCATCCCCCTGCGGGAGGGGGTCTACTTCTACTGCTACGGCCCCCAGTACGAGACCCCGGCGGAGATTCGCGCCGCCCGCCTGCTGGGGGGCGACGCCGTGGGCATGTCCACCGCCCCCGAGGTGATTGTGGCCGGCCACTGCGGCATGGAGGTGCTGGGCCTCACCCTGCTGTCCAACATGGCCGCCGGCATCCTGGACCAGCCCCTCAGTGAGCAGGAAGTCCTCGATGCCGCTGCCGCCGCCCGGGAGAAATTCTCCGGGCTGGTTAGGGCGTGCCTGGGGAAGATGTAAAAAGAGCCCCGTCGAGCGGGAAAAAAGCCCCTTTGGAAAGGGGCTGTCAGCCGAAGGCTGACTGAGGATTGCGTTCGCGGAGCGAACATACGAAGTAAACAAGGGTTTGCAAAACTGTGTTTGCTTCGCATATTTTGGCTTCGCCAAAATGCAATCCTCCGTCATCCGCTTCGCGGATGCCACCTCCTTTCAAAAGGAGGCTTGGATTGGAGGAAACCTGAAATGGCAATTCTATTTACCAACGTAACCGCCGTCACCATGGACCCGGCCCAGCCGGTTTTGACGGACGCCTTTGTGGCGGTGGAGGGGACCCGGATCGCCTCGGTGGAGACCGTCCGCCCGGCCGGGGAGTTTGACCGTGTGATTGATTGCGCCGGAAAGGTGATGATGCCCGGCCTGGTGAACGCCCACACCCACGTGCCCATGACCCTTATGCGGGGCTACGGCGGGGGCTGCGACCTGCACACCTGGCTCAACAAGTACATCTTCCCCGCCGAGGCCAAGCTGGACGACAGGTGCGTGGCCGCCGGGGCGGCTCTGGGTCTGGCCGAGATGATTGCCTCGGGCACCACCTGCATCGCCGACATGTACATGAACACCGAGACCATCGCCCAGACTGTGCTGGATGCGGGCATCTCCGCCAATCTGGCCTGCGGGGCGGTGTACTTCGGCGACCCGGCGGATTTTTCCCCCGAGAAGTGCAATGACTGCGGAAACCACATCCGCCTCTACGAGAACTGGCACAACGCCGGGGACGGGCAGATCAAGGTGGACGCCTCCATCCACGCGGAGTACACCTCCTGCCCCCCGGCCTGGGAGTGGGTGGCGGATTTTGCCCAAAAGCACGGCCTGGGGATGCACGTCCACGTGTCCGAGACCCTCTCCGAGCACGAGAAGTGCATTGATAAATACGGGACCACCCCTGCCCAACTGCTGGACAAGTACGGTGTGTGGGAAAACGGCGGTATCGCCGCCCACTGCGTCTATCTGTCCGGCGGGGATACGGAGATGTTCGCCAAGCGGGGGGTCACCGCCGTCCACAACCCGGTGTCCAACCTGAAACTGATGTCCGGGGTGGCCCCCCTGTTCTTCCTGCGGGAGTGCGGCATGAGCGTGGCCCTGGGCACCGACGGGGTGGCCTCCAACAACAGCCACAACATCTTTGAGGAGATGAAGGTGGCAGCTCTGATTCAAAATTACAGCTTTGGGGAGGACCACGGACAACTGTCCGCGGCGGAGATTCTGGCCATGGCCACCGTCAACGGAGCCCGCGCCCTGGGCCGGGACGCCGGAGTGATTGCCCCGGGCAAAATCGCTGACCTGATTCTGGTGGACTTCACCGCTCCCAACCTGTTCCCCTGCCACGATATCATGGAGAACCTGGTCTACTCCGCCGCCCCGTCCAACGTGGTGATGAATATGGCCCGGGGAAAAATCATATATGAAAATGGGACATTCCTCACCCTGGATATGGACCGCATCCGGGCCGAGGTAACGGGCTACGCCCTGCCCCATATCTTCGGAGGGAAGTAATGCCCGCCTACTTTGAGATGTCGCTGCAATTTCTGAGGAAAGACCTCTATCCGGACTTTATCGCGGACTTCGACGCCCATCTGGCCAAGACTGGCCTGAAGTTTTTGGACGGCTGCTGGGAAGATGAAGGGCTGTCTCAGACAAAGATCGCCGCTTGGAACCAGAAAAAGCTGGACAGCGATTTTGTTTTGGGCTATACCACTCACCGTTCCCACGACTACAAGCAGACCCTGTACGACTTCGGGGGTTACGAGGAGGTCCGGGGCTTCTGGATGAACCAGTACCCGGATGGGGGCCAGTTCAATTACTCTATCATCATCCCGGAGCGCGAGGTGGTGGACGAGAGTAATTACACCATCTTCCTGCCGGGCAGAGCGGCCCAGCTGCGGGAGCTGGCGGAAAAGCTGTGGCAGTTCCCGGCGGTGAAAGCCATCCAGACCGGGATGGAGGAGGACGACCATACCAAGCTGCGGATGCTGCGAAAGGGCGTCCCGGCCTGTGTGCGACCCTTCGCCATCCTGGAGCGGGACTGCCACCCCTATGACGACGGCTCCCAAGTCATAGAATTGACCCAGGGCCGGCCGGGGCTGCTTCTGCTGGATAGCGATGATCTTGCAGGACCCTTGATCGAGCTGCCCGGAGGGCTGGGGCTGGTCCGGCTGAAAGAACAGGACGACAGATAGCAGATTCAAATGTTTAGGAGGCGGCCTATGGCCCGATATGACGCGCCCTCCCGCGGGAGCGGAAAACAAAATACCTTCTTCGGCGGGGCGGCCATCCTGGCGGTGGGCATCCTGGTGGTGAAGCTCATCGGTATGTTCTACAAGATTCCCCTGGTCAACATCATCGGGGCCCAGGGAAATACCGACTTTACCAACGCCTACAATATCTACGCCGTACTGCTCACCATCTCCACCGCCGGCCTGCCGGTGGCGGTGTCCAAGCTGGTGAGCGAGGCCAACGCCCAGGGCCGCCGGGGCCAGGTGCGCCGCACCTTCCAGCTGGCCCTGGGGATGTTCGTGATTCTGGGGCTGGTGTCCTTCCTGGTGATGTACTTCAAGGCCGATATGCTGGCCGAGATGATGCACGACACCAAGGCCGCCCCCGGCATCCGGGCCCTGTCCCCGGCGGTGGTGTGCGTGGGCTGTCTGGCCGCCCTGCGGGGGTATACCCAGGGGCACCTCAACATGACCCCCACCTCCATCTCCCAGATCATCGAGGCCCTGTGCAAGCTGATTATCGGCCTGACCCTGGCCTGGTGGCTGGTGAAGGGGGGGCAGCCCCCCGAGACCGCCGCCGCCGGCGCCATCACCGGCGTGACGGTGGGCACCATGGTGGCCCTGGTGTACATGGTCCTCAACTACGCCTTCAAGGGGGACCACAGCCGGCAGTTGGAGCGGGATGAGCCCGACGCCCCCGGCGACATCGTCCGGGACATTCTGCGCATCGCCATCCCCATCACCCTCAGCTCCTCCATGGTGGGCATTGTCACGGTGATCGACTCCTCCCTGGTCCAGGGCCAGCTCCAGCGGGTGCTGCTGGAGGACCAGGCCTGCTGGGCGCTGTATTCCGGCTTCTCCTTTGTGGACTTCGCCCCCCTGGAGCAGGCGGTTTCGGCCTGGAAGGCCCTGCTGCCCACCGGGACGCAGGCCACCATGGCGGTGCTGTCCCAGCAGGTGGAGGCGGCACAGAAGGCCCTGGCCGGCGGCACGGCCGCCGGCGGGCTGGAGAGCGCCGCCCTGGAGGTCTATGCCCTGCTGGAGTCGGTGAGCCGCTCCCTCTACGGCAACTACGGCGCGGCCCTGAACATCTATAACCTGCCCACCTCCCTCATGGCGGCCATCACCGCATCGGTGATTCCCGCCGTGTCCGGCGCGCTGGCCCGGCGGGACCGCCGGGGGGCCAGCCGGGTGTCGGCCTCCGCCCTGCGGGTTACCGCCCTGATCGCCTTCCCCATGGGGGTGGGGCTGTTCGTCATGGGCCGGCCCATTATGCAGCTGCTCTACCCCGCCCTGGAGAAGGACCTGGCCGGGCCGCTGCTGTCCACCCTGGGGCTGGCCACCGTATTCGTGTGCATGATGCTGGTGTGCAACTCGGTGCTCCAGGCCTACGGCTTTGTCAACCTGCCCATCCTGGTGATGGTGGTGGGGGGCGGCGTGAAAATTTTTACCAACTACCATGTGGTGGCCATGCCCAAGGTGGGGATATACGGGGCCCCGCTGGGGAATATCCTGTGCTTCGGCCTGTGCCTGGGGCTGGACCTGGTGCTGATTGCCCGGGTGATCCCCCGGCGGCCCCGGTATCTGGACATCTTCCTCAAGCCCTTCCTGGCCTCCGCCCTCATGGGCGGGTCGGCCTGGGCGGTGTACGGGCTGGGGTCCAAGATTGCCCTGACCCTGGGCAAAAAGAGCCTGGAGGCCGCCCTGGCTGCCGGCAAGGACCCGGGCGGGCTGGGCGCGATGCTGTGCGCCATGGACCAGACGGCAAAACAGGTGCTGGGCCTGAGCCGCACCGGCAACGCCCTGATGACCCTGGGGGCCATCGGGATTGCGGTGATTGTCTACGGCGTTCTGGTGGTGGCCCTGCGGGCCATCTCCCGGGACGATCTGGCCCTGATGCCCAAGGGGAACAAGATCGCAAAGCTGCTCCGGCTGTAAGAATTTGGCATATGATTCCCCGGGAAATCCGTCCCTTTCACGAAAAAGAATAAAAATATATAAAAAGACTTGATAAGGAAGCGAAATTGTGGTAAATTTTCAAATGGCGGAAAATTACGGCGTGGAGGACCTGCTGAACATCATGCAGCTGCTCCGCGCTCCCGGGGGCTGCCCCTGGGACCGGGCTCAGACCCATCAATCCATCCGCGCCAATATGCTGGAGGAGGCCTATGAGGCCGCCGACGCCATCGACCGCATGGACATGGACAACCTGAAGGAGGAGCTGGGCGACGTGCTTCTCCAGGTGGTGTTCCACGCCTCTATGGCCCAGGAGGCCGGCGCCTTTGGCTTTGACGACGTGGTGGACGGCATCTGTAAAAAGCTGGTCTACCGCCACCCCCACGTCTTTGGGACGGTGGAGGCCCGGGACCCCGACGGGGCCCTGTCCGCCTGGGACGCCCAGAAGCGGAAGGAAAAGGGCCAGTCCACCGCCGGCGACGCCATGGACAGCGTGGCCCGGGCGCTGCCCGCCCTGACGCGGGCCGCCAAGCTCCAGAGCAAGGCCGCCAAGGCGGGCTTTGACTGGAGGGAGGTCTCCCCCGCCCTGGACAAGCTGTCGGAGGAGCTGGAGGAGTTTAAGACCGCCGTCCGGGAGGACTCCAACGTGGAGGAGGAGCTGGGCGACCTGCTCTTTGCCGCCGTAAAGGCGGGCCGGTTCGCCGGCGTGGACGGCGAGGCCGCCCTGCAGGGGGCCTGCGAGAAGTTCATCCGCCGCTTCTGCGCCGTGGAGGCGCTGGCGGAGGGGCCGCTGGACGCCCTGGACGTGCCCGAGCTGGAGGCGCTCTGGCGCCGGGCGAAGGAACAGGAGACTTAACGCCTGAGGGATGTGTACCCGCAGCACAGGAGACGGCCCGCCCCGCCGAGGGGTCCGGGCGGCGGTCAACCGCTGTGGATACAGATCGGCAGAGGGTTTTAAGTATATATTTTCAGGCAGCTTGCAGGCTGTCAAATTAAATGCACAGGAGGAGAAAACATGAACAAGACGGAATTGATCGCTGCAGTGGCCGAGCAGGCCGAGATGTCCAAAAAAGACGCCGAGGCGGCGGTTACCGCCACCATCGACGTTATTTCCGAGGCCCTGCGCCAGGGCGAGAAGGTCCAGCTGGTGGGCTTTGGCTCCTTTGAGGTGAAGGTCCGCGCCGAGCGCATGGGCCGCAATCCCCAGACCAAGGAGCCCATCCCCATCCCCGCCTCCAAGGCCCCGGTGTTCAAGGCCGGCAAGGCCCTGAAGGACGCGGTTGCCCGCTGACCGAACTGGATACACTAAGGGCGCTGTTCTGCGGCGCCCTTCATTTTTTGGAGGAGACAGTATGCGTTTAGACAAGTGGCTGAAGGTGTCCCGGCTGATCAAGCGGCGGACGGTGGCCAACGAGGCCTGCGACAACGAGCGGGTGTCCGTCAACGGCCGGCCCGTCCGGGCCAGCTACGATGTGAAGGTGGGCGACCGGGTAGAGCTGAAATTCGGGCAGAACACCGTGAAGGTGGAGGTGCTGGTGGTGGCCGACAACGTGGGCAAGGCGGACGCCGCCGCCATGTACCGGGAAATCTTATGAAAAAAAGGCTGCTGTGCGCCCTGCTGGCCCTGAGCCTGCTCACCCTGCCGGGCTGCAAAAGGGCCCCGGAGCCGGTGGAGGTCACGGCCTTCGCCATGGACACCGTCATACAGCTGACCGCCTATGATGGGAACACGGGGGGGACCAGAGCCGTTTTAGGGGGGCTGACAGACAGGCTGGCGGAGCTGGACAGCCAGCTGTCCACCACCCGGGAGGACAGCTTTGTCTATGCCGTCAACCACGCCGGCGGAGAGTGGGTCGAGGTGCCGGACAGTGCTGTCCTTGCCCTGCTGCATGACGCCCTGTCCCTGTGCGAGACCACCGGCGGGGCACTGGATATTACCGCCTATCCGGCGGTAAAAGCCTGGGGATTTACCCAGGAGGAGCACCGGGTGCCCTCCGACAGCGAGCTTGCGGAGCTGGCGAAAAAGATCGACTACACCGCGGTGGCGCTGTCGGACTGGGCTGGAGAGAGACACCGGGGCGGCGCCGCCCTGCCCCAGGGCATGGAGATGGACCTGGGCGCGGTGGCCAAGGGCTTTGCGGGGGACCTGCTGGCCGGGGAGATGCGGGACGTGGGCATTACCTCCGCCCTGCTGGACCTGGGCCAGAGCACCATCGTGGCCGTTGGGAGCAAGCCCGGAGGAAAACCCTGGCGCATCGGGGTGGTGGACCCGGCTCAGCCGGGGAGCTACTTTGCCGTGGTGGAGCTGGAGAACTGCGCCATGGGCACCTCCGGGGGCTACCAGCGGTATTTTGAACAGGACGGAGTTACCTACTGGCACATTCTGGACCCGGACACCGCCGCCCCCGCCCGGTCCGGGCTGGCCTCGGTGACGGTGGTCTCCCCCTCGGCGCTGATCTGCGACGGCCTGTCCACCGCCCTGTTCGTCATGGGCCTGAAGGACGGAGCTCAATTCTGGCGGGACCACCCCGAGCTGGACTTTGAGGCGGTTTTTGTGACGGAGGCGGGGGAAATTTACCGCACTGTCGGGCTGGAGGGCCGTTTTTCCCTGGCGGAGGGGTATGAGGGCCGGGAGGTAGTGGTGCTGGAATGAAGACCAGGGTGATTTTATTTCTGCTGCTGGCGGCGGTGGCCGCCTCGGCGGCCGTTCTCCTGTTTCAGGGTCCGAAGGCCCGGGCTCCCGTGGCCCGCATCACCCGGGACGGCGTCCTGCTGGAGGAGATCGACCTGGACCGGGTGGCGGAGCCCCGCTCCTTCACCCTGGAGGACGGCAGCGGGACCAACACTGTCCAGGTGGAGCGGGGCCGCATCCGGGTCTCGGCGGCCGACTGTCCGGACCAGGTGTGCGTTAAACAGGGCTGGATTTCCGGCGGAGCTGTGCCCATTATCTGCCTGCCCCACAGGCTGACCATCGAGATTGTGGACGGAGGAGGGGACCTGGATGGGGCGGCCGGTTAAGGGAGCGGGACGGATTACCCGTCTGGCCCTGCTCACCGCCATCGCCCTGACCATCTTTCTGGCGGAGGCACAGATACCGGCGTTTACCACCGTTCCGGGGGTGAAGCTGGGGCTGGCCAACATCGTCACCGTCTACGTCATGTTCGCCATGGGCCCGGGGGACGCCCTTCTGGTGCTGTCCGCCCGGGTGTTTCTGGGGGCGGTGTTCTCCGGGCAGATGATGACCCTGCTCTACAGCGCCGCCGGAGGGCTGCTGAGCTGGTGCGTCCTGTGCCTGCTGGGCAGGCTGCTGACAGAGCGTCAAATCTGGCTGGCCAGCCCGGTGGCCGCCATCTTTCACAATATCGGCCAGCTGCTGGCCGCCGCCGCCGTCCTGCGCTCCTGGTCGGTGCTGGCCTGGCTGCCCTACCTGGTGATTGCCGGCGTCCTGGCTGGACTGTTTACCGGCATTGCTGCCCAGGCCCTGCTGCGACGGCTGGAGCGGATACAAAAATAGCGGACCGCTTTGGAGCGGTCCGCTTGTCTCTATTACTCCTGATCCTTTGCGTCTGCAATGGTATCCAGCAGCTTACACAGCTCATCTAGGGTGTAGCTTTCCTTGCCGGAGTTCACAAAAATGCGCCGCAGGTCATAGATTGTAGCTTTTTCAATGACCTTATAGTCCTTTTCAGTCGGCATAGTGCCACCTCCAATTCTAAGCTGATTATAACATAACCTGAAAAAAAAGACAAGAAAAATCCAACGCATAGATTGCCCCTTCTTTCGGCACACTAAGGCGAAAGGAGGGGGTTTTTATGTCCAGACAGGAGGCCAACGCGCCCCATCCCAGAAAGGAGCCCCGGTTCCCCGGCCCGCTGTCCCTGGCCCGGCTGGAGGAGGTTTTTTCTGACTGCGTGGACTTCTCCAAGCGGGAGGTTTTCCTCCACGGGGACAGCCAGCGCAGGGCCACCGTCTGCTACATCGACGGCCAGGCCCGGACGGAGCGGCTGAACGACTACGTCCTGCGCCCCCTGGCTCAGGACCCCATGCTGGCCTCCGTCCCCGAGGGGGAGCTGTTCGCCCTGTTGGAGCGGGGCGCCCTCTACGCCCAGGCCGCCAAACGGGAGACCGAGGTGGACCCGGTGGCCTTCGCCCTGATCAACGGCTCCTGCGCCCTCTTTCTGGAGGGCCGGGACGACTGCCTGGTCTTCCCCGTGGCCACCGAGGAAAAGCGGTCGGTGGGAGAGCCGGAGAATGAGCCCGCCCTGAAGGGAGCCCGGGACTCCTTTGTGGAGAGCCTGCGCACCAACACCTCCCTGGTCCGCCGCCGGATGCGGGCCCCGGAGCTGAAAATCCGGGAGCACATTGTGGGCCGGCAGTCCCTCACCCCGGTGGACGTGCTCTGGATCGACGGCATCGCTGACCCGGACACCGTGGCCCTGCTGGAACAGCGGCTGGACGCCATCGACATTGACGGCGTGGAGGCGGCGGGCAACCTGGAGGAGTATCTGGTGGATGCGGGAAAATCCCCCTTCCCCATGATGCCCTACACCCAGCGGCCCGACCGGTTCTGTCAGGGCCTGCTGGAGGGTCGGGTGGGCCTGTTTGCCGACGGCATCCCCCTGGGGTGGCTGCTCCCCGGAACTATCGACCAGTTCTTTAAAACCGGCCAGGACCGGGCCTACCACTGGCTGGTGGCCTCCGCCCTCAGCGCCATCCGCTGGCTGTGCGCCCTCATCACCCTGCTGGTGCCCGGGCTGTATATCGCCCTGGTGACCTTTCACCCCGAGGCCATCCCCCCCAAGCTGGCTCTGTCCATCGTGGCCGCCAAGCAGGAGGTGCCCTTCTCCACCATCTTCGAGGTGCTCATTATGCTGCTGGCCTTCGAGGTGATTCAGGAGGCCGGCCTCCGGCTCCCCGGCCCCATTGGGGCCACCGTCTCCATCCTGGGGGGACTGGTGGTGGGCAATGCGGCGGTGGAGGCCCACATCGTCTCCCCTGCCGTCCTTATCGCCGTGGCCATCGCCGGGGTGGCGGGGTACACCATGCCCAGTCAGGACTTCGGCAACGCCCTGCGGCTGTGGCGGTTTCTGCTGGCAATCTTAGCCAGCCTGGGCGGCCTCACCGGGCTGGCCCTGGGGTGCGCCGGGCTCATCTACCACCTGGCAGGGCTGGAGTCCTTCGGCGTGCCCTATCTGGCCCCCTTCACCACCGGGACCAGGGTGCCCCGGGGCCACCCCAGCCTCTTTCGCCTGCCCCTGCCCAGGATGAAGTGGCGGGACGGACCTGTCAGAACGCAAAACAGGAGGAACCAGCGATGAAAAAATACTTCACTCCCCTGCTGATCCTCTGTCTGCTTCTGACCGGCTGCTCCGGCCTGCCCACCGCCCGGGAGATGGGGGACATGGCCCTGCTGCGCACCCTGGGGGTGGACCCCTCCCCCGCCGGGGTGGCGGTCACCGGCTCCACCGGCCCCCGGGCAAAGGGCCTCCAGGGCGACGGGGAGCCCGCCCTCACCCTGTCGGCGGACCGGCCGTCCCTCAGCGCGGCCTGCCTGGCCATGCAGGGCCAGAGCGACAGCTTTGTCTTTTTCGGCTATGTGGACCAGCTCCTCATTGGGGAGACGCTGGCGGAGAAGGGGGTCCGGCCGGTGCTGGACTATTTTTCCAGGGATGCGGAGCTGGGCCTGGGGGCTCAGCTGTGGCTGGTCCGGGGGGCCTCCGCCCGGGACGCCCTGTCCGCCGGCGGGGACGAGGGGATCGACACCCGGCTGGAGACCATTCAAAATGACAGCAAAATGGGCATTGCCAACCTTACCCGCACCGCCGGGGAGGTGTACACCGATTTGCTGGAGCTGGGCTCTGCCTATGTCCCCGCCCTCTCCCCCGCCGGGGAGGGAGGGGCCGTCCTGGCGGAACAGGGCTATGGCGTGTTGAAGGGGGACGTCCTGGCGGGCTTTCTGGAGGGGGAGGCGGCCAAGGGGCTGGAGCTGCTGGCCGGCGGCTCCTCGGCGGACGTGCTGGATGTGGAGCTGCCGGAGGGGCCGGTGTCGGTAAAGGTGACCTCCGCCTGTACGAAAAGCCGCCTGGAATTTCAGGGGGATGTCCCTTCTGCCCTGAAGCTGACCTGTAAGGTGGAGGTCCGCCTGTCGGAGTACCGGGCCCGGCCGGCCGGTCAGGGGCTGGAGTCCCTCCGGACGGAGGTGGCGCGGCTAGAGCGGGTCCGGCTGGAGGGGGCCCTGGAACAGCTCCGGGCCTGGGGGACGGACTGCACAGGACTGGGGGCAAAAGCAGGGATGCTCCACCCTGCCCGGTGGCAGGGGGTCCAGGCGGACTGGCCGGAGCGGTTTTCTCAGGTGCCGGTGGAGATTCAGGTTGAGGTAAGGATTTTGTAGGGGCGGCCTGTGGCCGCCCGAGCATGCCGGGATAAGAACGGGCGGCCACAGGCCGCCCCTACAGGAAGGAAACACCTTATGAAGGACGACAAAATTTCCCGCACCCAGCTGATGGCCCTGCTGTGGGCGGGGGTGATGGCCCCGGCGGCGGAGCTGCTGCCCGCCTTGCTCCTCCCGGGGGCGGGCAAGGGGGCCTGGCTGGCGGTGGTGCTGGCCGCCCCTCTGGTGCTGGTGGCGGGTTGGCTGCTGGGCTCTCTGGCGGGCCGGGACGGCCTGGCCCGGGAAATGACCGGGCTGCTGGGCCGCTGGCTGGGGGGCGGGGTGCTTCTACTCTATATAGTATGGGGGCTGTTTCTGCTCTCCCTCCGCCTGCGTCTGTGCGCCCAGCGGCTGCTGGCCTCCGGGGAGCGGGACGGGGCCCTGTGGTTCTTCCTGCTGTCGGCGGCGGCCGTTCTGCTGTGGATGGGCCGGGGGAAGCTGGCCGCCTTCGCCCGGGCGGGGCAGCTGTTCCTCACCGCCCTGCTCCTCACCGCCGGGGTGGTGCTGGGCCTGTCCCTGTTCCAGGCCCGGCCGGAGCGGCTGCTCCCCCTGTGGTGGTCTGAGGCCGGTCCGGTGCTCCAGGCCGCTCTGTCTGCCGCCGGCGTGATGGGCTGGGGGCTGTTCCTCCCCTTCCTTATGGGGGACGTGCGGGACCAGGGGGAGAACAAAAACTGGCACTGGCTGTTCTGGGGGCTGGGAGGCGCTCTGCTGCTGGCCGCCGCCCAGGCGGTGATTCTGGGCAGCTTGGGGCCGGCGCTGGCCGCCCGGCTGGACAACCCCTTTTTTGCCCTGGCCAAGAGCGTGGGGGTGGAGGGGGCCTTTCAGCGGGTGGAGGGGGTGGTCACCGCCCTGTGGACCTTCGCCGACCTGACCATGGGCGGAGTGCTGATTTTTGCCCTTCGGGCCATGACGGCGGAGCTGCTGCCTCCAAAGGCTCTGCCCTGGATACCCTGGGCCGCGGTTGTGCTGGGGACGGCTGGGGCGCTGGTCCTCTTTCCCGCCGCCGGAACGGCGGAGCTGTGGAACCGCCGCCTGGTCCCCGCCGGCAACCTGGCGCTGGGTGTTTTGCTGCCCGCCCTGCTGTGGGTGGGAGAAAGACTCTTTCGACGCAAGGGAAAAAATAGCATATCTTGTATGAGAAAACCGGCCTGATCCAAAGATATTGCGGTCTTGAAATTCCTCGAAAAAAATCTTAAAAAAATCGAATAAAACGCTTGACAAAGGGGAAATGAAGTGATATTATGTCCAAGCTGTCCGCGAGAGCGGGGCGTCCGAAACAGGTGAGCCGAGCAGGGAACGAAAAAACTTTGAAAAAAGTCGAAAAAAGTTCTTGACAAAGGCTGACAGATGTGGTAAGATATGAAACCGTTGCGACAGCAACCGCCGCCTTGAGAGCTGCGAATGAGAGAACAAAAAAGTTCAAAAAACTTGAAAAAAGTTCTTGACAAAAGCTTGAGAGTGTGGTAAGATCAAAGCCCGCCGCTGCTGAGCGGTGTGCACCTTGTAAATTAAACAACGTGACAAACACGAAGCACCAGAAGGATTGGTTGTTTCAAAGAGCTTTGAAAGAAGCTTGTTGGACAACGTCAATTATTTCTTTGAAGCTAAGGTTTTAGTTTCAATAAGATTGATTTGAAGAACTTCGGTTCTTTAGATACCATTTTATTGAGAGTTTGATCCTGGCTCAGGATGAACGCTGGCGGCGTGCTTAACACATGCAAGTCGAACGGAGTACCCTTGAAGGAGTTTTCGGACAACTGAAAGGACTACTTAGTGGCGGACGGGTGAGTAACGCGTGAGTAACCTGCCTTGGAGTGGGGAATAAC
>CAJUFJ010000006.1 GCA_910585815.1 uncultured Oscillospiraceae bacterium | reverse complement strand
TGTTCAGCTCATACATCTGGTCGAACATGGCCACGTCCTTCATCAGGGTGACCTGGTGGTCCTTCAGCACCTTGACGATCTTATCCACGTTGACCTCGGCCTTGGCGTAGCTGGCCTTCATGGCCTCCAGCTCGTTGCGCTTCTTCTGGAAGAAGCCGCCGATGCCCTTTTTCTCCGGCTGGCCGAAGGTTTTCAGCTCCACCACCAGGGAGGACAGGGCCTCGCCCACCTCGCCCAGGTCCTTGGTCTTCACGTTGTTCAGGGCGCTCTCGGAGAAGGCGGCGATGTTCTTCTGTGCCGCCGCGCCGTAGTTGAGCACCAAGTTGCTGTCGGTAACGTCGATTTTCTGGGAGAAATCCTCCACCATCTTTTTCTCCGCCTCGCTGAGCATGGACTCGTCCAGCTTGACGGCGTTGGCGTCCCGGGCGGCCTGGGCCGCCTCGTCCACCTGGGGGGCCGCCGGGGCGGAGGGCTCCAGCGTCAGCGCCGGGGCCTCCACCGCCTGGGCGGCGGAGGGCTCAAAGGTCAGTTCGGGAGTTGTGTTCAGATTCAGTTCGTCACTCATGGTTTTGTTCCTCCTGTATTATAATTCCAGTTTAGGTCCGTTAGCCCCACCGGTGGGGGTGGAGGGGCCAGACAGCCCCTCCTGGGCCAGCAGGTTTTCCATCACGGTGATGTCGGTGGAGATGTCCAGGGCTTCGTCGCCAAAGAGGGAATCCAGCTGCTTGTCAAATGCGGCGCAGAGGGTGTCCAGCATGGTCGCCACCTTCTGCTTGGTGGCGTCGATGTTGCTGCCCGAGATGCCGGCGGAGTCCATCCGGTCATAGGCGTTGAGCAGCTTGATGGTGGTGGGCAGGAAGTAGTCCAGGAACCGGGAAATTTGGGGCTGCTTGGCCGGATTGGCAATCACGTGGTCGATAATCTTCCCTGTGACCTCCTCCAGGTGGTCGATCTGAGCGGAGATCTTCTCGTCGGGGATGGCGTCGTTGAGCCGGCGCAGCTCGGAGATGGCCCGATCCTTCTCCTTCCGCAGCGCGGCGATCTTGGGGTCCTCCTCCTTTTTGGCCTCGGGCCTCTTGGCCTCCTCCTTGGGCGCGCCGGGGGTCTGGTAGACCTTGTCGGGCCAGATGGCCTTGCCCAGCACAAAGGCGGCAAAGGACAGCCCGGCACACAGGATATAGTGCAGGGGGGCGTTCAGGGGGAAGACCAGGGCATAGCCCAGCCACACCAGGCCCAGCAGGTAGATGGGCAGGACGGATACTTTTTTGTGGGTGGTCATGGCGTACCTCCGCATAAAATGAATCAACTGTATTTTACCCCCAAAGGGCGGACAGTGTCAAGGAAATTGAGACAGTTTGCAAAATCGCCGGGGAAGGGGTATAATAAGAAAAAAGCGCCCGGCACGGGCGCGGGAGGTCTTTATGAAAACAGGACTGGTGTTGGAGGGCGGGGCCCTCCGGGCAATTTTTTCCAGCGGCGTGTGCGATGGCCTGCTGGAGGGCGGCGTGATGACGGACTATGTCATCGGCGTGTCGGCGGGCATCGCCTACGGGGTGAGCTATGTGTCCCGGCAGCCCCGGCGCAATCTGGAGGTGGTCACCCGCTTCGCCCCGGACAGGCGGTACATGGGCTGGCGCAACCTGACAGATAAGAGCAACCGCAGCTATTTCGGGCTGAAATTCGGCTTCAGCACCATCCCCAACGAGCTGGTGCCCTTCGATTACGACACCTTCGCCGCCTTCCCCGGTGAGGTGGAGGCGGTGGTTACCAACCTGAACACCGGCAAGGCGGACTACCTGCCCGTCCCCCGGCGGGACGAGGAATCCACCGTCCTCCAGGCCAGCTGCGCCATGCCCCTGCTCTTTCCCGTCTTTGAGATCAACGGCCAGTGCTATCTGGACGGCGGCATCGGTGACGCCATCCCCTGGCAGCGGGGGCTGGAGAAGTGCGACCGGGTGATTGTGGTGCTCACCCGTCCCCGCCGCTACCGCCGCAAGCCCGACCATATGATGAAGCTGATCCGGAAGCGGTACCGGGACTACCCCGCCTTTGTGGAGGCCATGGAAAACCGGGCGGAGGTCTACAACCGGGACCGGGAGGCCCTGTTCCAGGCGGAGCGGGAGGGGAAGCTGCTGGTGATTGCCCCTGAGTCCACCCTGGGGGTGGCCCGGACCGAGCGGGACACCGAGAAGCTGCGCCTGCTCTGGGCGGCGGGCTACCAGGGGGCGATCGACCGGCTGGAGGAAATCAGAGATTATCTGCAAGGCTGAGGGCCGTCCCGGCCCGGTCCACCTGGCTGGGCTGGAGGGCATAGAGGTTCAGCGTGTCCCCGACGATGGTGAAAAAGGCCCCCAGCTTGGCCAGATTGGCCTGGCTCTGCCCCTGTGCCAGCGCGGCCGAGAGAGCCACCGCCATGGTGAGCAGCTCCCCGCTGTTGGCGTTATAGATGGAAGACAAAGGATCACCCCCCGGAACATCCTATGCGGGATTGGGCCGGAGCGGTGCGGAAACGAGGTGTTTTTATGAAAATTGTAGTCATCGACGGCCAGGGCGGCCGGCTGGGCCGTCTGCTGGTGGAGGGGGTCAAGGCCCGCCTGCCCCAGGCTCAGGTCTATGCCCTGGGCACTAACACCGTGGCCACCGCTGCCATGCTGAAGGCGGGGGCGGACTTCGGCGCCACCGGGGAGAATCCGGTGCTCCGGGGCGTCACGGACGCCGATGGGGTGCTGGGTCCGGTGGGAGTGGTGGTGGCCAACGCTATCCTGGGGGAGGTCACCCCGGCAATGGCCGAGGCGGTGGGCAGCTGCCGGGCCAAGAAGTTCCTGATTCCCATGAACAGCTGCGGCGTCCTTGTGGCCGGGGTGGAGGAGCAGCCCCTGCCCTCCTATGTGGCCCAGGCGGTGGAGGCCTTGGCGGCAGAGCTGAAAAATGATTGACTTTTCAGGCGATGTCCTGTATGATAGAGTCCGCTATGCGGGTATGGCGGAATTGGCAGACGCGCAGGATTTAGGTTCCTGTGAAGAAATTCGTATGGGTTCGACCCCCATTACCCGTACCACGTCGGAGCGAAATCCGCTCCACCCCGTTTCAAGGCGGTCCCTTTTGGGGCCGCCTTAAAACTGCGTTCCGCTCCTTTGCTCCTCCTCTCCAACTCGAACCCGCTGCGCTGGGCTTCGAGTTGGTTTTTGGTGCGTGATGATAGTCTGCATCTTCTTTATCAACACATGACAAAACTGTATTGCCCAAAAATGCAGGCAAAAAGCACCGCATGAGGATGCGGTGTTTTTTATTTCCATACAAGTTGATTAAATCATTTCTGAAAATGAAAGAGCTAAAATTATAAAATTGCACTTTGGAATATACAGGCGCACACCTTTTAATTTACACTTGATAAATCCGCAATATATATCTATAATGCATCGTAGGAGATAACATCAACACACAGATTCTGTTTTACAGGGCGGAAAAGCGAGGAGCGATGGCTATGGATTTCTGGCAGTTTGAAAAGGAAGCAATGGCGGAAGGCCGCACCCTGGTCTGCGGCTGTGACGAGGCGGGGGCCGGCCCTCTGGCCGGGCCGGTGTATGCGGCGGCGGTGATTCTGCCTCTGGGGCTCGACATCCCCGGTCTGGACGACTCCAAAAAGCTGACCGAAAAAAAGCGGGAGGCCCTGTTCCCGGTGATTCAGGAGAAAGCCCTGGCCTGGTCGGTGGCCGCTGTGGACGCGGCGGAGATTGACAGAACCGACATCCTCAGCGCCCGGATGAAGGCCATGCAGCTGGCAATCGACAGACTGTCCCCAAAACCGGACTTCGCCCTCATTGACGGCAACCGGGACAGGGGGCGTACCTCCGCCATCACCGCCCCCCACCGCTGTCTGGTGAAGGGGGACAGCCTGTCTGCCTCCATTGCGGCGGCCTCCATCCTGGCCAAGGTGAGCCGGGACCGGTACATGACAGAGGCGGCAGCCCAGTACCCGGCGTATCGCTTCGACAAGCACAAGGGCTACGGCACCAGGCTCCACTACCAGCTTCTGCGGGAGCACGGCCCCAGTCCCATCCACCGCCGGACCTTTTTAAAGAACCTGTGAGCGGCCAGGAGAGCCGGCTGAGAGGCCGGTGGGGGGAGGACCAGGCCGCGGAGTATCTGCGCCGCAAGGGCTTCCGGGTGACAGACTTCAACTGGAAATGCCGCTTTGGGGAGATCGACCTGATTGCTGAGGACGGGGTTTACCTCTGCTTTGTGGAGGTCAAGCTGCGGAAAACCGCCGCCTACGGCTCCGCGGCCGCCTTTGTGGACTGGCACAAGCAGCAGCGGCTGCGCACCGCAGCGGAGCTGTATCTGGCCGGGCGCCCCACCGGCCTCCAGCCCCGGTTTGACGTCATCGAAATCTACGCCCCCCAGGGCACCGACACGGAAAATCCCGGGATTTTCCACCTGGAAAACGCCTTTTAGCATAAATCCCTTGACCATCGGGCAAAAAACTGGCATAATAGGACCCATCAATACTGAAGTGAGGAAGGATCAACATGCGGTATATCAGTACACGGGACAATACCATTCAATATTCCGCCTCCCAGGCCATCGCCCAGGGGCTGGCCAGGGACGGAGGACTGCTGACCCCCTTCTACATCCCCAAGCTGCCCGGCAAGTCGCTGGAGGACATGCGGGACATGGCCTACCAGCAGCGGGCGGTGTATGTCATGAAGCAGTATCTGGAGGAGTTCTCCGTCAAGGAGCTCACCGACTATGCCAACGCCGCCTACGGCCCGGACCGGTTCGACTCCCCGGCGGTGGCCCCCGTCCACACGGTGGACAGCAACACCCACTGCCTGGAGCTGTGGCACGGCCCCACCTGCGCCTTCAAGGACATGGCCCTGCAGATGCTGCCCCACCTGCTCACCGCCTCCCTGACGAAGACGGAGGAGACCAAAACGGTGTGCATCCTGGTGGCCACCTCGGGGGACACGGGGAAGGGGGCCCTGGAGGGCTTTAAAAACGTGCCCCGCACCAAAATCCTGGTGTTCTACCCCAAGGACGGGGTGTCTGAGGTCCAGGAGCTGCAAATGGTCACCCAGGAGGGGGGCAACGTGGGCGTCTCTGCCGTGGTGGGCAACTTCGACGACGCGCAGACCGGCGTGAAAAAGCTGTTTTCCGACGAATCACTCCGCCAGGAGCTGGCCCGCCGAGGCTACTTCTTCTCCTCCGCCAACTCCATCAACTGGGGCCGGGTGCTGCCCCAGATCGTCTACTACATCTCCGCCTACTGCGACCTGCTTCGGGACGAGAAGATCGCCCCCGGCCAGACGGTGAATGTCTGCGTCCCCACCGGCAATTTCGGCAACATCCTGGCCGCCTACTACGCCAAAGAGATGGGACTGCCCATCGACCAGCTGATCTGCGCCTCCAACAGCAACAACGTGCTCACCGAATTCCTCCGGGAGGGGGTCTACGACCGGAACCGGCAGTTTTACAACACCATGTCCCCCTCTATGGACATCCTGATCTCCTCCAACCTGGAGCGGCTGCTGCTGGCCCTGACCCAGGACCCGGCGGAGGTGCGGGAGTACATGACCCAGCTGGCCGAGACGGGCCGGTACAAGGTGAGCGGCCGTATTCAGGACCGGCTGCAAAAGCGGTTCAAGGGGTACTTCTGCGACGACCAGGAGACCCAGCGGGTTATCCGGACCATGTTCGAGCGGCACGGCTACCTGATCGACACCCACACCGCCGTGGCCTTCTCCGCCCTGGAGCAGTACCGGCGGGAGACGGGGGACGACACCCCCGCCATCGTGGCCTCCACCGCCAGCCCCTTCAAATTCTGTAACAGCGTGCTGGAGGCCCTGGGCGAGATCGGCATCGCCTCCGGCCTGGACGCCCTGGACCAGCTCACCGCCAAAACGGGCCAGCCCGCCCCCGCCCCGCTGGCCGGCCTGCGGGACAAGGCGGTCCGCTTCACCCGTGTGGTGGAGAAGGACCACATGGTGGACGCGGTACTGTCCCTGCTGGAGTGAGCCTATGGCCCTGTACGCCATTGGAGATACCCACCTGTCCCTGGCATCCGACAAGCCCATGGACGTGTTCGGCGGGGGCTGGACGGGCTATGTGGACAAGCTGAAAGAGGGGTTTCAGGTTATTTCCCCGGAGGACACCGTGGTAATCTGCGGGGATGTATCATGGGGCATGAGCCTGGAGGAGGCCCGGGCCGACTTCGCCTTTTTGGACGCCCTGCCGGGGGGGCGAAAGCTCCTCCTCAAGGGCAACCACGACTACTGGTGGACCACCGCCTCCAAGATGAAGGCCTTTTTTGCGGAAAACGGCTTTTCCACCCTGGATATCCTCCACAACAACTGCCACTTTTACGGGGAGACCGCCCTGTGCGGCACCCGGGGGTGGTTCTACGAGGAGGACCGTGGGGAGCACTCCGCCAAAATTTTCAACCGGGAGCTGATCCGGCTGGAGGCATCGCTGAAGGCGGCGGGAGAGCGGGAAAAGCTGTGCTTTCTCCACTACCCGCCCCTGTATCAGGGCTACCGCTGTCAGGAGATTCTCGACCTGCTGGAGCGGTACAGAGTCAGTCTGTGCTGCTACGGCCACCTCCACGGGGGGAGCCACCGGCTGGCCGTCACCGGACGGCAGGGAACGGTGGACTACCGCCTGGTGGCCGCCGACTATGTTGGCTTCCGGCCGGTGTGTATTCTGTAGCCTCCCTCTAAGAGGGAGGTGGCACGGGCGAAGCCCGTGACGGAGGGAGTACGTCAGCCGGGAAACTCCCTCAGTCACCGCCGTTGGCGGTGACAGCTCCCTCAAAGAGGGAGCCTTTGACAGGCGGTATCTCCGTCAAATCGCCTTGACGTTAGGTCTCGCAAAATACAAATCGGAAAAATTCCGGGAAATTTCAAAAAAAGACTGTTCAAACGGCCGCGTATCTGGTAAAATGTCGTGGCGTAAGTAAAAAGGCCCCCTGCCGGCCGTGCCGGGGCGGGACCGACAGGAGGAAATTGACAAATGAAGGTCACTAATGTTGAGAAGAAAGAGAAAAGCACCGTAGAGCTTACCATTCAGGTGGAGGCCGACGCCTTTGAGGCCGCCATCCAGAAGGTCTATCTGAAGACCCGGGGCCGTATCAACGTGCCCGGCTTCCGCAAGGGCAAGGCCCCCCGGAAGATCATCGAGGGTATGTACGGCTCCGGTGTGTTCTATGAGGACGCTATCAACGACGTCTATCCCGCCGCCTACGACGAGGCGGTGAAGGAGCAGGGCCTGGACGACGTGGGCTACCCCAAGATGGAGATCGTGGAGGTGGGCAAGGAGGGCTTCACCTTCAAGGCGCTGGTCTCCGTCCGCCCCGAGGCCAAGCTGGGCGAGTATAAGGGCCTCACCGCCCCCAAGGAGGAGGTCAAG
Source organism: uncultured Oscillospiraceae bacterium (assembly GCA_910585815.1). GTDB lineage: Bacteria > Bacillota > Clostridia > Oscillospirales > Oscillospiraceae > Lawsonibacter. The sequence continues at coordinate 68,773 of CAJUFJ010000006.1, read as the reverse complement.
GTAACCGATAAGGACATCGACGAGGAACTCAAGCCCTACATCGACCGGGCCACCCGCCTGGTCAGCGTGAAGCGCAAGGCCAAGAAGGGCGACACCGCCGTGATTGACTTTGAGGGCTTTGACAACGGCACCCCCTTCGACGGCGGCAAGGGCGAGAACTACGACCTGAAGCTGGGCGCAGGCATGTTCGTCCCCGGCTTTGAGGAGCAGGTCATCGGCATGAAGGCCGGCGAGGAGAAGGACATCGACATCACCTTCCCCGAGGACTACCACGCCGACCTGGCCGGCAAGGCGGTGGTCTTCCATGTGAAGGTCAACGAGGTGAAGGAGTCCCAGGCCCCCGAGGTGGACGACGAGTTTGCCAAGGATGTGTCTGAGTTCGAGACCCTGGCCGACTTCCGCAAGGACCTGGGCGAAAAGCTCCAGCAGCGCAAGGAGGCCCAGGCCCAGGCCGACTTTGAGAACGCCGTGATGGAGCAGCTGGTGGAGAACATGGAGTGCGAGATCCCTGACGGTATGGTGGAGAGCCAGACCGACCGGCTGATGGACGACTACGCCATGCGCCTCCAGAGCCAGGGCATCCCCATGGACCAGTACATGTCCATGATGGGCATGAACCCCGAGATGATGCGCGCCTCCGCCAAGCCCGCCGCCCTGAAGCAGGTGCAGACCGAGCTGGCCCTCACCGCCGTGGCCAAGGCGGAGGACATCCAGGTCTCCGACGAGGAGTATGAGGCCGAGATCGCCAAGCTGGCTGAGCAGTACAGCATGGAGGCCGACCAGGTGAAGGCGCTGGTCCCCGCCGACGGTCTGAAGAAGGACCTGGCCCTGCGCAAGGCCAGCGAGCTGGTCCTGTCCAACGCCAAGGAGGGCAAGGCCAAGAAGGCGAAGAAGGCGGCCAAGAAGGAGGAGGAGGGCGAGGAGAAGCCCAAGCGCACCCGGGCCAAGAAGAAGTCCGACGAGCCCGACGAGGAGTAAACAGAGATACGTCCCGGGGCGGTTAAGGCCGCCCCGGGCGCGTGCGTATATAAAACGGAATGAACTGCCCCTCCTTTGGGTATAATCTGGTATCTTATCGAAGAAAAGGAGTATCACTATGAGCTTAGTTCCCTATGTAGTAGAGCAGACCAACCGGGGAGAGCGGTCCTACGACATCTTCTCCCGCCTGCTGAACGACCGCATCGTCATGCTGTCGGAGGAGGTCAACGACACCACCGCCTCCCTCATCGTGGCCCAGCTGCTGTATCTGGAGGCCCAGGACCCGGACAAGGACATCCAGTTCTACATCAACAGCCCCGGCGGCTCCGTCACGGCCGGCATGGCCATCTACGACACTATGCAGTATATCAAGTGCGACGTGTCCACCATCTGCATCGGCATGGCCGCCTCCATGGGAGCCTTCCTGCTGTCCTCCGGGGCCAAGGGCAAGCGGCTGGCCCTGCCCAACGCGGAGATCATGATCCACCAGCCCTCCGCCGGCACCCAGGGCCAGATTACCGACATGGCCATCCATCTCCGCCGGCTGGAGATTATCAAGACCCGGATGAACCGCATCCTGTCGGAAAACACCGGCAAGCCCATCGAGGTAGTCACCGCTGACTGCGAGCGGGACAACTTTATGACCGCCCAGGAGGCCATGGAGTACGGCCTCATCGACAAGGTGATCGACAAACGCTGATTTCCCGAGTAAACGAGGTGTTTCAATGGCAAACAATGACGAGAGAAAGGTCCGGTGTTCCTTCTGCGGCAAGCACCCGGACCAGGTAAAGCGGATGATCGCCGGTCCCGGCGTGTATATCTGCGACGAGTGCGTGGGGCTGTGCATGGCCGCAATGGGGGAGGAGCCCCTGATGCTGGACGACTTCGACCAGTTCCCCGGGGACATCCCCGACGCTATCCCCACCCCCAGGGAGATACACGCCGTTCTGGACCAGTATATCATCGGCCAGGAGAAGGCCAAGGTGGCCCTGTCGGTGGCGGTGTATAACCACTACAAGCGCATCTACTTCGGTGGAGCGGAGGATGTGGAGTTGCAAAAGAGCAACATTCTGCTGATGGGCCCCACCGGCTGCGGCAAGACCCTGTTCGCCCAGACCCTGGCCCGGGTGCTGAAGGTGCCCTTTGCCATCGCCGACGCCACCACCCTCACCGAGGCGGGCTACGTGGGCGACGACGTGGAGAATATTCTCCTGCGCCTGGTGCAGGCCGCCGACTACGACATCGAGCTGGCCGAGCGGGGCATCATCTATATCGACGAGATGGATAAAATCGCCCGAAAGAGCGAGAATACCTCCATCACCCGGGATGTGTCCGGCGAGGGCGTGCAGCAGGCTTTACTGAAAATTCTGGAGGGCACCGTGGCCAACGTCCCCCCCCAGGGCGGGCGGAAGCACCCCCACCAGGAGTTTATCCAGATCGATACCCACAACATCCTCTTTATCTGCGGCGGCGCCTTCGACGGCATCGATAAGATCATCGAGCACCGCCTGGACAAGCGGTCCCTGGGCTTCGGCGCGGAGATCAAGAGTAAGAAGGAGCGCAATGTGGGCGAGCTGATGGCTGAGCTCCAGCCCCAGGACCTGCTGAAATACGGCATCATCCCCGAGCTGGTGGGCCGTATGCCGGTGGTGACCACCCTGGAATCCCTGGACCGGGACCAGATGGTGCGCATCCTCACCGAGCCCAAAAACGCCTTGGTGAAGCAGTATCAGGTGCTGCTGAACTACGACGAGGTGGAGCTGAGCTTTACCCCCGAGGCGCTGGAGGCGGTGGCCGACCGGGCGGTGGCCCGGGAGATCGGAGCCCGGGGCCTGCGGGCCATCCTGGAGGAGGTCATGAACCAAATCATGTACGACATCCCTTCCGACCCCACCATTGTCAAGGTGAGCATCACCGGGGAGTGTGTTAAGGACGGCGCTCCCCCGGAGCTGACCCGAAATCCGGAGCGCACCCAGCGGCCCAGACTGGGCAAGGCCACCCTCCAGGTGGAGCAGCCCCGCCGCCGGGACCACGGCCGGGCCGGCTGACATAACCATAAATCAGACGCCCCGCACCGCCCCCACAGCGGGGCCCGGGGCGTCTGTCCTCACTAAAAAGCCTCCCTCTCAGAGGGAGGTGGCATTCGCGGAGCGAATGACGGAGGGAGTGCGTCGACGGAATACTCCCTCAGTCACCGCCGCTGGCGGTGACAGCTCCCTCTTTGAGGGAGCCTTAAATTTCCCAGAGAGGAATTGAAATATTATGTCGAAAGAATGGGATATTCTCCACACCAGCACCATGCCCGTGATCGCCCTGCGGGGGCTGACGGTCTTTCCCAATGTGCTGATCCACTTTGAGGTGTCCCGGGAGGCCTCGGTCCGGGCGCTGGAGGCGGCCATGACGGCCGGCAGCCCCGTGTTTCTGGTGGGCCAGAAGGACATTTCGGTGGAGGAGCCCGAGCTGGACGACCTGTATCAGGTGGGCACCATCTCCAACATCCGTCAAATACTCCGGATGCCCGGGGACAACGTGCGGGTGATGGTGGAGGGCCAGGCCCGGGGCCGTCTCCTCCAGCTGCTGCGCACCATCCCCCACCTGGAGGCTGAGGTAGAGGAGATCGAGGTCCCCCAGGTTCCGGCCAGAGGGAGCGCCCGGACGGAGGCCCTCATTCGGGCCTCCTATGAGATGTTCCAGAACTATGCCGAGCTCTCCCCCAAGCTGTCCCCCGACCTGATGATCCATGTGCTGGCCAGCCAGGACCCGGGGCACATCGCCGACTATATCGCCCAGAACATCCCCATGCGCAACAGCGACAAGCAGTCCATCCTGGAGGAGCTGCGCCCCGCCAGGCGGCTGGAGAAGCTCTACCGCCTGCTGGAGCGGGAGGTGGAGATTCTCGCCCTGGACCAGGAGATTCAGGAGCGGGCCCGGGAGCAGATGAACGACCACCAGCGGGACTACTACCTGCGGGAGCAGATGAAGGCCATCCAGACCGAGCTGGGGGAGGAGGCCGACGAAATCGAGGAGTACCGGGAGAAAATCGCCCGGGCCAAGCTCCCCGATCCGGTGCGGGAGAAGCTGAACAAGGAGCTGGGCCGGCTGGCCAAGCAGTCCTACAGCTCCTCGGAGAGCACCGTCCTGCGCAACTACCTGGATATCTGCCTGGAGCTGCCCTGGGGCAAAACTACCAAGGAAAAGGTGAATGTCTCCGCCGTCCAGAAGGCACTGGACCAGGACCACTTCGGCCTGGACAAGGTAAAAAAGCGGGTGCTGGAGTTTGTGGCCGTCCGCCAGCTGGCCCCCGACCTGAAGGGCCAGATCATCTGTCTGGTGGGCCCGCCGGGGGTGGGCAAGACCTCCATCGCCATGTCCATGGCCCGGGCTATGAACCGGAAGCTGGCCCGCATCTCCTTGGGCGGGGTCAGCGACGAGGCGGAAATTCGCGGCCACCGGAAGACCTACGTGGGGGCCATGCCCGGCCGGATTATCTCCGCCATCAATCAGGCCCAGAGTTGCAACCCCCTGATTCTGCTGGACGAGATCGACAAGCTGGGCCGGGACCACCGGGGGGACCCCTCCTCCGCCCTGCTGGAGGTGCTGGATGGGGAGCAGAACGCCACCTTCCGGGACAATTTTCTTGAAATCCCCTTCGACCTGTCCCAGGTCATGTTTATCACCACCGCCAACTCCACCGATACCATCCCCCGCCCCCTGCTGGACCGGATGGAAGTGATTGAGCTGTCCAGCTACACCGACGAGGAGAAGGTGCAGATCGCCAAGAAGCACCTCCTCCCCAAGGAGCTGAAGCGCCACGGGCTGACAAAGGCCCAACTGAAGGTGTCCGACGGCGCCCTGCGGGAGATTATCGCCGCCTACACCCGGGAGTCGGGGGTCCGGGTGCTGGAGCGCCGGCTGGCCGCTGTCTGCCGCAAGACCGCCATGAAGGTGGTGTCTGAGGGCGCTAAAACGATTAAGGTGACCGACAAGGACCTGGAGGAGTACCTGGGCGTGCCCAAGTACCACCCCGAGCGCCAGGCCCTGGAGGAGCGTGTGGGAGTGGTCAACGGCCTGGCCTGGACCTCCGTAGGCGGCGAGCTCCTGGAGGTGGAGGTCAACGTGGTCCCCGGCTCTGGCAAGGTGGAGCTCACCGGCAACCTGGGGGACGTGATGAAGGAGTCGGCCCACGCCGCCCTCAGCTTTATCCGCAGCCAGGCCGGGCGATTGAACCTCCCCGCCGACTTCTACAAGGAGAAGGACATCCACGTCCACTTCCCCGAGGGGGCGGTCCCCAAGGACGGCCCTTCCGCCGGTATCGCTATCACAACAGCTATGGTGTCCGCCCTCACCGGGGTGTCGGTGCGCCGGGGGATTGCCATGACCGGAGAGGTCACGCTCCGGGGCCGGGTGCTGCCCATCGGCGGGCTGAAGGAAAAGACCATGGCTGCCTTCCGCAACGGCATCAAAACCGTTATCATTCCCGCTGACAACGCCAAAGACCTGGAGGAGATCGACCAGACGGTGCGAAAGGCCCTCCAGTTCGTGCTGGTAGAGCGGGCCGACCAGGTGCTGTCCCAGGCGCTGAACCGTCCTCTGGAGGTCCCCGCGCCCCGCCGCCGGGGCCGTCCCAGTAAGAACGAGGCCCTGCCCGACCTGCCCCCCGCCCCCAAGGGGGAGGGCAGCTCCCGGCTGAGCCAGTGAGGAGGCCGCTATGCCAGTCAACTTACAAAAAGCGGAGTTCGTCCTCTCCGCCGTCTCCCCGAAAACCTTTATTCAGGACGGCCGGCCCCAGGTGGCCTTTGCCGGGCGGTCCAACGTGGGCAAGTCGTCGGTGATTAACCGGCTGCTCAACCGGAAGAACTTCGCCCGGGTGGGGGCCGCGCCGGGGAAGACCGTCCACGTGAACTACTTCAACATCGACGGGGCCTTCTATCTGGTGGACCTGCCGGGCTACGGCTACGCCAAGGTGTCCAAGGTGGAGCGGGACCGGTGGGGCCGGCTGATGGAGGACTATTTCGCCCGGCCCGACCTGCTCACCCTGGGGGTGATGATTGTGGATTCCCGCCACAAGCCCACCGCCGACGACTGCACCATGTTCCAGTGGTTCCGAGAGACGGGCTGTCCCCTGATTATCGTGGCCAACAAGCTGGATAAGCTGAAAAAGAGCGAGATAGAGCCCAACCTCCAGCGCATCCGGGACACCCTGGAACTGAGCGAGGAGGACCGGCTGATCCCCTTCTCCGCCGAAAAGGGCACCGGCCGGGAGGAACTGCTGTCGGCCATTCTGGCGGGGATAGAAAAATGACCGCCTCGCCCTTGACAGGGAGGCGGCGGAGTGGTAAAATAAACGCATAAAAGGGTGCCACAGTATAAGCGGTCAGCCCTTTATGTGAGAGGTTGCTTTAAGAAACAACCGTCACCGGCCAGGGTGGCGGTTGTCCCTTTTTACCTTGATGGTAATGGTAAAACCATGCCAATGCCAGGTAATGGTAAGGGGCATATGCACACCTCCTTTCGGATGGTGTGGCTGACCGCCATGAAGACGAAACTAATACTGTGACACCCAGCCCCTTTTGGGGCTGTTTTTATTTTACCAGAGGAACGAAGCTATGTCAATCGGTTGGGGAACATTTGTTTCTATAAGGACACATAATGCTCAAACATTGCCCAGACGTCCTCCGCCTGTTTCAGCCGCTCCTGGGCCAGGGCTTTTGCCTGGGGACTGTCCAGCCCCGCCAGCGCGGCGGCTTCGATTTGCAGGCGGAGGGTGTAATCACGGGAGTATTCAATGGTATTTTCCAGAATCTCAGAGGGAATGGGGAACAGTAATTCTTTTTTCGGCTTCAATTTTAAAACCTCCTGTTGATTTTCACCAGGAAGTGTGGCATAATAGATTTGCCAGACCTCCGGGTGTTGGTTTTAAGAGTTTCGGTGTTGACTTGTCTTGGTCGCCGGAACTCTTATTTTTCGGCCAGATGCTCCAGAATAATCATACGAATCAACGCGCTGACGTTGGTTCCTTTCTGTTCAGCCTCCTGCTTCAAGGATTCTAACTGCTGTACAGAGAGGAACGTGCTGACTCGCTCTGTGTAGGCCTTTTGCTTTGGGGACAAGAATCTCACCTCCAAAGTACATTATATGTACGTTTTATGAACTTGTCAAGACTTATTTGAAATCTGCTTGTCTTTTGCTCCACAAACTGGTATAATAAACAAAAAGATAATCCTAAAATGGGGAGGTGGGCCCTTGGAGGCTCCCATTTACCACCTGGAAGGGGTGGTGAAGGCAAAAGAGGAGAACATGGAGGACTTTGTGGGCCCTCTGGACCTGATCCTCCACCTGCTGAGCAAGAACAAGCTGGAAATCAAGGACATCCAAATTTCCCTGATCCTGGACCAGTACATGGAGTGGATGAACAAGCGGAAGGAGCTGGACCTGGAGGTTGCCAGCGACTTTGTCACCATGGCTTCCCACCTGGTGTATATCAAAACCCGGATGCTGCTGTCCATTCACGACGAGGAGGCCATGAGCGAGATGGAACAGCTCATTGCCACCCTGGAGGCCCACCAGCGCAACGAAAATTATTTGAAGGTCAAAGCGGTGGTTCCCGCCCTGGACAGCCGCTATCAGATCGGCCGGGACTACCTGACCAAGGTGCCCGAGGCGGTCCAGCCCGATAAGATATACCGCTACGTCCACGACAGAAAGGACCTGCTCCACGCCATGACGGCGGTGCTGAGCCGGCTGGACAACAAGCTTCCCCCGCCGGTGTCCGCCTTTCAGGGCATCGTGGGCCGGGAGCCCTACCCCGTGGCCGACAAGGCGGGAGAGATCATCAAGCGGCTGATTACCTTCGGCGTCACCCGGTTCCGGGCCCTGTTCAAGGGCAGCCGCAGCCGGTCGGAGGTGGTGGCCACCTTCCTGGCTGTGCTGGAGCTGTGCAAGGCCCGCCGTCTGCTGCTGGCGGGCACCGAGTCGGACTGCACCGTCACCTGCACCCGGGAGGAGGGCGCGGTGGAGTTTACCTCGGAGAACTATTGATGAAAGAGGGTGCCCCCAAATGGAAGTCAAAGAATTAGAATCCGCCCTGGAGGGGGTGCTGTTTGCCGCCGGGGAGCCGGTGGCGGTGGAGCGGCTGTGCCTGGGGCTGGAGGTGGACCGGCCCACCCTGGACGCGGTGGCCCAGCGGCTGATGGACAAATACAGCTACGACCGCCGGGGCATCCGCCTGGTAAAGCTGGACACCAGCTATCAGCTGTGCTCCGCCCCGGAGTTTGCCGGCTACATCCGCAAGACTCTGGAGAGCCGCAAGCCGGCCCGGCTGTCCCAGCCGGCGCTGGAGGTGCTGGCCATCATCGCCTACTACCAGCCCGTCACCCGGGCCTATGTGGACCAGGTGCGGGGGGTGGACAGCTCCTACACCATGGGCCTGCTGCTGGAGCGGGAGCTTATCGAGGAGGCGGGCCGTCTGGCCGTCCCTGGCCGGCCGGTGCAGTTTAAAACTACCAAAAACTTCCTGCGCTCCTTTGGCCTGTCCAGCCTGGAGGAGCTGCCCGAGCTGCCCAACCAGTCCCAGGAGGGCAGCCAGATGACCCTGGAACTGGAGGCCAGCCTGGCCCGACTCCGGGAGGCCGAGGTGCTGGAGGAGTCGGAAGCGCCGCCGGAGCCCCCGGCGGAGGGAACGTGAAGGCCCTGTTTGTCCTGGCCGTGGTGGTTCTGGTCCTGCTCCTTCTCGGGCAGGTCCGGGTGGGCGGCCGGGCGGAATTTAACGCAGAGGGGTTTTTCCTGTGGATACGACTGGGACGGTTCCATATAAAGCTCCTCCCCGCAAAGCCAAAGGAGAAAAAAGAGCCCCAAAAGCCGAAAGAGTCCCGGAAAAAGAAGCCAAAGAAGCCCAAAAAGGAGCGCCCCCCCACGCCCCTCCCCGAAAAGGTAGGCGGAGCACTGGAATACGCCCAGGCCCTGCTCCCCGTGGCGCTGGAGGCGGCAAAGGGCATGTGGCGGGGTCTGCGGGTGGACGTGCTGGAGCTGGAGCTCACCGCCGGCGGCAGCGACCCGGCGGACACGGCCATGCTCTACGGCCAGGCCAACGCCGCCCTGGGGGCGCTGTGGCACCCCTTGACCAAGGCCTTCCATGTGAAGGATGGCACGGCACGGGTGAAGCTGGACTTCGACGCCCCGGGCATGACGGTATACGGCCAGGCCGCCCTGTCCATCAAAATCGGGACGGTGGTGTGGATCGGCCTGCGGGCGGGCTGGAAGGCCCTGTTTAGAGCACTCGCCGCGCGAAAGCGGCTGAAACGAAAACGGAGAAAGGCGGCATGACCTATGGAACAGGAGAAAAAGAACTCCCTTGGCGAGCTGATGCAGATTACCATGGAGCATATCAAAACGATGGCCGACGCCAACACCATCATCGGCACCCCCATCCACGCGGAGGGGGTCACCCTGATCCCGGTGTCCCGGATGTCCTTCGGTATGGGGGGCGGCGGCACGGAGTTCACCACCAAGTCCGGAGCCCCCAAGGAGGGCTTTGGCGGCGGCTCCGCCGCCAGCGCCAAGCTGGAGCCGGTGGCCTTCCTGATTGTCCGGGAGGACGGCAGCGTGAAGCTGCTCCCCGTGGCCCCGCCCCCCGCCACCACTGTGGACCGGGTGATTGAGACGGTGCCCGAAGTGGTGGACAAGGTGACCGGGTTCATTGAGAAGCAGCAGGAGAAAAAGGCGCAGAAGGCAGCCGACGGAGACTTTGCGGAATAAAAAATTTCCTGGAAAAAATGGAGAAAGACCGCTCCATACTAACACCATCGACTGAAAAGAAGGTGGCAACATGAAGCGGTTTTTTTCTGCGATCCTGGCCGGGGCGCTGCTGTGGTGCGCCCTGCCCGCCGTCCGGGCGGAGGGGGCCGCCCCTCCCAAACTTTCCGCCGCCAGTGCGGTGCTGATGGACGCCGGCACCGGTCGGGTGCTCTATGAGAAGGACGGCCGCACTTCCCGGCTCATTGCCAGCACCACCAAGCTGATGACCGCCCTGGTGGCCCTGGAGTCAGGGCACCGGCTGGAGGAGGTGGTCACCGTGGCCCCGGAGTGGGCGGGGGTGGAGGGCTCCTCCATCTACCTGCGCCCGGGGGAGGAGATCACCCTGGAGGCTCTGCTCTATGGCCTGCTCCTCCGCTCGGGCAACGACGCCGCCCTGGCCATCGCCGGCCACTGCGGGGGCACGGTGGAGGAGTTTGTCTCCCAAATGAATGAAAAAGCCCGGGCGCTGGGCATGACCGACACCGGCTTTGCCAACCCAAACGGCCTGGACGCCGAGGGCCACCGCTCCAGCGCCCGGGACATGGCAATTCTCGCCCGGGCCTGTCTGGAGAATGAGGAGCTGGCCAAAATTGCCGCCACCAAATCCATCACCCTGGGCACCCGTACCTTTACCAACCACAACAAACTGCTGTGGCGGTATGAGGGCTGCGTGGGCCTGAAAACGGGCTACACCGAGAAGGCGGGCCGCACCTTGGTCAGCGCCGCGAAACGGGACGGAATGACGCTGATTTGTGTCACCCTCAACGCCCCCAGCGACTGGGCGGACCACGCCGCCCTGTTTGACTGGGGCTTTGCCAATTATCAGGCCCGGCCCCTGTCCCAGACCGGAGCGCGGGCAGGACAGTTGCCTGTGTCCGGGGGATTGTCCCCCGTCTGCCCTGTGGAGCTGGGGGCGGACCTCACCGCAGCCCTGGCCCCCGACGAGACCGTGGAGACCGCCTGGGAGCTGGTCGAGACTGCCCTTGTCGCCCCAGTGGTCCGAGGGACTCAGGTGGGGGAGATTGTGTATTATGTCAACTCCAAGGAGCTGGCCAGAGTGCCGCTGATCACTGGCCGAAGTGTTTCCGATATTTCAGCGCCGAAGGGAGGGGGCCGGTTGTGGAGGAACGTCTTCAAAAACTGATATCCGCCTGCGGGCTGGCCTCCCGGCGGGCGGCGGAGGGGTGGATCATCGCCGGACGGGTGACGGTGAACGGGGAGAAGGCCCACCTGGGGGACCGGGCGGACCTGGACCGGGATACCGTCCTGGTGGACGGAAAGCCCCTGACCCCCGGGGGCGGGCGGACCTATCTCATGCTGAACAAGCCCCGGGGCTATGTGACCACCCTGTCCGACGAGAAGGGGCGGAAAACCGTCTCTGACCTGGTGGCCGGGTGCGGGGCCCGGGTGTGGCCGGTGGGCCGGCTGGACATGGACTCCGAGGGCCTGCTTATCCTCACCGACGACGGCGCCCTCACCCACCAGCTCCTCCACCCCAGCCACGAGGTGGATAAGGAGTATCTGGTGTGGGTGACGGGGAACGTCCAGAAGGCCCTGCCCGTCCTGTCTGCCCCCATGACGCTGGACGGGGAGTTTCTCTCCCCCGCCCGGGTGCGCCGGGGGAGGGACAGCGGAGGGGTGCATCAGCTTTCCATCACCATCCACCAGGGGAAAAACCGGCAGGTGCGGCGGATGTGCGCCCAGGCCGGGCTGGAGGTGCTGCGGCTCAAACGGGTGCGGGAGGGGCCGCTGGCCCTGGACCGGAGCCTGAAAGCGGGCCAGTGGCGAAATCTCACCGACCGGGAACTGCTGGAGCTGACAGGGCCATTAAGCGACTGTTAAGAGATTTTTGTGGGAAAAGCGCGAAGCTCCCACAAAAATCTCTTGCGTTTCTTCCGGAAAACGAGTATGATGATAGACGTTGATTTGATCGGGAGGACAGGAGCCATGAACCGGGATATTTTAACTGTAATTCAGGATAGTGTGCATACTTTTTCCAAGGGCCAGCGGAAGATTGCCAATTTCATTCTGGAGTCCTACGACAAGGCCGCCTTCATGACGGCCAGCCGCCTGGGCCAGCGAGTGGGGGTGAGCGAGTCCACCGTGGTCCGCTTCGCCTTTGAGCTGGGCTACGACGGCTACCCGGATATGCAGCGGTCCCTGCAAAAGATGATCCGCAACCGGCTGACCACCGTGCAGCGCATCGAGGTGACCAACGACCGCCTGGGGGACCAGGACCTGCTGTCCATGGTGCTCCAGTCGGACGTGGAGAAGATCCGCCAGACCCTGGAGGAGCTGGACCGGGACAGCTTTTACCGGGCGGTGGACGCCATTGTGGCGGCCCGGAAAATTTACATCATCGGCGTGCGCTCCTCGGCGGCCATTGCCTCCTTCCTCCATTTCTATTTTAATCTGATTTTCGACAATGTGGTGCTGGTGTCGGCCAACACCGCCAGCGAGACCTTCGAGAGCCTGCTCCGGGTGGGCGAGGGGGACGCAGTCATCGGAATCAGCTTCCCCCGGTACTCCAGCCGGACGGTTCAGGCCCTCAGCTTCGCCCGGGACCGGGGGGCCACCGCCATCGCCATCACCGACAGCGAGACCTCCCCCCTGGCCCCCATCTCCCGCTACACCCTCACGGCCCGCAGCGATATGGCCTCCTTTGTGGACTCCTTGGTGGCCCCGCTGTCCCTGGTGAATGCCCTGCTGGTGGCGGTAAGCCAGCGGAAAAATGAGGACTTGGCCCACACCTTCCACACCCTGGAGGAGATTTGGGAGGAGTACAACGTCTATGAGAAGGTGCCCGAATGAAGTGGTTTGATATTGTGGTGGTGGGCGGCGGGGCCGCCGGCATGATGGCGGCCATCTGCGCCGCCCGGCAGGGGGCTGCCGTGACGCTGATCGAGCGCAACCAGAAGGTGGGCCGCAAGCTGTACATCACCGGCAAGGGCCGGTGCAACGTGACCAACCACTGTTCCCCCGAGGAGGTGCGCGCCGCCACGCCCCGGAATGGGAAGTTCCTCTACAGTGCCCTGGAGCATACGCCCCCCGCCTGGGTGGAGGAGTTTTTTGAGGGGCTGGGTGTGAAGCTGAAGGTGGAGCGGGGCAACCGGGTCTTTCCCGCCTCCGACAAGTCCATCGACATCATCCACGCCCTGTTTTTCGAGTTGAAGCGGCTGAACGTGACCATGACCACCTGGCAGCGCGTGTCCAGTGTGACCTTGAAGGATGGCGCGGTATCCGGTGTGGAAATTGGTACAGCCGGGGACAAATGGGGCTGGGGAGAGCCCTGCAAGGCTGTGATCCTGGCCACCGGCGGGCTGTCCTACCCCGCCACCGGCTCCACCGGCGACGGCCTCTGGATGGCGGAGGAGCTGGGTCACACCTTGGTTGACATAAAACCATCCCTGGTGCCTCTGGAGTCCCCCGACCCCTTCTGTGCGCAAATGCAGGGCTTAGCCCTGAAAAACGTCACGCTGACAGTGAAAAACCGGAAGAAAAAGGTGGTCTACCAGGAGCAGGGGGAGCTGCTGTTCACCCACTTCGGTCTGTCCGGGCCCCTGGTGCTGTCGGCCAGCGCCCACATGCGGGACTTCGAGAAGGACCAGTACACCTGCGCCATCGACTTAAAGCCCGCCCTGGACGAGGCCACCCTGGACGCCCGCCTGGTGCGGGAGCTGTCCGCCGGGGCCAACAAGGACATGGACAATCTTCTGGGAGCCCTGGCCCCCCGGCTGCTGGTGCCCGTCCTGCTGGAGCGGGCCGCCATCCCCGGGGACAAAAAGGCCCACGACCTGACCAAGCAGGAGCGCCGCCGGCTGCTGGAGCTGTTCAAATGCTTCCCCGTGGCGGTGTCCGGCCCCCGGCCCATCGACGAGGCCATCGTCACCTCCGGAGGGGTGAAGGTCTCTGAGGTGGACCCGAAAACCATGATGAGCAAGAAAATCCCCGGCCTGTTTTTCGCCGGGGAGATGCTGGACGTGGACGCCTACACCGGCGGGTTTAACCTGCAAATCGCCTGGGCCACCGGCCGGGCGGCGGGAGAGGGCGCCGCGGCATATTTGGGAGAAAGCGATGAATCAAAGCAATTCTGATGTAAAGCTGGGCCGATTTTTGAGCCTGGTCCTGCGCCACGACCCCCACGCGGCGGGGATTACCCTGGACGGGCACGGCTGGGCCGACGTGGATGCCCTGCTGGCTGGGGTGAACCGCACGGGGCGGAAGATCAATATGGATACACTGGAGCGTATTGTCCGGGAAAACAGCAAACAGCGGTACGCTTTTAACGAAGACCACACCAAAATCAGGGCCAATCAGGGCCATTCGGTGCGGGTGGATGTGGAGCTGAAAGCGGCGGAGCCGCCCAAGTATCTCTACCACGGCACCGCCACCCGTTTTCTCCCCGCCATTCAGGGGGAGGGCATCCGAAGAATGAGTCGGCAGTATGTCCACCTGTCGGGGGACTTTGAGACGGCCATGGCGGTGGGCAAGCGCCACGGTATCCCGGCGGTCATCACCATCGACGCGGCGGCCATGGTCCGGGATGGGGTGGGATTCTACCGCTCGGAAAACGGCGTGTGGCTGTGTGAGCATGTGGAGCCGAAATACTTCGTCTCCTAGCCCAGGTCGCTGTCCAGCGCAATCCCGGTGCGCACCCCCAGGCGGAAGCTCTGTGTGGCGTAAATGGCCAGGACTTCCTGAAGGTTTTTTTGCATCTGAGGATTGAGCACGTTGTTTAGCAGGTCGATCTGCAAGGCCTCGCCTTCGTCTATGGGTTGGCTTTCGATGTTGGGTTTGATATAATGGTCGTACATCCAACGCATGAAGTCTGTCATAATGATATCTCCTGTCATGACAAAAAATGATACATTCATTATATATGACATATTTTGATACGTCAAGGGGTTAAGGAAATTTTTATGGAAAAAAATTTGTTGATTGGCTTTGGAAACCGGCTAAAGAAACTGCGTAAGGAAAAAGGCTTGACGCAGCAAAATATGGCTGACATGATGGGAATAACTATGCGCAATTACCAGCGATATGAATATGGAGATATAAACGTACCCGCGACAACTTTGAACTTCTTTGCCGACTACTTCGGCGTGACGGCGGATTATCTACTGGGCAGAGAGCAGTAAAGCCTCCCTCTTAGAGGGAGGTGGCACGGCGAAGCCGTGACGGAGGGAGTCCGTAGAGCGGAACCTTCCAGTAGACGAACTCCCTCAGTCAGCCTTCGGCTGACAGCTCCCTCAGAGAGGGAGCCATAATGAAGCGGAAACGGAGCGATCAGCATGAATTTCACAAGCATTGCTATCGACGGCCCGGCCGGGGCGGGAAAGAGCACCCTGGCCCGGAAGCTGGCGGAGCAGCTGGGCTATATCTATGTGGACACCGGGGCCATCTACCGCACGGTGGCGCTGAAGGTGCTGTGGGAAAAGGCGGACCCTGCCGATCCGGCCCAGGTTATCCCTCTGCTGGAGGGGCTGGAGATACACATGGGCTATGAGGACGGGGTGCAGAAGATGTATCTGGAAGGGGAGGACGTGAGCGGAGCCATCCGGCGGCACAAGGTGTCTGGGGCGGCCTCCCAGGTCTCCGCCATCCCGGAGGTGCGCGCCTTCCTGCTGGAGTTCCAGCGGAAGCTGGCCCGGGAGAGCAGCGTGGTCATGGACGGCCGGGACATCGGCACGGTGGTGCTGCCCGATGCCGACGTAAAGATATTCCTCACCGCCGCCCCGGAGGCCCGGGCCCGGCGACGGCTGCTGGAACTGGAGCAGCGGGGGGAAGCGGCGGACTACGAGGCCATCCTCCACGACATCAGGGCACGGGACTACCAGGATGAGCACCGCCCCATCGCCCCCCTGAAACAGGCGGCAGACGCCGTCCTGCTGGACACCACCGACTTAGATTTGGGGCAGAGCATGAGCTGCCTGCTGTCCCTGGTAAAGGAGAAGATCGGCCCGTGATGGAAGAAACAGCTGTCAAAACAGACAAGAAGCCCAAGGAGACGCCGGAGCAGCGGAAAAAGCGGATGGACTGGTTTTTTCACCTGCTGTACTGCATCGTGTGGCCCTATTTCCGGCTGATCCACCCGGTCCACGCGGTGGGCCGGGAGAACATCCCTGAGGGCCCGGCGGTGATTTGTCCCAACCACACCACCGCCGGCGACCCCTTCTATGTGGTCTTCGCCTTCGGCTACCGGTGGCCCATGCGGGCCATGGCAAAGGTGCAGATCATGCGCCTGCCCTTTATCGGCTGGATTTTGAGCAAGGCCGGCGTCTTCGGCGTGGACCGGGACACCACCGATGTGCGGGCGGTGCGCACCGCCATGAAGTTCCTCAAGGAGGGCGACAAGCTGCTCATGTTCCCCGAGGGCACCCGGGTCCATGAAGGGGAGGACGTCCAGGCCAAGGTGGGGGCCGCCCTCTTTGCCACCCGGACGGGGGTGCCCCTGCTGCCGGTGTACATACAGCGGAAAAAAAAGCGGTTCCGGCGTAATACCGTGGTAATTGGGAAACCCTATTATCCAGAGTATGAGGGCCGCAAGCCCTCTAATGAGGAGCTCCAGGTTATGGCCCGGGACCTGATGGACCGGGTGCAGGCCCTGGGGGAGGGCGTGGGATGAAGGTCGTAGTGGCAAGGTCGGCCGGTTTCTGCTACGGCGTGCGCCGGGCGGTGGAGCTGGCCGAGGAGCAGGCCGCCCGGGGCGTGCCCTGCGTCATGCTGGGCTCCCTGATCCACAACCGGGACGTGACCCGGCGGCTGGCCGCCCAGGGGCTCCGGGTGGTGGACAGCCCGGAGGAGGTGCCCGACGGGGCGGCGGTGATTATCCGCTCCCACGGGGAGAGCCGGGCCGTCCACGAGGAGTTCGCCCGGCGGGGGGTGGAAGTGCTGGACGCCACCTGCCCCAACGTGACCCACATCCATAAAATTGTAGCGGAGGCAGAAAATCGGGGCCGGCAGCCTGTGATTGTGGGAACCCCCGACCATCCCGAGGTGCTGGCCATTGCGGGATGGTGCAGGGCTCCGGTGGTGGTTTCCGGGGAAAAAGATTTGGAAAAATGGCTGGAAACTGGGGAAAACCGCAACAATCTGCCCCTCACGTTTGTTTCCCAAACTACCTCCACCAAGAAAATTTGGGAAAATTGCGTGAAAAAAGCAAAAAAACTATGTACAAACGCGGAATTTTTTGATACAATATGCGGAGCGACGTCCAAACGCCAGGAGGAGGCCCGCCAGCTGGCCGCCCAATGCGGTCTGATGGTGGTGGTGGGCGACAGGCAGAGCTCTAATACCAGGCGGCTGGCGGAGATCTGCCGGGAGTCCTGTCCCCACGTCCGTTTGATCGAACGGGCGGAGGACCTGGACCTGAGCCAACTGCCCCAAGTGGATATGGTCGGCATCACGGCGGGCGCATCGACGCCCGCGTGGATAATAAAGGAGGTCATTGACAAAATGAGCGAAGAAATCTTAGAGATGGACAAATCCTTCCAGGAGATGCTGGAGGAGTCCTTCAAAATTTTGAATAATGGAGATAAGGTTACCGGCACCGTTGTGGCCATCACGCCCACCGAAGTCCAGGTAGAGCTGGGCATCAAGTACCCTGGCTACATCGCCCTCACCGAGCTGAGCGACGACCCCACCGTGAAGGTGGAGGACATCGTGAAGGTGGGCGACGAGATCGAGTCCATCGTCATGCAGGTCAGCGACCGGGACTGTCTGGTCAAGCTGTCCAAGCGCCGCCTGGACATCAACAAGGGCTGGGAGGAGATCGAGGCCGCCCGGGAGAACGAGACCGTGGTCGAGGGCTTTGTCACCGAGGACAACAAGGGCGGCGTGGTCGTCTCCGTCAAGGGCGTGCGGGTGTTCGTCCCCGCCTCCCAGACCGGTCTGCCCCGTGAGACTCCCATGAGTGAGCTGCTCAAGCAGAAGGTCCGTCTGGTCATCACCGAGGTGAACCGCGCCCGCCGCCGGGTCGTCGGTTCCATCAGCCGCGTCACCCGCGCCGAGCGGGCCGCCGCCGCGGAGAAGGTCTGGGCCGAGATTGAGGACGGCAAGCGCTACACCGGCACCGTGAAGTCCCTGACGTCCTATGGCGCCTTCGTGGACATCGGCGGCGTGGACGGCATGGTCCACATCTCTGAGCTGTCCTGGAGCCGCATTAAGCACCCCTCCGAGGTGGTGAAGGTGGGCGACACCGTGGACGTGTACGTCATCTCTGCCGACAAGGATAAGAAGAAGATTTCCCTGGGCATGAAGGACCACAGCCAGGACCCCTGGACCGTGTTCACCACCACCTATCAGGTGGGCGACACCGCCAACGTGCGTATCGTCAAGCTGATGACCTTCGGCGCCTTTGCCGAGGTGGTGCCCGGCGTGGACGGCCTGATTCACATCTCCCAGCTGGCGGACCACCGGGTGGAGAAGCCCGGCGACGTGGTGGCCGAGGGCGACAAGGTGGATGTGAAGATCACCGACGTGGACATGGACAACAAGAAGATTTCCCTGTCCATCCGCGCCCTGCTGGAGTCTCCCGTCGAGGAGGATGAGGAGTCCGCCGAGGAGGAGTAATCAGAATAAGCAGAACGGCCGCCTGATCGGGCGGCCGTTTTTGTAACTTTACAGTTGCAATCTCTGGAGGAATGTTGTACAATAATCCCAGGAGAGCGCTCTCCTTACCTTTTGCAAGCAAAAGGTAAGGAGAGCGCTCTCCTTACCTTTTGCAAGCAAAAGGTAAGGGCGTTCGAAACAGTAAAAAACAGGAGGAATCAACATGAAAGAGAAAACCCTGGCTCTCATCCTGACCCTGTGCATGACCGTGACCGCTGTGATCAGCTTTACCGCCGGAGCGGCGGCGGCCGGCGGTCTCCAGGAGATCAAGGCCTTTCTCAACGCTGACATCACCCTCAAGCTGGACGGCGAGGCCCAGGTCCTGACCGACGCCAGCGGCGTGCGCACCTACCCCATCACCTACAACGGCACTACCTATCTGCCTGTTCGCTCCATCGCCGGCCTGCTGGGCGTGGACGTGGGCTGGGATCAGGCCACTCAGTCCGTCCTGCTGGGTAAGCAGCCTAGCGGCATCGACCTGATTGAGAACTACAGCATTTATCATAGGCTGCTGGAGAACGCTTCCTTTGGAGGGCAAGTTACCACTGCGGATAATAGAACCGAGACTATTGGGGGTGTTACCCAAAACCATTGGATCTTTTTGAACTGCGGCTGGTGGGAGGTAAACGAGATTTCGTACAATTTGTTGGGCAAACATGACACGCTGACGTTCAGCTACTACTCCAAAGAGGATGGCTACTTGTGGGTCAAAGGGGACGACGGCGCTCTCCTGGGCAAATTCGCCATCACCGGAGGTGCGGTCCCCAAGACCGTCACGGTCCCGCTGTTTAAAACCAATGAACTTAAGTTTGGGGTATCGCCGACATCGGTCTGGGAGGAGCACGGTTCGACGACTCCACAAGTCAGAATCTTTGACGCCTATCTGGACGCGGAGTAATAATCATCCATACAAAAAACTGCGGGGGTATGAGTCCTCCGCAGTTTTTTGTGCCCGGCGGGAAAAAACTTGGAAAATTTCGGAGAAAAATTTTTCTTCGGCTGGATTTTCCCTTGCAAAAATAGGATAAAATTGTTATAATACAGATAGTTTAAATCGGATCGAACTGGAAAAGGCCGAACGTCGGATGAGAGAAAGTGAGGTAGCAGGTGTACCAGATCGGGGATAAGGTGGTTCACCCCATGTATGGGGCGGGCGTGGTGGAGAGCATTGTCCAGAAGACGGTGGACAGCGTGGTGCGGGATTATTACATCCTTCAGCTGCCCAACCGGTCCATGGTGGTGATGGTCCCCACGGAGAACTGCGAGGAGATCGGTGTGCGTCCGGTGGTGGACGAAGCGCAGGCCGACCGTGTGCTGGCCGCCATCCCCGAGATTCAGGTGGAGATGACGGCGAACTGGAACCACCGCTATCGGGAAAATATGGAGCGGATGAAAAGCGGCGACCTGTTTGAGGTGGCCCGGGTCATCAAGGGCCTGACCATCCGGGACCAGAAGCGGGGGCTGTCCACCGGGGAGCGGAAGATGCTCCACTCCGCCAGGCAGATTCTCATTTCCGAGATCGTGCTGTCCAAAAGCGTCAGCTACGAGTCGGTGGAGGAGGAGCTGAACACCGCACTGGCATGAATGCTTCAAGAATCAGGGCGGCTTTTTTGTTCCGAATGGGAATGAAAAGGCCGCCATATTTTGTATACTGAGAAAGGGAGCGGAAAGCATGAGCGGGATGTACCACTGTCCGGAATGCGGCCGGGAGCTGCGCTACAAGGGGCTGTGCTGGAGCTGCAAGGCGGAGCAGGAGCGCCGGGAGGTAATGGCCTGGACGCCGGAACAGATTCAGGAGAAGCTGAACGGTCTGATTCAGCATGTGGAACGGCTGGAGGAGAACTCTTGGGACGGGGATTTTTTGAATCTGCTGCACTGTCATGGGATTTGCTCCCCGGAGCTGGCCAGGGCCGCCCTGAAGGCGGAGATTTATGATCCGGCGGAGCTGTATTACCGCGCCCCGGAGGACGTGCGGGACGGACTGATTCAGGCTCTGCTGGAGACAAAGGACCCCAATATAGCCGGCCATCTGCTGTGCTGTCTGGCCATGCAGGGGGACAGTCGGGTTTTGGAGGTCTTCCGGGAGCTGGAGGAGCACCCCCGTCCCTGGCGGAAAAAGCTGTATGTGGACCCCTCGGTCTACGCCCATACCGGCGGCTGGACCTTCGACAAGGCGGGGAACCGGCGGCAGCTCAACTTCGACACCTGCTACCCCCTCATCAAGGGGGACCGGAGCAGAGACAAGGCCGCCCAGGTCTTCCGCCCCAGGGAGGACCGCTGTCCCCACTGCAAGGGGCGGGTGGTGGACATTCTGACCCTGGACGGCCGGGATGCGCGGCTGAACTTCCTGGGGCTGGACGGCGTGATTACCGCCACCTGCTGTCCCAACTGCGTCCCCTGGGAGGAGCCGGCCTACTCCCGCTTTACCTTGGACGGCAGGAGCGAAGCGGCATTCCCCTACTCCTACGGAGCGGGAGAGGAGGACGACGGTGACTGGGGCATGGAGGAGTATGCCGGCAACCCCTATGTCCTGGGGATGGAGCCTGTCCCCCTGTTCTACGGCGCTCACTTCGACGATTTGAGCACGGTGGGCGGCTTTGCCAACTGGATTCAGGACGCCAACTACTACCCCTGCCCCGACTGCGGGAAGACCATGAAGTACCTGGCCCAGATTCAGTGGGACAGCCTGGACTACATGGAGGGCACCCTGTACATCGAGATCTGCCCCGACTGCCAAGTGATCTCTATGCACCACCAACAGACCTGAGGAGGAGCCCATGAACGTCTACCACACCCCTCAGTATCAGAGCTTCCGCCAGGAGCACGCCTTTCTCTTTTCGGAGGACTGCCTCTGCCAGCGCCCTGGGAAGGAGCCGGAGCTCCCCCAGGGCTGGACGGTGCGCACAAGCCGTTACCAGGGGGGCCTCTACCGCGCCGCCCGGCACCAGCTGCTGGACAGCGGGGGCCAGGTGGTGTATACTTGGGACAATATCAACGACGACGGGGAGTTTTACCGGCTCCTTCCCCACGCCAACGGAAACCACTACCTGGTCTTCCGGGAGGACCTGTACGGCTACAGCGTCTTAGAGGTGGAAACCGGGCGGACGATGCACTACATTCCAGAAAAATCCTGGCCGCTGGACGGCCGGCAGGGGGAGGAGACCTTCATCTGGACCGGCGTGGCTTACGACGCGGCCACCAATCTGCTGGCCGTCTGGGGCTGCTACTGGGCCTGCCCCAACTCCATGGTTTTTCTGGACTTCTCCGACCCGCTGTCAGAGCAGGACTGCGGCTGCTGGGTGGAGATGCACGAGATTATGGACCCGGATTACGACCTCTTTGACGACATTGATATGATAAACTGGAACGTCCGGGGCTGGACGTGCTTCGAGTGTACCAGCGCCACGGACACCGGCCGGACGGAAGAACTGGTGCCCCAGGAAAAAATTCTGGACGCGGTGCGCGGGAAAAAATTGACGGATAAGGAGTGAGGGGCATGGCAGGTCTGCTGTCTCTGTTCAAAAAGAAGAAGCCCGAGGAGCCCAGGTGCTCGGCGGTAATTGTCTCCGCAGGGCTGGCCCGGCGGATGGGGGGCATCGACAAGGTGCTGGCCCCCCTGGGGGAGCTGCCCGTGCTGGTCCACACCCTCTACGCCTTTCAGGACTGCCCGGCCATCCACGAGATTGTTGTGGTGGCCCGGGAGGACCTGGTGGTGGATGTGGGCCGGCTGTGCAAAGATTTCAACCTGGACAAGGTGCGCAAGGTGATTGTGGGCGGACAGGAGCGCATTCACTCGGTCCAGGCCGGGCTGAGGGAGGTGGACCCCGAGGCCGGCCTGATTGCCATCCACGACGGGGCTCGCCCCCTGGTGACCCAGGAGATCATCCGAGACACGGTGGCCCGCGCCGCCCTCACCGGGGCAGTCGCCCCGGCCATCCCCCTCACCGACACTGTCAAGCGCACCGAGGACGGCCTGGTGGTGGAGACGGTGGACCGCTCCCAGCTGTGGGCGGTGCAGACCCCCCAGGTCTTTGAGGCCGGCCTTATCCGGGGCGCCATCCAGAAGGCCATGGAGGATGGCGAGCTGCTCACCGACGACTGCGGCGCGGTGGAGCGGCTGGGCATGCGGGTGACCCTCACCAGCGGCAGCCGGGAGAACATCAAGATTACCACTCCCCTGGACCTGATCCTGGGGGAGGCCATCCTTCAGGCCAGAGTGGAGGAGGGGGAGTGGCGATGCAGGGAGTGAGAATCGGCCACGGCTACGACGTCCACCGCCTTGTGGAGGGGCGGCAGCTGATTTTAGGCGGGGTGGATATCCCCTGGGAGCGGGGCCTGCTGGGCCACTCCGACGCCGACGTCCTCACCCACGCGGTGATGGATGCCCTGCTGGGTGCGGCGGGCCTGGGGGACATCGGACGGCACTTCCCCGACACCGACCCCGCCTACACCGGAGCGGACAGCCTGAGGCTGCTGGCCCATGTGACCGCGCTGCTGAGGGAGCGAGGGTTTACCGTGGGCAACGTGGACGCCACCGTCCTGGCTCAGCGGCCCAAGCTGGCCCCCCATATCCCGCAAATGCGGGACAACCTGGCCCGGGCCATGGGGGTGGACCCCGGGCAGGTCAATGTGAAGGCCACCACCGAGGAGGGCCTGGGCTTCACCGGTTCCGGTGAGGGTATGGTCGCCCACGCGGTGGCGCTGATTGAGAAGGCATGAGCAAAGCCCGGTGCTTACGCACCGGGCTTTTGTGTCCTGTAACCGCTTTTACTTAATCATAGAGGCGACCTCGGCGGCGAAGTCGTCCTCGGCCTTCTCGATGCCCTCACCGGTGGCGAAGCGGGTGAAGGCCTTCACGGTGATGGTGCCGCCCAACTCCTTGGCCACGGCGGCCACGTGCTTCTCCACGGAGATCTTGTTCTCCTTGACGAAGGCCTGCTGGAGTAGGCAGTTCTCCTCGAAGTACTTGCCCATCTTGCCCATAACGATGCCTTCCTTTACCTTCTCGGGCTTGGAAGCCATCTTGGGGTCGTTGGCCAGCTGAGCCAGTTGGATTTCCTTCTCCTTGTCCAGAACCTCCTGGCTCACGTCGGACTTGTCCAGATAGGTGGGGTTCATGGCGCAAATCTGCATGGCCACATCCTTGCCCAGCTCCACCACCTTATCGGCGTCGATGCCCTCCACGGCCAGATTGACCAGCACGGCCACCTTGCCGTTCATGTGGATATAGGGCACGTTGACCCCCTCAGCGTAGCGGACGAAGCGGCGGAGCTGAATGTTCTCGCCGATGGCCAGCACCTTGTCGGCGGTAACGTCGGCGATGGTGCGGTCGGTGCCGGGGTAGGTGCAGTTCTTCAGGGCCTCCACGTCGGCGGGGTCCTGGGTGGCGACGGCGGTGGCCACGTCCTTGACAAAGCCCTGGAAGACGGCGTTTTTGGCCACGAAGTCGCTCTGAGAGTTGACCTCGATGATCACACCCACGCCGTTGTCGGCCACGATGGCGAAGGACACGCCCTCGGCGGCCACCTTGCCGGCCTTCTTCACCTGAGCGGCCAGGCCCTTCTCGCGCAGCAGCTCGATGGCCTTGTCAAAGTCGCCGTCGGCCTCCACCAGGGCGTTCTTGCAGTTCATGATGCCTACACCAGTCATCTCGCGCAGCTTCTGCACGTCTTTTGCGGAAATTGCCATAATAAATTACCTCCAAATCATTGATGGGTGAATATCAGAATTGACGCAGGGCGCGACGACTCGGCGCGCCGCACGCCGTCGTTCGTCCGGGCGGCGTGCCGGGGTCGTCACGCCCTACACAAATAGCTCTTACTCAGCGGCGGCGGGAGCGGCCTCCTCAGCGGGGGCGGCGTCCTGGCCCTGCTTGCCCTCCTGGATGGCGTTGGCCATGACGGAGGAAATCAGCTTGATGGCGCGGATGGCGTCGTCGTTGCCGGGAATCACGTAGTCGATCTCGTCGGGGTCGCAGTTGGTGTCCACGATGGCCACGATGGGGATGTGGAGCTTGCGGGCCTCGTTGATGGCGTTGCGCTCCTTGCGGGGGTCCACCACAAACAGGGCGCCGGGGAGCTTGCGCATCTCGGTAACGCCGCCCAGGTACTTCTCCAGCTTGGCGATCTCGCCCATGTGCTTGATAACTTCCTTCTTGGGCAGCATGTCGAAGGTGCCGTCCTCCTGCATCTTCTTCAGCTGGGCCAGACGGTCCACGCGGCCCCGCATGGTCTTGAAGTTGGTGAGCATGCCGCCCAGCCAGCGGGCGTTCACCCAGTACATACCCACGCGGCTGGCCTCCTCGCGGATGGCCTCCTGGGCCTGCTTCTTGGTGCCCACAAAGAGCAGGGTCTCGCCCTTCTCGCCCAGGGAGCGGACGAAGTTGTAGGCCTCCTCCAGCTTCTTCACCGTCTTCTGGAGATCAATAATATAGATCCCGTTGCGCTCGGTGTAGATGTAGGTGGCCATCTTGGGGTTCCACCGGCGGGTCTGGTGGCCGAAGTGTACGCCGGCCTCCAGCAGCTGCTTCATAGATACGACTGCCATAGTTTGTTTCCTCCTGTTTTTCAGTTGATCTTCTGGGGGCATCATGTCCTCCGCCAACCCGGAACACCCGGGCACCGGGCGGAAAATCCGCACTCCCACGCATAATGCCTTGGTAGTATACCACACTTCCCCGGGGGACGCAACAGTTTTTTCCTGATTTTCTGATATTTATTCGTATTTTATGGAAAAGACGGCCCCCGGCTGCGGGCCGCCCCGCCGGGGTGTAAAATTGTGGTTGAGTTTTCCCGCCGTTTGCGCTATAATTACACTATTACCCACCGGGCAGCGGGCCCGGTCACGGCTCGCCGGGAGAGGCGGGCCACGAAATAAAGGAGAGCAATATGAAGTTCCATATTGTCAGTGACAGCTCCTGCGACCTGGGACGGGAACGGTTGGAGCAGCTGAACGTGGGGATGGTGTCCTACTACGTGGGCTTTGAGGACGAGCCCTATTACCGCGAAGAGCGGGATATCCCCACCCACCGGTTTTATCAGATGATGGCGGACCGCCCCGGGGTGTTCCCCAAGACCTCCATGCCCACCATGGAGGACTATCTGGAGGCCTTCCGGCCTCTGGCGGCCCAGGACATGCCCATCCTGTGCATCTGCCTGAACGCCGCCTTCAGCGGCTCCTACCAGTCGGCCTGCAACGCGGCGGAGGAGCTGCGGGAGGAGTTCCCCCAGGCCCGGGTGCAGGTGGTGGACTCCACCCTGGCCACCGTTCTCCAGGGCATGTTTGTGGAGGAGGCGGCCGCCCTCCGGGACGCGGGCTATACGCTGGAGGAGGCGGTGGAGGCGCTGAAGCCCCTGCCCGCCACCGGACGCATCTTTTTCACCACCAGCGACCTGGACTACCTCCGCCACGGCGGACGCATCGGCCGGGCGGCTGCCGCCACCGGCGCCCTGCTGAAGGTGAAGCCCCTCATCGGCTATAAGGACGCGGGCCTTGTCTCCGACGGCATCGCCCAGGGGCGGAAGAAGTCGCTGGTCCGGGTGCGGGAGCTCTTTTTCCGCCACCTGAAGCAGGAGGAGATCGACCTGGACCATTACCGCTTGGCCACCGGCTTCGGCCTGGACCGGGAGGAGCACGCGGCCTTTGCCCAGACTATCTACAGCGGCCTTCTGGAGCTGGGTGCCGATCGGCCCGAGGTGAAGCACCCTTACCAGATCGGCGTGACCATCGGGGTGCACACCGGCCCCACCCCCATCGGCGTGGGACTGATCCGCAGGGCGGTTTAGCCCCGGAAACAGGCTTTCCCCGGCCCCCGGCGGGGCCGGGTCTTTTGTTCCAGAAAAAGGGAATATTTGTAACGGTTTTGTCACTTGCAATTTGTCGAAAATATGATATCCTGATTAAGAACGGTTTAAACAGACTTCTGTTTGTCTCCAGCTTGGAGGTGTATATAAATGCCCGGTAATTATCAGGGAAAACGGGTTGCCCGGTCCCACAAAATTGCCATGATTGTGATTGCGGCAGTGGTAGCCGCGGCCGCCGCGGCGGCAATTTTCTTTCTGAAATACTACGACGGAGCAGAAAAAAATCCGGGCGCCGCCCACGTTGGCAGCGGGTCCGGCGGGGGGAGCGCCAGCGAGCCGGATGTGAGCACATCTCAGGACCCGCCCGAGGTTCCCGCCGAGCCCAAGGCCCCGCTCTACGACTTCTCCCAGCCCGTCCCCGAGGGGGAGCCGGTGGAAAACAGCTACTTTGACGACGCCGCCTTTGTGGGCGACTCCCGCACCGACGGTTTTATGCTCTACAGCGGCATTGGCACCGGCGAAAATCTGGCCGCCAACGGCGTGTCCATCTTCAAGCTGGCCGAGCGGAAATCCCTGACCATCGACGGGGAGAAATACACCCCCCTGGAGGCCTTGGCCCTGAAGCAGTACGGCAAGGTCTACATCGCCCTGGGGGTCAACGAGCTGGGCTACAACAACGACAAGGGCTATTATGAAAAATTCTGCGCCGCCATCGACGAGGTCCGCCGGGTCCAGCCCAACGCGGTTATCTACATCCAGGGCCTGATCCCGGTGAATGAGGCGCAGTACTTGGCCGCCACCGGCCACGACTACCTGACCAACGACCACCTGCGGATCTACAACCAGCTGATGCAGCAGGTGGCGGAGGAGAAAAAGGTGGCCTACGTAAACGTGTACGAGGCCTTCGCGGACGAAAACGGCTCCCTGCCCGAGGGGTACAGCCGGGACGGCGTACATCTCTATAAGGAGTCCTGCCAGCAGTGGCTGGAGTATCTGAGGACCCACACGGTGGAGTTCGACACGCTGTACCCCGACGGGCCTCCCCCGGTGGAGGTCCCCCAGCCGGCCGGGCCGGACACATCAACTGTGGATGGGAGTGGACAAGGATGAAAAAGCTCTTGACGATTGCGCTGGCTCTGGCGCTGAGCCTGGGCATGACGGCCTGCGGCGGAAAAGGCTCCGGCGATTACAAGCCGGCGGACGTCCAGGCCATGGCGGAGGCCGGCGCCTTCTCCGAGACCCTGGAGGAGCTGGACGCCGACACCGCCTTTTCCGCCCTGTACCGGCTGGAGAGCTACGGACTGGACCGGGAGGACCTGAAGGACTGCGCCGTGCTGCGCTCCGCCGGGGCCACCTGCGAGGAGGGCGCGGTGCTGGTGCTGGACAGCGAGGCCCACGCCAAGGACGCCCAAAAGGCGCTGGAGGACTACGTCCAGGGCCAGATCGACGCCAACGAGGACTACGGATACCGTCTGGCAGAGGTCCCCAAGCTGAAGGACGCCTACATAGACGTAAAGGGCAGCACCGTCCTGATGGTGGTGGCCAACGACCTGGAGGCCGCAAAGAAGGCAGTGGACGGGGAGCCGTGACCGTCCCGGGAAATTCCGGCAAGGTACCGCCGTGTTTTTAATGTGAAGGAAAACTGTATACAAAAGTATAAAAAAAGGAAAGGGAATGAGCGCATATGACCATTGCAGAAATTGAGCGGGCACTGGCCAGGCTGCCCAGGAAGCTTCTTTGTTCCTTCGAGACACCGGTGGAGCGGCTGTACCGGCTGGAGGAGGAGCTGAACGCCGGCCCCATTTACATAAAGCGGGATGACCTGAACGGCCTGGGCCCTGGCGGCAACAAGGTGCGCCCATTGGAATATCTGCTGGGCGAGGCCATGGAGCGCCGATGTGACACGATCATCGCTTCCGGAATGGAGAACTCCAACCTCTGTTCCATTGCAGCGGCCGCCTGCTGCCGGCTGGGCCTGCGCTGTCTTCTGGTCCACAATAACCCGGAGCCGCAGGCGCGGAGGGGGAACATGGTGCTCAACCAGCTGGTCCATGTGGAGGAGCACTACATCGGCTCGGTTTCCGCGGCGGAGCGGAGCGCCTATGTGGACCGGCTGGCAGAGGAGCTGAGGGCGCAGGGGGCCTCCCCCTGGGTCATTGAGAACGGCGCCACCACGCCACGAGGGGCCGTGGGGTATATCCACCTCCCTCTGGAGCTGTACAGGCACATGGAGGAGCGGCCCATAACCGACCTCTTTGTGCCCGGCGGCAATGGCGGATTGGCGGCCGGGGTGGTGTTTGGGACCGCCCTGCTGGGTGCGCCCTTTCACGTCCATGTGATTACCGTGGAAAATCCGGTGGAGGAACTGGAAGGTATTTTAAACGGACTGTTCCAGGGGATAACGGAACTGACCGGCCTACAGCCGGAGGTCCCCGTCCAGCGGGCCATGACGGTCCACGGGGACTACCGGGGCGGCGGCTGGGGGATATCCACATCCCAATCCGACGGGATGGTGGAGCACCTGGCCCAGACGGAGGGGATTTTCCTGGAGCGCGTCTACACCAGTAAGACGGTCTGGGGGATGTGCGACCTGCTGAAAAGCGGCGCGGTAAAAAGCGAAGGGGCCTGCATGGTCCATTCCGGCGGGTTTGCCTCTCTGTTTTACCAGTATTCCTGAGAAAACAGCTGAAAATCATAAAAAATGGGTCAGGAATCCCTGAGGATTCCTGACCTTACTTTATCTGCCCAGCAGGAACAGATTTGCGTCGGTGGTGAAATTGGCGAAGCTGTAGAGCACAATCACCAGGTCGATGCTGTTGTTCTCCACGTAGCTCTTGATGCTGGTCCGGTTGTCCCGGGGGTCGATGAGGTGGACCTCAGAAAACCGCTGGGTGAGGAAGGGGGTGAGGGAGTCGGAATAGGAGTCCCGGACAACGAGGACCCTGGGGCCGGTGCTCCCCTCCTTTTCCACCACGCACAGGGGCTGACGGCCCCCCAGGAAATAGGAATACTTGTCCTTTTCCGCCAGGTAGCTGTCCACATAGAGGCTGCCCTCCTCGGGGGTGCCCTTGAAGTAGGAGGTCACCCTGATCCCCTCGTTGGGGACATAGGCGTCGATGGTGTCGGGGGGCAGCCAGCGCACCCCGGAGGTAGAGAAGCTGGTGCCGTTAAACTGGTCGGTGACGGTGGTTTTCTGGTAGTCCGCCAGGTCGATGGGCTCCAGGCCCAGGGCCTCGAAGATGGCGTTGGCCCCGTAGAAGGCCCCCAGGCTGGTCCAGTGGTGGTCGGTGCGATAGTAGATGTCCTCCCCGCTGTGGGGGGCCAGGGCGGCGTACAGGTCGATGGTGGAGGCTCCGGTGGAGAAATACAGCCGGTTAATGGCCGCTTTCTCGTCGGCGGTGGGAGCGCCCTCCGGGAGCCGGTCCTTCCAGATTTCCGCGGCGGAGGGGATCAGGCCGAAGTACACCGGGACAGACACGTTGCCCACCAGGGCGTCCACATAGCCCATATCCTTTTCCAGCTTGGACGGGTCGGGGTCCTTTACCCGGTTGATAAGGGTGTCCTGCTTTCCAAAGTAGACCCCCTCGTTCTCTTTTTTGCCGGACAGCCGCTCGCTCCAGGCCTTGGCGGCCACCCAGAAGTCCCGGCCCACAATGTGGTCGGAGACGTAGTCCTCCGCGTTTTTCATAAACCTGCCGTCCGTGAGGTTTTCCACCGTCAGCTTGGGCGGCTTTTGCAGGAAGCGGTTCTCCAGCTCGGACTTCTCCCGGTCGGGCAGAATGGTGCTGATTACAAATACTCCGCCGATGAAGGCGCAGAACAGGGCAGAGAGGAAAATGTTGAACTTTTTCGACATGATTGCGCCTCCTTAGAAGTTAAAGTACAGGAAGGGGTTGTAGGTGCCGGCCACCAGGTAGGCGGTGCATACCAGCAGCCCGGCGGCCACCAGTACGGTGCAGACGGCCTGTTGGGCTCTTGTGCCCATGTTGCGGTAAATTGCCCGGCCCAGGGGAGTGGATGCCACCGCGGCCACGCACAGGACGGGCAGGAAGCTGGTCAGGTAGTAGCCAAAGGTCCCGTCTGCCAGAGGGACGCCCCCGAGACCGAACATAACCCGCAGGTAGCTGGCCAGATGGCCCAGGTCCTCAATGGCGAAGATGGCCCAGCTCACCATGACCAGAAACAGGGTGTAAACATGCCCCACAATGGCGGGGGCCTTCTTCAGCGGCTTGAGGAGGAGGAACTTCTCCACCATCAGCAGGACGAAGAAGTACAGCCCCCAGAACAGGAAGGTCCAGTTGGCCCCGTGCCAGATGCCGGTGGCGGCCCAGACCACCAGCAGGTTAAACACCTGCCGGCCCTTCCCCCGGCGGTTGCCCCCCAGGGGGATATACAGATACTCCCGGAACCAGGTGGACAGGGAGATGTGCCACCGCCGCCAGAACTCGGTGATGCTTTTGGAGATATAGGGGTAGTTGAAGTTGGGCAGGAACTCAAAGCCCAGCATCCGGCCCAGGCCTACGGCCATGTCGGAGTAGCCGGAGAAGTCGAAGTAAATCTGGAAGGTGAAGGCCAGCACCCCCAGCCAGGCCCCGGCCACCGTCAGCTCAGCGGGGGCCATGGCCTTGTAGCTGTCCCAAAGCATGCCCACGTTGTTGGCAATGAGCAGCTTTTTGGCCAGGCCCACCATGAAGATCTGCACCCCGGAGGAAAATTTATCTGCGGAGTAGTCCCGCCGGTCGATCTGGTCCCCCAGGTCCTTGTACTTGATGATGGGGCCGGCAATGAGCTGGGGGAACAGGGTCACAAAGGTGCCGAAGTTGAGGATGTTCCGCTGGGCCCGGGCGTCGCCGCGGTAGACGTCGATGGTGTAGCTCATGGTCTGGAAGGTGTAGAAGGAGATGCCGATGGGAAGGTGGACCCCCAGCACCGGCATAAAGGTGAGCCCCACCGACTGGAGGGAGCCAGCGATGAAGTCCCAGTACTTGAAGAAGCACAGCAGGGCCAGGTTGAACACGATGGAGGAGGCCACCGCCATTTTCGCGCCTTTGTCGTTCCCTCTGGCCTTGCACCGCTCCACCAGAAGACCGTGGGTGTAGTCGATGGCGGTGGACAGGAACATGATAGACACATAGGCCCGCTCCCCCCACCAGTAGAAGAACAGAGAGGAGGCCAGCAGCACCACATTGCGCCCCCTGCGGGGGACGATATAGTACAGGAACAGGGTGAGGACCAGGAAATAAAACATGAAAATGGGGGTGGAAAAGACCATAGCGGACACCTCACGGAGTATTTTATGGAAGCCCTTGTGGGGCGGGACGACCTCGGCCCGCCATTCTCAGGAGACCTCGGCCCGCCATTCTCAGGAGACCCCGGCCCGCCATTCTCAGGGGGCGGACCGGGTTTGACGGCGCGCCGGGGTCGTCGCGCCCTACAGGCGAAAAGGGCCGCCGCGGGCGGCGGCCCCTACTCAGGATGCCTTAAAACAGGGCGTTAAATTCGTTGACGATATCGTCGCAGTTCTCATGGACGATCATCATCACATAGTTGCCGTTGGAGACAATACGGGAGTTATTCTCCCACTGGTCCATAGCCATAGGGTACTGCGCGCCGCCGGGGCCGTTGCCGTCGCCCGCCATATAGCTGATGCGGGCCTGGAAGATACCCTTCACGGTGTCCACGTCCTTGCTGTCCTTCACCTGAACCAGGCCGAACTCGCCGTTGTTCATGGACATCATGCAGATGTATACCAGCATCTGCTCGGAGCTGACGCCGGTGAGACCGGCATAGTACTGATCCAGCAGGCCGCTGTCGGCCAGCTCCAGGAAGCCAAATTCATACTTGCCGGTGATGGTGCTGTAGAAGGCGGACAGGTCCACGTTGGTGGAGGGGGTGCTGCTGGAACTGCCGGAGCCGGAGGAGGAACCGCTGCCGCTGCCGTCGGGCTTGGGATCAGGCTTGGGATCGGGTTTCTGCTCAGGCTTGGTCTCCTCTTTCCAGTCGCAGGTGACGGAACAGGTGGCCTTTGCGCCGTCGTATTCCACGGTGATGGTGGCCTTGCCGGGGGCCACGGCCTTGATATTGCCGCTCTCGTCGATGGTGGCCACCTTGGGATTGCTGGAGGTAAAGGTGGCGATGCCGTCGGTGTCGGGCTCGGTGGTGTAGCGCAGCTGGAAGGCGGCCCCAGCCTTGGTCAGCTTGACCTCCGTCTTATTCAGGGTGATGGTGACAGTGGGGATAGGCTGGAGGTCTCCGCTGCTGCTTGAGCCGCCGGGGTTGGAGGCGTCAGGCTGGGAGCCGTCGGGGTTGGATGCGTCGGGCTGAGAGCCGTCGGGGGTGGAACCGTCGGGCTGGCTGGAGCTGCCGCCGGGGGCGATGACGCTCACGTCGGAGCCGTTCCCCGGGTTGGAGGAGGAGCTGCCGCCGCCGTTTCCGCCGCCGCAGGCGGCCAGGGACAGGGCCATGGCGGTGGCCAGCACCGCCGCAAAGATACGTCTTTTCATAATAAGTAACTCCTTTTCTGTTGGGCTATAATTGACCCTCTTTGGGTTCTGTGAGGTTTGACGAGCAAAAACGAAAAAGGTTCCCGGGTTTGAAAAAAAATTTTCGCGGGGATATTATACTGTCTTTTTTCGACCCTGGCAAGTGTTTTGTGGCCGGGGGGTGTCCTACCGCGCATTTTATCACAGTCAGGGGAATTGGCACGATTTGTAGGGGCGCACAGTGTGCGCCCGCGGGCGGACAATGTCCGCCCCTACATAAAATCTGCGAATAGGACACACCCGTGGCCGGGCTGTACGACAATGTGAAAGACGGGCAAAAAGGGATTGACTTTCCCCCGGGAAGGGCATAGAATAGCCGATACTGACTACAATTTCGGGAGGTGGACGCCATGTTCCACTATTTGGATAACGCCGCTACCACGCCGGTGCGGCCCGAGGCCGCCCAGGCGGCGCTGGAGGCCATGACCGAGGGCTGGGGCAACCCCTCGTCTCAATACGCCCTGGGAAAACAGGCGGCGGACCGAATGAAGGGCTGGCGGGCCGACCTGGCCGGAGCCCTGGGCTGCGGGCCGGAGGAGGTCTATTTCACCTCCTGCGGCTCGGAGAGTGACAACTGGGCCATCTCCGGGGCGCTGGAGTGCAACCGCCGGGCGGGGAAGCACATCATCACCACCGCCATCGAGCACGCCGCCGTGCTGGAGCCCATCAAGGCCCTGGAGCGGCAGGGCTATGAGGTGACCTACCTCCAGCCCGACCGCCGGGGGCGCATCGACCCCGCCCAGGCGGCGGCCGCTCTCCGGCCGGACACGGCGCTGGTGTCCATGATGCTGGTGAACAACGAGCTGGGCGCCGTCCTGCCTGTAAAAGAGGTGGCCCAAGCCATCAAAAGGGCGGGCTGTCCCGCCCTGCTCCACTGCGACGCGGTCCAGGGCTTTTTAAAGGTGCCCTTTACCCCCCGAGAGCTGGGGGTGGACCTGCTGTCTGTCAGCGGCCACAAGATTCACGCCCCCAAGGGGGTGGGGGCGCTGTATGTGCGCAAGGGTGTGCGGCTGCCCCCCCTCATCCGGGGGGGAGGCCAGGAGGGCGGCTACCGCTCGGGCACCGAGGCCACATCTCAGATTGCCGCCTTCGCCGCCGCCGCCCGGCTGGGAGCCGTCTCCTTTCAGGAGGACACCACCCGCATGGCGGAGCTGAAAGCCTATACCCTGGACCGGCTGGCCCGGGAGATACCCGAAGCGGAGGTCCTGGTTCCCGACGGTGCGCCCCACATCCTGCCCATCTCCCTGCCCGGCTACAAGAGCGAGGTGGTGGTCCGCTTCCTGAGTGACCGGGGGGTGTACCTCTCCTCCGGCTCCGCCTGCCACCGGGGCAGGCCCAGCCACGTCTTCGCCGCCCTGAAGCTGCCCAAAGCCCTGCTGGACGGCGCTCTGCGGGTCAGCTTCTCCTATGATACGTCCCGGGAGAACGTGAACGCCCTCATGGACGGCCTGAAGGGGGCGAAGGAGCAGCTTTTTACTACGTTATCATAAAAAGGAGCAATTTTCCGATGTTCGCGTACATGAAGCAAAAACCGGGATTTTACAAGCAGGTGGTCCTGCTGGCCCTGCCCATTGTGCTGCAAAACCTCATCACCAGCGCCCTGGGCATGGCGGACACCTTTATGGTGGGGATGCTGGGGGAGGTCCCCATGGCGGCGGTAACGCTGGCCAACATCCCCCTGTTCGCTTTGCAGATGTTCATCTTCGGCGTGCAGAGCGGCTCCTCCGTGCTGGTGAGCCAGTACTGGGGCAAGCAGGAGATGGAGTCCATCAACCGGGTGCTGGGGGTAGCCCTGTGGGTGGTGATGGTGGTGTCCACCCTCTTTGCCGGGGTGCTGCT
Source organism: uncultured Oscillospiraceae bacterium (assembly GCA_910585815.1). GTDB lineage: Bacteria > Bacillota > Clostridia > Oscillospirales > Oscillospiraceae > Lawsonibacter. The sequence goes on along the minus strand of CAJUFJ010000006.1, from coordinate 34,209 downwards.
GGTGTGTCCGGTGGAATTCCTCAGCCTGTTCGGCAACGAGCCGGAGGTGATCGCCCTGGCCGCCCAGTACGGCTCCATCGTGGGCTTCTCCTATGTGTGCAACGCCTTCACTATGATGTATGTGGCCGCCTACCGCAGCATGGAGCGGCCCCAACTGGGGCTGTACATCCTGGTGGCCTCCATGGCCACCAACACCTTCCTCAACTGGGTGCTCATCTTCGGCAAGCTGGGGGCTCCCGCCATGGGGGTGCGGGGGGCGGCGACGGCCACCCTCATCGCCCGGCTGCTGGAGGTCACCATTGTCATCCTCCACATGATGAAAAACCGCTTCTTCCGGGTCCATCTCCACCTGCTCCTCCGGCCCGGGCTGGACATGACCCGGCGGTTCCTGAAATACGGCGGCCTGGTGGTGTGCAACGAGACCATGTGGGGGCTGGGCACCTCCGTCTTCCCCACTATTATGGGCCATATGGCGGGCAGCACCGAGATCCTGGCCGCCTACACCATCGCCGGCAACATGGAAAAAATCGTAATGGTGGCCTCCTTCGGCCTGTCCTCCACGGCAGCTATTATCATCGGCCGGGAGATCGGCGCAGGCCGGCAGAACAGGCTGCTGGACGTGGGTAAGGCGCTGAATACCCTGTCGGTGGTCTGCGGGGCCATTCTGGGCGGCCTGCTGCTGGCCTTTGTCTGGTTCGCCGCCCCGGCCTGGGTGTATCCTCTGTTTAAGCTATCCCCTGGGGCGGCCTCGGTGGCCTCCATGATGATGACGATGATGGCTCTGGCTATGCCGCTGAAAGACTTCAATACGGTGAACATCGTGGGCGTCCTTCGGGGCGGCGGCGACGTGAAGGCGGCCACGCTCATCGACATCGGTCCCCTGTGGGGAGTGGCCATCCCCTACGCCGCCCTGTGCGGCCTGGTGCTGAAAACCACTGTCTTCTGGGTCTATCTGGCCTTTCCCCTGGAGCAGGCCGTAAAATTCTTTGTGGGTATCCGCCGTCTGCGCTCCGGAAAGTGGGTCCGGGACCTGACAAGAGCTTAATTATAAGGAGGGGTCTCTATGAAAGTTACCGTTCTGATGGAAAACACTGCTCTGGAAGGCTGCGGCCTGACGCCGGAGCACGGCCTGTCCCTGTACATCCAGTACCGGGGAAAAAAGCTGCTGCTGGACGCCGGGTCCTCGGGGAAATTCGCGGACAACGCCCAGGCCCTGGGGGTGGACCTGTCTGGAGTGGAGCTGGCCGCCCTGTCCCACGGCCACTACGACCACGCCGACGGCCTGCGCCGGTTCTTCCAGGTCAACGACCGGGCCAAGGTGTACCTCCGCCCCGGGGCGGAGGGGCCCTACTTCGCCAAAGACCCGGACGCCTACCGGTTTATTGGCATCGGCCGGGACATCTGGGAGAACACCCGGGACCGCTTTGTGGAGGTGGAGGGCCTGTACCCCCTGCTGGAGGGGGCCTGGCTGGTCCCCGAGACCGTCCACGACCCCGCCTTTGCCGGTCAGGCCGCCGACCTGCTGGTGAAACGGGGGGAGGACGATTTTGTCCCCGACGACTACCGGCATGAGCAGTCCCTGGTGCTGGAGGGGGAGCGGGGCCTGGTGGTCTTTAACTCATGCAGCCACGGGGGGATCGTCAATATTGTCCGGGGGGTGCTGGAGCAGTTTCCCGGGAAAAAAGTCTTCGTTGCGGTGGGCGGCTTTCACATGTTCAGCCGGGGCAAGAGCGGCATGAACTGTACCCCCGAATACGTGTTCCGGGTGGCCGACGCCCTGAAAGAGCTGGGGGTGGAGGAGATCTACACCGGCCACTGCACCGGAGAAACGGCCCTGGAGCTCCTCCAGGAGCGCTTCGGCCCCGGCTGTCACGCTCTGGCTACGGGACAGGTGTTGAGCCTTTAAAAAACGGTTGCAAAGAGCCTGAATTTGCGGTATAATGAACCCATAATTTTTAATAGGAGGTAGCTGTATGGGCCAGACTGACAAGCAATTCAACGGTTTTCTGCGAATGGTTATCAGGGATTTAAAAGAAGGTCTTGCAGAGGATGACCCGGCAAAGCTGCGTGAGAAGATTGAGATTCTTTTAGCCGACTTGCAAACTACGTTGGAAGACTGATGGAACAAAACTGACCGCCTGTCAATTCCGGCAGGCGGTCAGTTTTTATGTTCCGAATGTAACTGGGAATTGACCGGAAGTCCTTGTTAAGAACATAAATTAGCACAACCCTGGCTGTTCTGCAAGGAATGGCCGGGGACGATTTGTTTATAATAAATTCATAAAGTGGCTATTGACAATTTCCGGGGGGAGTGGTACATTATCTTTAGCACTCGAGGAATATGAGTGCTAAACCGATGAAAACGAGAGGCGGTGAGTGCTGTGGCACTGTCGGACCGGAAAAAGCGCATACTCCGCGCCATTGTGGAGACCTACATCGCCACCGCTGAGCCGGTGGGCTCCAAGGCCGTGGCCCAGCTGGCCGGGCTGGACGTGTCCACCGCCACCATCCGCAACGAGATGGCCGACCTCACCGACCAGGGCTATCTGGAGCAGCCCCACACCTCCGCCGGACGCATCCCCTCCGCCGCCGGCTACCGGCTCTACGTCAACGAACTGATGGACCGCCAGCAACTCACCCTTCAGGAGACCCAGCGCATCAATGACGCGCTTAACTTGAAAATGGAGGAGCTGGACCGGGTTATCGACCGGGCGGGCAAGGTGCTGTCTCAAATCAGCGACTACCCTGTATTCACCATGGCGGCCGCCAAGGAGCGCATCACCGTCAAGCGGTTCGACCTGCTGATGGTGGAGGAAAACGCCTTCATCGCCGTGGTCATGACGGACAACAGCGTGGTGAAAAACAAGCTGGTCCACATCCCCGACGGCCTGTCTGACCCCCAGCTGCAAATGCTGTCGGCGGTGCTCAACTCCTCCTTTGTGGGCCTGTCCCGGGAGGAGATGGAGGAGACCCTGGACAAGATGGAGACCCGCACCGCGCCGGGGGCTTTCGAGCTCATCGCCTTGGTGGTGGAGTTCGCCATGGAGGTGCTGGCCGACCAGGGTCAGCAGAAGTTCCGCACCGCCGGTATCACCCACCTGCTGGAGCACCCCGAGTACCGCAGCCTGGACAAAGCGAAACCTCTGATGGCCTACCTCAGCGAGGAGAGCGACGTCCCCCGTCTGCCTGCCACCCTGGACAGCGGCAAGAATATGAACATTCTCATCGGGCCAGAGAACGTAAACGATGCATTAAAGGACACCAGCGTGGTCATGGCCAGCTACGACATCGGGGACAACATGCGGGGCGTGATCGGGGTGGTTGGCCCCACCCGCATGGACTACGCCAAGGTGACAGCCCGGCTGTCCTACTTTGCCGACAGTCTCACCCGGATGTTTGGCAAGGAGCTGCCCGCCCCGGAGGAGCCCGAAGAATAAATAATGAGCCGTGAAGGAGTATGAATCGTGAGTAAGAAGAAAGAAAAGAACCCCGTTCAGGAGGCCGCTGTGGCCCCGGAGGAGGTCCTGGAGGAGCAGGCCGGAGAAGCGGAGACCGCAGAACCGGAAGCCGAGCCCCAGGCCGATACCCCCGGCGAGGAGCCGGAGACCGCCCCCGAGGAAGTCGATTCCCCCGCTCAGGAGCAGATGATCCCCAAGGAGCAGTTCCTCCGCCTGGCCGCCGAGTACGACAACTACCGCAAGCGCACCGCCAAGGAGAAGGAAAATCTCTGGACCGACGCCAAGGCGGACACCGTACAGGCGTTTCTCCCCGTCTACGACAATCTGGAGCGGGCCCTGAAGCAGGACACCGCCGACGAGGCCTATAAGAAGGGCGTGGAGATGATTATGAGCCAGCTGAAGGAGGTTTTCGCCAAGCTGGGCATCACTGAGATTGAGGCCCAGGGAAAACCCTTCGACCCCAACCTCCACAACGCCGTCATGCACATCGAGGACGAGAATCTGGAGGAGAACACCGTGGCCCAGGTCTTCCAGGCCGGCTTTATGCTGGGGGAGAAGGTCATCCGCTTCGCCATGGTGCAGGTTGCAAATTGACAAAAGAGGAGGTCAGACCAACATGTGTACCGCCTGTAAAAACGTCACCTATACCCTGATGCTCAGCGCCGGGTTGCTGGTCTGGCTGTCCGCTTTGTTTTCTGTGGGATCGATACTCCTGCGTTAGAGCTGTAGGGGCGGACATTGTCCGCCCGCGTCCCCTGCGATTTCCAGAGCGGGCGCACAATGTGCGCCCCTACAATCCGTTAACACCAATCTTTCATATATTTAGGAGGAAAAACATTATGGGAAAAATCATTGGCATCGATTTAGGTACTACCAATAGCTGCGTGGCGGTGATGGAGGGCGGCGACGCCGTCGTGATTGCCAACGCCGAGGGCAACCGCACCACCCCGTCTGTGGTCGCCTTCTCCAAGGACGGCGAGCGCATGGTGGGCCAGGTGGCCAAGCGCCAGGCCATCACCAACCCCGACCGGACCATCGCCTCCATCAAGCGGGAGATGGGCTCCGACTACCGGGTAGAGGTGGACGGCAAGAAGTACACCCCCCAGGAAATTTCCGCCATGATTCTCCAGAAGCTGAAGGCCGACGCCGAGGGCTACCTGGGCCAGACCGTTACCGAGGCGGTCATCACCGTCCCCGCCTACTTCACCGACGCCCAGCGTCAGGCCACCAAGGACGCGGGCAAGATCGCCGGCCTGGAGGTCAAGCGCATCATCAACGAGCCCACCGCCGCGGCCCTGGCCTACGGCGTGGACAAGGAAGAAGCCCAGAAGATCATGGTCTACGACCTGGGCGGCGGCACCTTCGACGTGTCCATCCTGGACATTGACGATGGCGTCATCGAGGTGCTGGCCACCGCCGGCAACAACCGGCTGGGCGGCGACGACTTTGACAAGTGCGTTATGGACTGGATGGTGGCCGAGTTCAAGAAGGCCGAGGGCGTGGACCTGTCCGGCGACAAAGTTGCCATGCAGCGCCTCAAGGAGGCCGCCGAGAAGGCCAAGATCGAGCTGTCCGGCGTGACCACCACCGCCATCAACCTGCCCTATATCACCGCCGACGCCACCGGCCCCAAGCACCTGGACCTGACCCTGTCCCGGGCCAAGTTCAACGAGCTGACCCACCACCTGGTGGAGGCCACCATGGGCCCCGTCCGCCAGGCTATGGGCGATGCCAAGCTCTCCGCCGGCGACCTGCACAAAGTCCTCCTGGTGGGCGGCTCCAGCCGGATTCCTGCGGTTCAGGACGCGGTGAAGAACATCACCGGCCGGGACGGCTTCAAGGGCATCAACCCCGACGAGTGCGTGGCCATGGGCGCGGCCCTCCAGGGCGGCGTGTTCACCGGCGACGTGAAGGACCTGCTGCTGCTGGACGTCACCCCCCTGTCTCTGGGCATTGAGACCGCCGGCGGCGTGATGACCAAGATCATCGACCGCAACACCACCATCCCCGCCCACGGCAGCCAGGTGTTCACCACCTACTCCGACAACCAGACTTCTGTAGAGGTCAAGGTCCTCCAGGGTGAGCGTGAGATGGCCCAGTACAACAAGCAGCTGGGTGTGTTCATGCTGGACGGCATCCTCCCCGCCCGCCGGGGCGACCCCAAGATCGAGGTCACCTTCGACATCGACGCCAACGGCATCGTCAACGTGTCCGCCAAGGACCAGGGCACCGGCCGGGAGCAGCACATCACCATCACCTCCTCCACCAACATGAGCAAGGAGGAGATCGACAAGGCCATGCGTGAGGCCGAGCAGTTCGCCGCCGAGGACAAGAAAGCCCGGGAGGCCGCCGACATCCGCAACGCCGGCGACCAGACCGCCTACCAGGTGGAGAAGACCCTGGGCGAGGTGGGCGACAAGATTCCCGCCGAGGACAAGGCCAAGGTTCAGGCCGCTCTGGACCACCTGAAGGAGACCCTGAAGGGGGCCGACATCAACGCCATCAAGGACGCCACCGAGGCCGTCAACAAGGAGTTTGCCGAGGTGGGCTCCAAGATCTACGGCCAGACGGGAGGTCAGGCCGGCCCCGGTCCCGACATGGGCGGCGCAGGCTTTACCGGCGGTCAGCAGCAGTCCGGCCCCGCCGGCGACGGCGTGGTGGATGCCGACTACGAGGTCATCGACGACGATCAGAAATAAGACAAAACCAGCCTTCCCCCTCCGGGGGGAAGGTGTGGTTTGTTAAAAAGCCTCCCTTCCAGAGAGAGGTGGCACGGCGAAGCCGTGACGGAGGGAGTCCGCAAACGGGAAACTCCCTCAGTCACCGCCTTCGGCGGCGACAGCTCCCTCAGAGAGGGAGCCTTTTAAGCCAAGAGGTGATAACATATGGCGGAACAAAAACGAGATTATTACGAGGTCCTGGGCCTGTCCAAGGGGGCCAGCGACGAGGAACTGAAAAAGGCCTACCGCAAGCTGGCCAAGCAGTACCACCCCGACGTGAACCCCGGCGACAAGGACGCCGAGGCCAAGTTCAAGGAGATCAACGAGGCCTACGGGGTTCTCTCCGACAAGGAGAAGAAGGCCCGTTATGACCAGTTCGGCTTTGCCGGGGTGGACCCCAGCTATGGCGGCGGGGGCGGCGGTTTCGGCTTCGACATGGGGGACATCGACCTGGGCGACATCTTCGGCTCCTTCTTCGGCGGGGGCTTTGGGGGCGGCTTCGGCGGCGGGGGCCGGCGGAACGGCCCCCAGAAGGGGGAGAGCCTACGGGTCAACCTGGTCCTCACCTTCGAGGAGGCGGCTTTTGGCTGCACCAAGGAGATTGAGCTCAGCCGCACCGAGACCTGCGAGGAGTGCAAGGGCTCGGGCTGTGCGGCGGGCACCACCGCCGAAACCTGTCCCGACTGCCGGGGGGCCGGCCAGGTGCGCATCCAGCGTGGGGCGGGGGGCTTTGCCTTCTCCACCACCACCACGTGCTCTAAATGCCGGGGTACGGGCAAGCTGATCCACACCCCCTGCAAAAAGTGCGGCGGGGCGGGCAGCGTGAGAAAGAAGCAGCGCCTCTCCGTCACCATCCCGGCGGGCATTGACGACGGCCAGGCCGTCTCCATGCGGGGCCAGGGCAACGCGGGGACCAACGGCGGCCCCGCCGGCGACCTGCTGGTGCGGGTGCAGGTGAAGCCCCACCCCCAGTTCCAGCGGGAGGGCACCACCGTGGTGTATGAGTGCCCGGTGAGCTTCTGCCAGGCGGCCCTGGGGGCCGAGCTGGAAATTCCCACCATCGACGGCAAGGTGAAGTACAGCCTGCCCGCCGGCACCCAGACAGGGACCACCTTCCGCCTGCGGGGGAAGGGTATCCCCGAGCTGCGCAGCAACCGCCGTGGGGACCAGTACGTCACCGTGAAGGTGCAGGTGCCCACCTCCCTCAACGCGGAGCAGAAGGCCGCCCTGCACGCCTTCGCCGCCGCCATGGGCGAGGAGGCTCCCGAGGGGGGCCTGAAGGGGCTCTTTGACAAGAAGAAGCGGAAGAAATAGCCCCCGCATGGCTGAGCCGTCTCTGCGCGTCGTCTTGCCTCAACTGTTCATTTGCCTATCCGAATGCGGCCCTCTGCCCGGCAGGGGGCCGATCGTTTGCCCAGTCCGGCGGCGGCGCACCACTCCTCAGCCCGGTGCTTGAAGGTGGTGCGGGAGACGCCCAGCGCCTTTCCCGCCTGGACGGCGGTGACGCGGCCGTGCCACCAGGCCTCTGCCAGCCCGGTGAACTGCTCCGGCATGGGGATGGGCTTCCGCCCGAACCGGACGCCCCGTTCCCTGGCGGCGGCGATCCCCTCAGCCTGCCGCTGGCGGATGTACTCCCGCTCGGTCTGGGCCACGTAGCTGAGGAGCTGAAGCACAATGTCGGCAATGAGCACGCCGGTGAGGTCCCGGTCGGTCCTGGTGTCCAGCAGGGGCATGTCCAGCACCACGATGGCCACCCCGCGCTCCTTGGTCAGGCCGGCCCACTGCTCCAGAATCTCCTTGTAGTTGCGCCCCAGACGGTCGATGCTTTTGACCACCAGCACGTCGCCGCTCCGCAGCGCCTGGGTCAGCCGGAGGTAAACCGGTCGTTCAAAATCCTTGCCGGACTGCCGCTCGATTATGATGTGCTCCTCCGGGATGCCAAACTGCCGCATGGCAATCAGCTGCCGGTCCTCTTTCTGGGCCTTGGTGGATACGCGGACATACCCGTATGTTCTTCCTGACATTCCTGTTTTCCTCCTAAGAAAAATTTGTGGAATATCAGTTTATTTTAGCGAAAACTGTGGGGCTTGTATAGAAAAATCTATAAAATCGAAATATCCCCCGGCATAACAGCCGGGGGATAACAGCTTGTCGAAAAACGCTCTCCCGTTCTCTAAGGCTCCCTCTTTGAGGGAGCTGTCGCCGCCGAAGGCGGTGACTGAGGGAGTAAAACAACGAATTAATATCACTTTTTTGCTTTAAAACTCCCCCCGTCACGGCTCCGCCGTGCCACCCCCCTCTGAGAGGGGGCTTTTTTGACAGTCTGAGGCCCCGCCAATCGGCGGGGCCTGTTTGTGCCTTCAAACTGCTTTTCCATCCAAAAAGTCCTTGAGCCAGTCCAGAAAGTCCAGGCCGTTGCCATAGGGGGCGATGCCCACGTCGGCCATGTCCCACACCTCGCCCTTGGCCCCGCCGCAGACGATAAGCCGGAAGGACTGGCCGCAGCCCCGGTCCACCAGCTCAATCTGCCCGTTGGTGGTGGCGGCGGCAATTTTCCTGCCGGTGGCGGAGTCGTCGTCCTCCCAGACCCAGGCCTCCCGGTGGGAGAACCGCTTTTTGATCCCCTCCGGGTCGTAAAGCACCTCCGACAGGGGCGGGAACTTGTAGAGGAAGGCGTCGAACTTTACCTGGAAGCCGTCCCCGATCTTCGTGAGGAAGGCCGTGTATTCCTTGGGCAGCTTCACGCCGGTTTTCTCCTGAAAGGCGGTGATGTCTGTCCGCTTCAGGGGCGGCCGGGGGGTAATCCCCAGCTTCTCCAGCCGCGCCCGGACCTCCTCTATGGCGGTCTTGATCTCCTCGGCGGACTTGCCCGCCTTTTTCAGCCCCAGCTTCTTCCGCTCGATGCCCAGGATGTGCTCCCGGCCTTTGAATGCGGACAGGTCCACCACCTGGGTTTTGCGCAGGTTTAGGTCGTTCAGCCTGGGCAGGGCGGCCAGACAGGACACGTCCTCCACCGCCGTGCCGTACAGCCAGATCATCTCCAGGGTGGGGATGGTTGCCAGCGGGGACACGTCGGTCACCTTGGTGCTGCTTAACGTGAGCTCCTTCAGGCTGGGGTGCCCCGCCAGAGGGGACAGGTCGGAGACGGCGGTATCCACGACGGACAGCTCTGTCAAATTGGGACACGCCGCCAGGGGGGACAGGTCGCTGAGACCTGGGTTGTTATCGAGATTGAGCCACTCAAGGGACTCCATGCCCCGCAGACACTCCAGATCGTCGATCTCGGTCACAGAGAGGGAGGACAGTTTGCCGGGCAGCTTTGGCATATTGCAGCGGGGTGTGGTGTGAAGGCTCAGGGTCTGCAATTCTTTCAGCGGCGTCAGGTCGCAGGGGAGAAATTCCGGCCCGCCGCTGATGGTAAGGTGCCGTAAGCCAGTGAGCTCCGCCAGGGGGGAGATGTCCCTCACCTGGCAGTCGTAAAGGGTCACCTCGTCCAGCTCCCGAAGCCTGGCCAGGGGGGAGATGTCCGTCAGGGGCGGACGGGTTTTGTAGCCAAAGTAGTGGAAAATATACCGCCTGTCGCTGTGGGTAGAGGTTTTGTAGATTATCTCCGGCTCGGTGTTGTTGAGCCGGGCCATTTCGGCAAAGACCTCCCGCTCCAGCGGGGTCAGCGTATAGTCCTTCATAGCCGTCACCGCTCACATTTCCAGAAGAAGGCGCTGTAGGGGGGCAGCTCGGAGCCGCCGCCGAAGTCGTGCTGTTCCCCGGAAATCAGGTCCACCGCCAGGCCGCAGCCGGCGTCGAAGTGGGCGGTGTAGGGGGAGGAATCGGCGTTGATGGCCACCAGCACCCGCTCGCCGTCGCAGTCCCGCTCAAAAATGATCTGCTTGTTGGTGAGCACCACATTGCGGTAGGCCCCGTAGCACAGGGCCTTACTTCCCTTCTTGGCCTCGGCCAGCTGGGAAATCCAGGTGGTAAGGTCGTTCCACTCCGGCTTTTCCAGAGCGGGGCGGAGTTCCGCGTCGCTGCCGTGGCCCTTGGCCCCCTTCATCCCCCACTCGCTGCCGTAGTAAACGGCGGGCACCCCGGGCATCCCGAAGGCCATGGCCCAGGCGGGGACCAGGTGGTCGGGGTTGGTGAGCTGGGAGGCGATGCGGTTGACGTCGTGGTTGTCCAGGAAGGACAGCAGGTGTTTGCCCTTGTACAGGGTCCACTGCTCCGGGCCGAACTGCCGGGCCAGGGAGTGGCCGATCTCGAACATGTTCATGGAGTTGAAGGCGGACCACAGCCCCTTGTAGCATTCGTAGTTAGTCACCGAGTGGCACATGTCGTCGGCCATCCAGCGGTTGTAGTCCCCGTGGAGGGTCTCGCCCATGAGGGCAAAGTCAGGCTTGAGGGAGTTGGTGAAGGCGCGCAGCTGCTTGAGGTACTCCGGGGGCAGGCAGTAGGCCACGTCCAGCCGCAGGCCGTCGATGCCGAAGCGGTCCACCCAGGAGCGGATGGCGTCGAACTGGTGCTGGACCACCGCCGGGTTGAACAGGTTCAGCTTCACCAGCTCGTTGTGGCCCTCCCAGCCCTCGTACCAGAAGCCGTCGTTATAGTTGGTGTTGCCGTCGAAATTGATGTGGAACCAGTCCTTGTAAGGGCTGTCCCAGCGTTTCTCCTGCACGTCCTTGAAGGCCCAGAAGCCCCGGCCCACGTGGTTAAAGACTCCGTCCAGCATTACCCGGATGCCGGCGTCGTGGAAGGCTTGGCAGACCTTGGCCAGGTCGTCGTCGGCGCCCAGGCGGGGGTCCGTGTGGAAGTAGTCCCGGGTGTCGTAGCCGTGGCGGTCGCTGTCGAACACCGGGTTGAGCAGGACGGTATTCGCACCTGTCTTTTTGATATGGTCCACCCAGTCCAGCAGACGCAGGATGCGGGGCTGGGTGCTGCCGTCGTTGTCCGCCGGCGCGCCGCACAGGCCCAGGGGGTAGATTTGATAAATGACTGCCTCGTCAAACCACATAATGATCTCTCCTTTCGCCTGGAGGGGCGAGTTGTTGTCTGGTACATCATACTACGTTTGCCCGGGTTCCGCAATAGGTAACTGGCTTCAAGTTACGCCCGTCTCATAAATCCGAAGGCCTCAGAAATACCGGACGGTACGTCATGTAGGGCAGGGGTTCTACCCCTGCCTATCCCCTTACGGGGATAAAACGGCATCGTAATGAGGCAAAGGCGGAAACGAGGTAAGGCAAGGGCAGAGCCCTTGCCCTACATGCGGCAGCTTTCCTAAATTTATGAAACAAGCGCAGGCTTCAAGTGTTGGAAAGGCGTCTGTGCCCCACATAGGGAACGCAGAAAAAGGGGCGGCACGGAGGCCGCCCTCTACTGCTTTACTTTAGCGCGTCCGACACCTTCATAAGGGTCTCCTCATGAGTGTGGTCCACCAGGTGGGTGTAGATTTTACCGGTGGTGGCTGGGGTGGCGTGGCCCAGGGCCTTGCCGATGTCGAACAGAGGCACCCCCTGGAAGGAGGCCACGGTGGCGAAGGAGTGGCGCAGGCCGTGGAGGGTGACCCGGGGCAGGTCGTTTTTCCGCACAAACCGGGTGAAGGCCAGGGACAGGGCGTTGGGGGAGTAGGGGTAGCCCTTGTGGTCCAGCACCACGAACTGGCTGGGCTCCTTCAGCTTGCCATCCCGCAGCCAGGCCTCCTGCCGCGCCTGTTCCAGCTGGAGCAGCCGGGCCACGTCGTCGGGCAAAAACAGGGTGCGCACCGAGGAACGGGTCTTGGTCTCCTTCTGGACGATGGTAGCCCCGAAGGCGGTGCGGGCCTCCCGGATATAGAGCAGCTGGCGCTGGTAGTCGATGCAGTCCCATTTCAGGCCGCAGATTTCCTCCCGGCGCATCCCCAGGCTGCCCGCCAGCTTGACACACAGCTCCAGGGGGTGGCCCTCCAGCAGGGCATACAGCTGCTTCAGCTCCTCCGGCCGGTAGTAGGAGGCCTCCTTCTGCTTGGCCCGGGGGGGCTCCACCCGGTCCATGGGGGAGACCAGCAGCTTGTCCTGCCGTACCGCCGAGCGCAGGGAGGAGGACAGCAGGTCATGGTGCCGCCGCAGGGTGTTGCCGGACAGATTGGCGGTCTGCTGGACCTGAATGTAGTACTGCTGGATGTCCATGGGGGTGAGCTTCAGCAGGGGGATGTGCCCCAGGGCGGGGAGGACGTGGTTGTTGATGATCTTCTGATAGCCGTAGACCGTGGTCTCCGCCCGGGTGGGCCGGACGATGTTTTCCATCCAGCTCTCCAGCCAGTCGGCCAGGGTCAGGTCGTGCTTGGGGGTGCGCAGCTCCTCCTCCCGGTGGGTGAGGAAATTCCGCAGCCCCATCCGGGCGGCGTAGAGGGTGCGGTAGGTCTGATACCGCTTGACCCGCTTGCCCTCCTTGTCCTTGCCCAGGTCCATGCTCACGTAATAGATCTTGCGGACGTCGTCGTAAGAAATGTTACGCTCCACAGTCTTTCTCGCCATAGTGATTACCTCCAAATTTTTTTATCTAAGGGTAGGTTTCCACCGGAATTGGTGGAAAATTCTCCCTGATAAAAAATATGGAGGATAACAGGGCCAAGCACAAGCCTAAATTGTTCTAAATTGACGAATTTTGTCGAAAAGCTTCCAGTGAGGGCCTTTCTATGGTACAATAAGGAAAAAACAGGAGGGATGCGCGTGCTTCGGATTGGAAATCTGCCGCTGCCCGTCGGGGGCGGCATGGAGCAGCTGCGGGGGCGGGCGGCCCGGGTGCTGGGGGTGCGCCCCGGGGCGCTGGGAGAGCTGGAGATCGTCCGGCAGTCCATCGACGCCCGGAATAAGCGGGATGTCCACTATGTATACACGGTGGAGGTGTCCATGCCCGGCGAGGCGGCGCTGCTGCGGACAGCCCCCAGGGGCCGCGTCACCCTGGTGGAGCGGACCCCCTATGCCTTCCCGGCGGTGACCCGGAGGTCCGCCCTCCCCCCGGTGGTGGTGGGGATGGGCCCGGCGGGGCTGTTTGCCGCCCTGTTTCTGGCCCGGAACGGCCTGCCCTGTGTCATTCTGGAGCGGGGCCGGGACATTGACAGGCGCACCCTGGACGTGGGGGACTTCTGGTCCACCGGCGTTCTGGACGAGGCGTCCAACGTCCAGTTCGGCGAGGGGGGCGCGGGGGCCTTCTCCGATGGCAAGCTGACCACCGGTACCCACGACGCACGTATCTCCGCCGTGCTGGACGCCCTGGTGGAGGCGGGAGCCCCCGCCGACGTGAAATACTCCCACAGGCCCCATGTGGGCACCGACGTGCTCCGGGAGGTGGTGAAGGCTATCCGGAGGGAACTGGCCGCTCTGGGCTGTGATATCCGCTTTGGCCATAAGCTCACCGGCCTGACGGTGAGCGGCGGCTGTCTGGCCGGCGTGGAGGTGGAGGGGCCCCAGGGGGAAAGCTACCTTCTGGCGGCCAACGCTCTGATTCTGGCCCCGGGCCACTCCGCCCGGGACACCTTCGCCATGCTCCGGGAGGCCGGAGTGCCCATGGAACGAAAGGGCTTTGCCGTCGGCGTGCGGCTGGAGCACCGGCAGCGGGACATCAGCCTGAGCCAGTACGGCCCCGCCTGGACGCAGCTGCCCCCCTCCGACTACAAGCTGGCCTGCCACCTGCCCGGTGGCCGGTCGGTCTTCACCTTCTGCGTCTGTCCCGGGGGGCAGGTGGTGGCGGCCTCCTCCCGGCAGGGGGGCGTGGTCACCAACGGGATGAGCCACCGCGCCCGGGACGGGGAGAACATCAACGGCGGTCTGCTGGTGGGGGTGGGCCCAGAGGACTTCCCCGGGGAGGATGTGCTCGCCGGCGTCCGCTTTCAGGAGCAGTGGGAGGCGGCCGCCTTCCGCCTGGGGGGCGGAAATTTCCGGGCTCCTGCCCAGCGGGTGGAGGACTTCCTGCGGGGCCGCCCCTCGGAGGGCCCGGGGGCGGTGGCCCCCACCTACCGGCCCGGGGTGGCGTGGACCGACCTCTCCCCCTGCCTGCCCGGCTATGTAGGGGAGGCCCTGGCCCAGTCCCTCCCCCTGCTGGACCGGAAGCTCCACGGCTTTGCCAGCCCGGATGGCGTACTCACCGGGGTGGAGACCCGGTCCTCCTCGCCGGTGCGCATCCTGCGGGACGCGGGCTTTCAGTCGGCCCTCCGGGGCCTCTACCCCTGCGGCGAGGGGGCGGGCTACGCCGGAGGCATCGTCTCCGCCGCCGTGGACGGCATCCGGGTGGCCGAGGCGGTGGCCACGCAGTAGGTTCGGCCCGCTGCCGTTGGGGATGTCTTGCCCTCCCTGCCGATTTTCCTTTTATGTGTTTGTGGCGCTAAATAGGGAAAAATATAGTTGTAATTCTGAAGGAATCTGATATACTGTAAAAAATATCTGCCCGCCCGGAGCAGGGCGGGACAGCGGCTCATTGAGACGAAGAACGAAAAGGAGATGGAAAAATGCGGAAAATTCTGTTGGTCATTGATATGCAGAACGACTTTATTGACGGCTCCCTCGGCACCCTGGAGGCCGAAGGGATTATTGATAAGGTTGTCCAGATGATCTATAAATACCCTCTGGAGGACATCATCGCCACGCGGGATACCCACGGCAAGGACTATCTGGAGACGCAGGAGGGTCGGAAGCTGCCTGTCCCCCACTGCATCAAGGGGACTCTGGGCTGCAACCTCCACCCCAGAATCACGGCGGCCCTGAACGGCGCGACGATTATGGGCAAATCCACCTTTGCCTCCAAAAAGCTGGCGGAAAAGGTGGCGGCGCTGGCCAAAACGGATGAGCTGGAGGTTACAATTGTGGGCCTCTGCACCGATATCTGCATCATCTCCAATGCGCTGCTCCTCAAGGCGTTTCTCCCTGAAACGCCGATCCGGGTGATTGCCTCCGGCTGCGCCGGCACCACGCCGCAAAACCACCGGGCCGCACTGCATGTAATGAAGATGTGTCAAATCGAAATTCTGCCGTAAATCAACCGCCCTGCGCCGCCTGGCACAGGGCGGTTTTATGCGGTTGGCTTGCGTTTAAACAAAAGGGAGTTTTATTGGACATCTCTTTTTGTATACTGTCAGCAAAGCTTAGGGCCACTGTGTAAAAAGGAGGAGCTTTATGAAACATAAAATCGGGTTTTGGGCTGAAACACAGGAGGATTCCGTCCGTACTGCCCAGTCTGCCGCCAAACCAAGTTCACCGCCCAAAAAATCTCTGGTGCAGGTCTATTTCCCCAAGCGGAACATGACTCTATCCTACTACAACGACCAGTTCGACCTCCAGGTGGGGGATATCGTCTATGTAGACGGCAAGCTGGAGGGCCTGCGGGGGCATGTGACCGCCGTAAGCCACAGCTTCAGAATCAAACTGTCCGATTACAAACGGGTAATCGCAGTGGCAGATACCCATATCACCGGCGAGCTGCATATAGTCGGCTCCCATCTGGTGGCCTTCGACCCGAAAACAATCCCATACGAGAAAATTATCACCTGGTTCAAGGCCCCTGACAAAGAGGAGGATATCTATGTGTCCGGCAGCGACGACCAGGGGTTTCCGCTGGACGATCTCAGCGGGATGAAGGCCAGCAGTGCCATTGCAGAGCGGGGCTGCGAATATTACAGGGAGAACCGGGTGGTCTACCTCTGAAGAGACAGAATGGATATCTATGATGAAGCGGAAGCACACCCTGGAGGAGCGAGTCCAGGCGGTCAGAGAACACCAGGAGAACAGAAAAAGCTATTCTGAACTCTCAGAAAGATACGGCACAACGACTCAGGTGGTACGGAACTGGGTAAAGCGATATCAGGAGATGGGCGCAGCGGGACTGGAGGACCGGCGAGGGAAACGTCTTGCAAACCAGAGCCCCCGGACACCGGAAGAGGCACTGCGGATCGAAAACGTCCGCCTAGAACGTGAAAACTATCTATTGAAGATGGAGCTGGACCTGTTAAAAAAGTGAAAGAGCTGGAGAGGGGGATCACTGAGACAGTTTCGTCAAGAGCGACAGTATGAGGCAGTTCACCATGCTACGGAGGAGGAACAGAAGTATCCCGCGATAGAGGTGTGCCATGCGATGCATATCTCCCGTGCGGGATATTACCAGTGGTGTTCCGGCAGAGCCGGCATCCGCACGGTGGAAAACAGGCGGCTGGCCGGACTGGTGAAGAAGATTCACGCTAAGACCCCGGATAAGGGTTACCGGTGTATCCAGGACGGTCTGGCGCGTTATTACGGTGCGCCAATAAACGACAAGCGAGCGCTTCGCATCTGCCGCAGTCTGGATGTCCGCTCCACCATCAAATATGCCCGGCTGGCCTCAGATCCACAGCGTCTGGCGTAAAATGTGCTGAACCGCCAGTTCTACGCAGAAAAGCCCAATGAAAAGTGGCTGACGGATGTGACGGAGTTCAAATATTATGTGGGTCCAAGCATGCATAAGCTCTACCTCAGCGCCATCCTGGACCTTTGTGACCGGCGAATCGTCTCCTTTGTCCTCCGGGACACCAACGACAGCGCCCTGGTCCATGAGACGCTGGATCAGGCCCTGGCCACCAACCCGGACACCCATCCCTTGTTCTACAGCGACAGGGGCTTTCAATATACGACCAGGGTGTTCCACGACAAGCTGGCCGCAGCCGGGATGACACAGAGCATGTCCCGGGTGGGCAAATGTATTGACAACGGGCCTATGGAGGGCTTCTGGGACATCCTCAAGAGGGAGCGGTACTATGGCAGGAAATTCACCAGCCGGGAGCAGCTGGGCCGGATGATCCGGGAGTATATTACCTACTACAATTTCAACCGCCTCCAGCGTCGCCTGGGCGTCCATACACCGATAGAGGTTTTTACTCAATACAGAGCAGCCTGAAAATTTTGCACCTTATTTCACTGTCTACTTGACGGGGAGCAGTTCAGGAGGCGTCTGTACCAAAATCGGAGACAGGGAAACAGAATGACTTGGATGTTGGGAACGATCCGCTCAACAGCGGGACGATGGTTTTGAACATCATTTACTGCCCTGCAGACATTACTTACCCCCAGGACATCAATCTGCTCAATCAGGCGCGGGAGAAAGCGGAGGAAACAGTGGACGAGTTGTGTAAATCGGCAGGACAGAAGAAACCCCAGATGTACCGCAAGTGCGCCCAGAAGGACTATCTCCGTCTGTCCAAAGGCAAGAAACGCACTGGGAAAACGATCCGTACAGCGATACGCAAACAGCTGCAATACATCCGCCGGGATGTGGGTTATATCGCTGAACTGGTTCAAAATGGCGCAAAATTGTCTTCATTGCAGGCGGACCGCCTGAATATTGTTACTACTGTCTATGAGCAATAGCGTCTCATGTTTGAATCCGGGACCCACAGCATTCCCCGACGCATCGTCAGTCTGGCCCAGCTCTGGATCCGGCCCATCGTTCGGGGAAAAGCCCACGCCAACACCGAATTTGGTTCAAAACTACATATCAGTCTGGTGGATGGCTATGCTAGAATCGGGCGGCTGGACTTCGAGCCGTTCAATGAATCAGAGGACCTCTGGCGGGAGGTGGCCCGGTATCAGGAGCGCTACGGCTGTTATCCGCAGTGCATTCTGGCGGACAAAATCTACCGCTATCTACGGTACCCGCACCTACGCTGTCACTCTGGTTAAAATCATCGCCAACACCGATTAGAGCTACCTTCAGTCCACCGCCGACAACCGGATCATCCTTACGACCTGCCTGGCCGACCACCCTGAAAGCCGGGTCATGGTACAGGCAGTGGAAGTCCGTTCATAAAAAAGTTAATAAACAACTTTTTGGAGTAAAAAATGCTCGAACATGGCGGTAAATGGAAAATAATAAAATGAAATGAGCAAAGTTTAAATTACCGGCGCTGATGTTTAAAATAATCCTTTGACAAGACTGAAAGTCTATACTATGCTCGAACCAGAGGAAGAAACCGAAAGAAACAGCAGAGTTTATGTATAGGAAAGATTAACCATTAGCTGTCAACCAAGAATGAAAGATGGTGGGAAAAAGTTAGACGGTTCAAAAAGGGTATAGCAAAACAGAGGTCCAAGAGAAGCCCGGATAGCTATTGAGGGGAATCAAATCGTTGGACAATAAGGCTGTCTGGATTTCTCCAGGGCGAAGATAAGCCGCACCAGCTTCTTGGCTGCGTGGGATAAGGCGACGTTGTAATGCTTGCCCTCAGCCCGCTTCTTGGCAAGATAGGCGGAAAAGGTGGGGTCCCAATGGCAAATGTACTTGGCAGCGTTGTAGAGGGCGTAGCGCAGATACCGGGAGCCACGTTTCTCCATGTGAGGCTAGCAGTTTTTAAGCTGTCCGGATTGGTAGGTAGAGGGAGGACATCTCCGCGTAGGCCAGCAGTTCGTCAGGGGAGTCAAAGCGTGAGAAATCACCGACTTTAGCCAGGATCATGGTGCCCACACGGCATCCAATGCCTGGAATGGTGGTGATAGGAGAACGCAGGTCATCCGCCAAGGCCACACCCTCGGAATTGAGGATGAAGCAGTCGTACTTATCCTTAGCTACATCAATACTGAGCCGATGCAAATCATAGCAAAACCTCCAGCGGTAAAGTTGTGATGCTGTATCCACAGGACACTTTGCTTTTGTAACCTTGTTCCACATAAACCGTCTGGCGGTATTTAACTGATCAACAAAACTGCAAAGGGCGTGGTTGGAACCTTTCCAGAACCATCTTGTGGTAGGAGTGTGACACCAATCCACAGCATCCCTTTCAGTGTAGCACAGCCCTTGCAGAGGGGCTCCAATAACTACTACTCTATAATACAAGGTATGCGATTCTTTGTTATAATTGAAGTACGGAAACAGCAGGGAGGTCTTCCTTTGGATATACGGGTTTTGCAATATTTTCTTACGGTAGTAAGGGAAGAAAGCATTACCAGAGCGGCGGAAGCTCTACAAATGACACAGCTGCCTCTTTCCCGGCAGCTGAAAGACTTGGAGGACAAGCTTGGAAAAAATTGCTTATTCGTGGAAGCAAAAAAATCACGCTCACGGAGGACGGGAGGCTGCTTTGTAAGCGTGTAGAAGAACTGGTTGACTTGATGGAAAAGGCAAAAGCAGAGGTGGCCAACTCGGATGAGAATATCAGTGGGGAAATCTATATCGGAGGTGGGGAAACGGACGCAATTTCCCTGTTTGCGCAAACGGTGGGAAAGCTCCGAAAGAAATATCCGTTATATTTACAAAGCTGGATAAGGGCCTGATTGATTTTGGGCTTCTGGTAGGATCAGTAGAAGTGAACAGGTATGAATATATGCGCCATGGATTTGTGGGATAAACCGCTGATCGTATCATATCAGGCATATTCTGACAGCGACATATCAGTATGGCTGGGAAGGGATACCATCATGCTGAATATTGTAATGACATAATAACCTGATCCATAATGCCGCTTACTTTGTGAAAACAGGGTTTGGATACGCTATCACATTGGATAAGCTTATCAATACTACAGGAGATAGTGAGCTTTGCTGCTAAGTGATATCAAATCGACTGAACCAAGAGTTTCAGGCAGACGGGCCAAATTCCAAGTGGGCCGCAAATTTTATTTTTTAAACGGGCCATAGTCCGGTTTATTGTACTGTTTATCATTATAATAGGATTAAAGACAAATTATATTCAGGGCGCCATTTTAGCAGATGTGGTGAATATTATGGTTGCGTTAATTGTCTATATTAGCTATAATAAAGGAGTTACCATAGAATTTGGCCGGTGCCGCAATAAACAGAAGTGTGAATAAAGGGGTGCGCGTATCAGAATGACAATTGTAGAGGCGATCAGTGTTGTATTAACTGCAACACCTACAGGACTTACGAGCCGAGAAATCTATGGGGAAATTGTAGAACGTAATTTGTATGAATTTCCGGCAGAAAATCCTCCGGCTGTAGTAAACAGTATGATCAGGCGGCACTGTGTTGATTTAAATTTCCCAACCTCGAGTCCCAAAAAGCATTTTAAAATTGTGGGATACCAAGGCAAGCGGCCCAAGTATGCACTTGTTGAGAGCAATGTGAAGAAAACCGATGAGGTAAAAAATCTCAACCCACATGAGTTGCTTCCGGAAGAAGTGATTCAAGAGGCATATAAACAGCACATAAACTTTTTGCGTGACTCACTGAAAGACGCAATTATGAAAAATGATCCTGCATTTTTTGAACAGCTGATAGTCGATTTGCTTATTGCTATGGGATATGGCTACGATAAAGATTCCGGGATTGTAGTGGGTGGTTCCCATGATGGCGGGATTGATGGAATTATTTTTGAGGACAAATTGGAGCTGGACAAAATTTATTTGCAGGCCAAGAAATACAAAATAGGGAATACGGTAGGCAGAAAAGATTTGCAGGCTTTCGTAGGAGCTATGCAAAATGTACATAAAGGTGTTTTTATAACTACTTCGTCTTTTACAAAAGAGGCGGTTGTTTATGCAAAGAATCAGCAGCAAAAAAGCCTGAAGCTTATAGATGGGGCTATGTTGACAGATTTAATGGTAAAACATGAAGTTGGAATTGTAAAAACTGCAAAGCCTCTTGTTATTTATAAATTAGATCAATCCTACTTTGGCTGATTTGAGCAGTATAAGCAGGTTCGATTACTATGTTTAAAGGATGAAAAGATGATCAACAGCTACTTTATTGAGAATAGTCTCCAGGATTTACTGGAAGAAATTCAATATGTTTATATGTCTGATGAGCGCCCTTGGATCATTGGATACAGCGGCGGAAAGGATTCTACCGTTATAACCCATCTTGTGTATACCATGTTGAAGCAATTACCTGCTGAGAGAAGACATAAAAATGTGTACATAGTCTCCTCTGATACGCTGGTTGAAAATCCGCTGATTAAAATATATTTGGACCAGATGCTTAACCAAATTCAGACGGCGGCGGACAAAGACCACGACGATCTGCCCATCATCGTGAAAAAGGTAACCCCTGAGCCGGACAATTCCTTTTGGGCAAATATTATTGGGCGGGGATTCCCCACACCCCGAACGAATGGGACATTTCGGTGGTGTACAGACCGGCTTAAAATTGCCCCCAGTGGGAAATATATCCAATCAATTATTAGCGAGCAGAACACGGAAGTTGTAGTATTATTAGGCGTTCGCAAGGCGGAGAGTGCAGCCAGAAGAAAACGTATGGAGGGCCGTGAACTGCTGGGTCATCTGCTGAACCGCCACGAGACGATAAAAAAGGCATTTGTCTATCCTGCGATATCTGAGCTTACAACAAGTGATGTGTGGGATATATTAGGCTCCAATCAACGTAAAACGGCCTGGGGGGGAGATAATAATCAGCTGATTAACTTATACGCCGGAGCCGACAGCGGCGAGTGTCCGTTTGCGGGTATTTCCACTAAGGATCAGCAGCAACAATCTTGTGGGCAGTCGCGTTTTGGATGTTGGGTCTGTACAGTGGTCAAAGAGGATAAATCCCTGAATGGCTTTATTAAGAGTGGACATAAGGAACTGAAACCGTTGGCGGAATTTCGCAAGTGGCTGATAGATATCCGGGATCGGGATGAATACCGGGAAAAAAAGCGCCGGGATGGGACGGTTTATTATACTAAAAATAATGAGCTGGGGTATGGCCCTTTTACGTGGGAAGCCAGACAGATGATCCTTCGCCGGCTGTTAAAGACACAGATCAAAATGAATTATGAATTGATAACGATGGAAGAACTACAGGCAATTGACAAAATTTGGGATGAAGAGAAGGACCTTTCTCGGAGAACGCTGGTCGATCTCTATTTTGAGGAGACGGGGACGCCGCTGCCTTGGGATGAGCTGAAGTATCCGCTTTTTGATGAGGATACGCAAGGAAAAATCATACAATACGCCCAGGACAGCGGTGTACCACTGGATTTAATTAATGCTATGATTTTGGGAACAAATATGTATAAATATTATTCAAACACCAAGGGATTGCGGGAAAAATTAACAAAAGCGGTGAATCAACAGTGGCTTCAGGAGAAGGTGCTTTGCGAACCGGGAAAAGGTAGAGCCAATGGAATTGAGGAGAGTTAAACTATATAATTTCAGTTCTTACGCCGGGGAGGCAAGCTTTGATTGTTCCACAAGCAATGGCAGGAATATTGTTTTGATTGGCGGAAATAATGGAGCGGGAAAAACGTCCCTTTTTACAGCAATAAAGCTGGCGCTGTATGGACCGCTCTGCTTCCGCTATCAGGGAAAAAATGCACAATATTCAGCTAGAATTAAGGAACTGATGAACCATGACGCTTTTACAGGAGCTGAGGTAAAAACTTATGTAGAAGTTGAGCTGATCTTACCGGTCAACCAGAATTATATGACCTATACAATTCATCGTGAATGGAATTACACGGACCATCGGGTACGGGAACTGTATTGGGTCAGCGACAACATGGGGCGGCTGCCTGATCGCGAAAGAGATTATTTTCAAAATTATCTTTTTACGATTATTCCCCCAAATATGTTTGAATTTTTCTTCTTTGACGGGGAAGAAATCTCCGGTTTCTTTTCTGATTCCGCATACAATTCCTATATTAAAAATGCGGTGCTGACCTTATGCGGATATGATACATTCGAGACGATCAAAAAGTTTTGTGACACTTATGTTGGCAAAGAGACGTCAGGGGGGGAGTACGACCACGTACTGGAGCAGCTTAGGCAAAAGGAACGGGCTTTGGAACAGCTGGACTCTGATATTGAAGACTTAAAGGATACTCTACAAAAGCTGGAACATAGAAGAACTTCCGCGAAAGATGAAAAAGAGAATCTTGAAGCGCAATTCAAAAAATCTGGCGGACTTACGAAAAAGGAACGGGATGAACTGAACAGTAAGATGCGCCAGTTTGACCGGGTAAAAAATGAATGCTCAAAGCAAATCAGAGATTATGTAGAAGGCATCATGCCATTTTACATTGCCTTTGATTTGTCTCAGGCTGTGAGTGAGCAGCTTCTGCGGGAAGAACATATGCGTCAATACCTTGTATCAACGCAGCAGTTGTCAGTTTTGATGCTGAAAGATGCTATTTCCGCTACCAATATGGTTGCTGCGGACCGAATTGACAGTTTATCACACTGTATATATGAGAGTATCTCAACCACCCTGTGTCCCGAGAAGGACCCGGACAAGTTTCAATTCATTCATGACTTGTCGAATGAGCAGAGAAAACAGGTGTCGGCTGTTTTAGGGCAATTGGACAATTTTCGTCCTCATGATATGATCCGGGCGATTCATTTAAAGAAAGATGCAGCAGAGAAATATGAGAAGGTGTCTCGTCAATTTCGGGAATCGCTTCCCAGTGTGGATGTGAATGTATTTTTAAAAAAATTCAGCGATCTGTCTAAGGAAATTACGGAATGCGACAATGCAATCCCGGCGGCTAAAAAGCAGTTAGATAAATGGAATGCTGATAAGCCTTTGCTGAAGAAAGAAGTTGATGCACTGCGGGCGCAGCTCCAGGCGGAGGCCAAGAATCAGACTGCATATCTCTATACCACACGTATCAGCTCCATGATGGATGCCTTGATTTCTGATGTTGTGCAAGAAAAGTTCAAGCAAATAGAGCAATTAACCCTGCAGATGTTTCATGATATTACTCATAAAGAAAACTTTATTGACCTCATGGAACTGGACCATTCCTTTAACATTTTGATTTATAAAAAACAGCTCTATACGATTTCAGAGTTGTATGCGCTCGCTGAAAATGTCGGGATAGGCGGATTGCAGGAACGGCTGGGGAATACTGGAATGCAGAACTTGATGGATTGGTTTCATATAACGTCTGTCAAATCCCTGCGTAAGAGTATGAAAGTGTATCTAACCACTGAAACCAGAGCTGATGGCAGGGAACAGGCATTGAGTTTATACAAAAATGTAGAGCTTTCTCAGCTTTCTAAGGGGGAAAAACAGGTTTTTCTCTTATCCCTGTATTGGGCCATTATTAAAAGCTCCGGGCAGAATATACCGTTTATTATTGATACTCCCTTTGCCAGGATCGATACAGAACATCGGGAACAATTGACAAAGCTTTTCTTTACTGGTATCAGCGATCAAGTGATTATTTTATCCACAGACGAAGAAGTTGTGGGTGCTTACCGTGACATGATACACAGCAGAGTAGCCCATGAATTTTTATTGTCCAACGATGAAATAACAGGGTATACATCGGTAGCTCCTGGATACTTTACAAAAGGAGGATAACTGTGGTATTCAAACTGAAGACCTCTGCCAAAACGGGAGAGATATTTGAAGAACTGGCACGCCGTACATACCTGAAGCCTTATACCTTGGTCAAGCACGCCATTGCGTGGTCGATCAAAGAGGGGACCTCTGTGGACGATTATCGCTCTGATACCAATGGGCTTGAATTAAATCGGCAGACCATTACCGGTGAGTATGATGTCTATTTTAAAGTCTTGATTGAACAGGCTGCGGGCCGGCAATTATCAGAGGACGAATATTTTCCCAAGTATCTAAAGGCTCATATTGACCGAGGAGCTTTAATCCTAGAATCCAGGTATAAGCATGCCGGGAGCCTGGATCGGTATATTTTGGAATCCTTGGGAGTAGGGGATACTGTATGATTTATCTTGATAACAGTGCTACTACACAATTAGCTCCGGGAGTTTTAGATGCGATGCTTCCCTATCTGGCTGCTGAGTATGGAAATCCGTCCAGCAAATACTATCCTTTGGCGGTAAGTGCCCAGCAAGCGGTTGAGGAAAGCAGAGAAAAAGTGGCTGCCTTGATCCATGCAAAACCGGAAGAAATTATATTTACCTGCGGTTCCACGGAAAGCAGCAATATGATTATTAAAGGGGTTGCTGATTACCAAAAATATTACGAAAAACGGGGCAGCCATATCATTACTTCTAAGATTGAACACCACGCAACGCTGAACACTTGCAGATATTTAAATGGTGATATCTATTCCAATCATGATGCGACATTTTCGTTAAGTGGATGCAGGCCTGTTGTGGACCGCGGTTATCGGGTGACATTTTTGGATGTTGATGCGCTGGGCAGGGTGCTGCCGGAAGCATTGGAACATGCAATTCAACCTGATACAACGCTGAGTACAATTATGTGGGCGAATAATGAGATTGGGACGATCAATGATATTGCTGCATTGTGTGAGGTTGCCCACAGGCATGAAGTACTGTTTCATACGGACGCCACACAAGTCTCCGGAAAGCTGCCAATTAATGTGGAGGATGTACCGGTAGATTTTATGTCGATCTCAGCCCACAAATTTCATGGCCCGAAGGGGGTTGGCGCTGCTTACATCCGAAGTGATGAATATGGACTGCCGCCGCTGACTGCGTTTATGCATGGCGGGGAGCAAGAAGGCGGGATTCGCGCAGGGACTTTAGCGGTACATAATATTGTTGGCTTTGGAAAAGCTGCTGAACTGGCACTGACCCGGCAAGATGAGTGTACACGTAAGCTTTTGCAAATGGATGCCGCTGCCAGGGCATTGTTTGCTAACGAAGATTGCCTGGAGCTGCTTGGTGATGCACATAACCATATCCCGGGCCTGTTCAGTGTGATTGTTCAGAAAGATATATTTGACAATGAGAGATTTATTCAAAAGGTCAGCGGTCAGTTTGCGATTTCCTCTGGCTCAGCATGTACTGCCGGTGAACCGTCGCATGTGCTCCAGGCCATTGGCCGCACGGATGAAACATCGCGTGTGCTCCGAATTTCATTGTCTGAAGCATCTTCCGTTGACGATGTGAAGCTGTTGATTGAATTGCTGAAAAATCTCTGAGGGGCGGGCAGCAATTTACAGCTCATGGGACTGGGGGCAAAAAATGTTGTGACATGAAGTGTGGGAATAATGGCGTTCTTAAGATTAGATAGATATTGAATTAGGATTTACTAGAGATTGGGGGATAAATAATGAATATAAATCCTTCCTATGAAACAATTGGGTCCGTCTTTGAAAAAAATATTTTGTTGGAAGTTCCGAAATATCAACGGTATTATGCTTGGGACGATGAGCAGGTAGATGATTTTATCAAGGATATTTCGAATGTATACTCAAGTTTTCGGGTGAGCCCGGGGATTGAACATTTTTTTGGCGGAATCGTTGTAGTGAAAAAAGATGTTGCTGGTTCCAACCGCCAGCAAAGAGAACTGATAGACGGGCAGCAGCGCATCACAACCACAATACTCTTAATCATTAGTGTGATCAGAAAGTTCGAGAGCTTGAAAACCTCGGAGAACGAGGAAATTATTCAACTATACATTGATAAATTAACCGGAAAATATTTGCTCTACAAGGATCAAATAAACCGGAGACCGATCAATGTTTCAAAGCTTGTCCTGTCAAATGCGGATAGACAATATTTTGAAAATATTGTCTTAAATCATCCGTTGGAAGAAAACAGAGATTCCCACCAAAAGCTGAAAAAAGCGTTTAAAAAATTACGTGCATATGTCGACCAGACAATTGATCCTATCCCAGATGTCAATGAAAAAATTGACGCTTTAAGCGATTTTGATAATATCATTCATAATAATTGCACCATTATTTTTATTGATGCAGATTCCCGGGAGGCCGCATACAAATTATTTCAGGTACTAAACGACAGAGGCGCTGGGCTCACCGAGGGAGATCTCTTGAAATCGAAAACATTGGAAGTGCTGGAACAGCATTTTTCTGTTCGGCAAGAGGCGTTACAGAATTCGTGGGATGAGATTTTGCAGGATGATCCCAAACAGGTGGAGACCTTTTTACGGTATTACTACGCTTCTGTGTGTGGAAGTCGTGTGGGACGGACCACATTATATGATGAGTTTTTAAAACGATTTTTTCCTGCAATAGTGGACAAGGACAATATCGTAGATGAATCGGAAGCAATTTCATTATGCGATGAAGTAACATCCATTTTGAATGAAATGCGAATTTACAGAAAAATTATTTCTGGAGATTGGCCGTATGAGATTGAACAACCGGTCGGGGAATGGGATAGAAGGCGCCTGTTTGTTCTGGTCAATTACTTGAATTTCGATATTGTGTATCCCCTTTTGATGGCGGCTTCAAAGTTGGAACAGAAAAAATTTGCTGATATTGTATACATGGTTGAAAAATTTATGTTTAGGCATAAAAGCGTGTGCAATTTGGGCCATCAAAAGCTGAGTGAATTATACATGAAGGAAGCTGTGAAAATACGACAAAATCCCAGCGAATATAGGGTTAGCTCGTTGAGCGCACAATTGAGGGATATTATTACAAGAGAGTGTACAGATGAAGTGTTCCGTGTAGGTCTTACAAATTTGAAGTATCGTCCAAATGGCGGGAATAAGCAACTTAAATATTTATTCAGCATGTTAACTGAGCACGAAAGATGGTTTGCGCAGGAATTAACAGGAAGGCCTACGGTTGAGAAGACGAGAATCATCAACTATGAAAATATAACCATTGAGCATATCGATGCCCAATCACCGGCTGGGGAAGCTCTCTTTCAGGGGGAAGCGGTTCATAAGTTGAAGAATCTCACATTGTTGACACCCCGTGAAAATGACCATGCCGCGAATAAGATTTATTTGGACAAAAAGTCCATATATGTTAATTCTGAGTATACATTAAATTTGTTTTTTGAGAATGTTGCTTCATGGGATATGGAGGCAAGTCTTCTGTGGGAAAAACATCTTATAGATATGGCATGCAAAATATTTGTTGTGTAACAATGAGAGCGAAATAATACCTGCTGAAAATTTTATATTTTGTTAAGCACACAAAAATCCATCGGCGGATTTTTGCGTTATGTAAATACTATGCAAACAGCACACTTGATAACATAAGGTGAGAATGCTATGATATAAAATAGAAGGGTACCCTTCTATCCTTTGCCTAGGCAAAGGATAATGGACATTCAAAGGATTGAGGAGGAAACAGAATATGAAGAAACTATTGAAAATGATGCTGACGGCAGCACTGACCCTCTCTTTGGCGGCTTGTGGCGGCGGGGATACGCCCGGCGGTGGGAGTGGGGAGATATCCGGCAGTGGAACGCACAGCACACCGGAAAAGAGAAACAGCCTGATTGAAAGCAAGGGCCTTTTCCTGCTGGAACGTGAGGGCGGTGCGGGGTTGGACGATTTGAACGCACAGCAGACGTACCTGATCCATGTTTACGACATTCACCCGGATAGCGCAAAAAATGTAGAAATGTCCCCATTTGAATCCAATTACACTATAACGATGAACGGTGTAAATGAATATGAGGCGTTATATGCTCCCGTCACTTACAAAATTGATAGTATATATGATTCGCCCTCTAAAATAGATTATTTCATGCTGGCCAGCGGTTATGCCGCCCCTCCGGAATTAGACACTATTCTTGCGGGAGGCGAAGCAATCCGGGCTATGTCCGTTTATAAAATCAATCTTAACGATATGAAGGACGATACAACAGCGGCGTTTATAGTAGAAAACTGTGATGTATATGATTGTGAGTTAAACTTTACGCGAAATGATATAATTTCAGTCAGCCAATTTGACGATGTATTTCAACTTGAGGACAATCCGACAGATTACCAGATTGCTGCCGAATACTTTCAGCGAATCAGAGTAATTTGCAATAATATGATTACAGGGACAATGTTCGATAACCTGCACAGCAACGGTCTTGAATCCTACAAAAATGGTTTGTCTACAATAGAGTTGTGGACTTCTTCTGAGTTTGGTGCCTTCAGTACAACAGGTTTTGAGTCTGCACTTGGAAGAAATGTTGATCTGCCGCAATTTGACCGTGAGGCAGTGAAACGTATATATCCCGATTTACCTGTGGACGAATTTGAGGATGCCCTCGAAAGCTGGTTGACCAATGGTAAAATTGCGATTGATTCATTGAACAATGGTGGAAGCGCCGGGGACGAAGGCAAATTGGCAGATGCCGCGCTCCGCGACATGATGACCTACGGGAGAAAGATTGTGGAGTATTATACCGCAAGACTTAAAAACCAATAACAAGCAATATGGGCAATGCGCATAAAGAAGTTTTGCCTATTGGGAGTGCAACCGCATGATGCTGTGGTGTCATGCGGTCGTCGTTTTGCTGTACCGGCTAAATTCCGGGGAAAAATCAACCTCCCCGATAAAGTTATAGTGTACGTCAATGCGCTGGGTGCGATGGCCGCTGGACTTATCCGGGGCGTGGACAACTACCTTTTCCACAAACTCACGTAAAAGGGCCGGGGTCAGCTCGGTGGGTTCGGTGTACTTCTTTACAATCTTCAGAAAATTCTGGACATTGACAGTCTGGGCCTCCGTCTCGGCTACAACGCCTCGCAATTCCTCCGCAGACTGTTTCAGATCCGCCTGTTCCTTTTCGTAGCCCTCGGACAACCGGGTAAACCGCTCTACACTCAACGCACCCGCCACACGATCCTCATAAAGCTGTTGAATAATGCGGTCAAGCTCACTGATGCGCCGCTCCTGTTTTTCCAGCTTGCGTCTGGCCTGTTCCTGTTCCGTTTTCTGTACGGCGGTCTTGTTCTCCATAACACATCGTACAAACTCGTCCTCGTCATCCTGTGCGTAGGCTACCACCCTCTGCAAATTTTGAAGTACAAGCTGTTCCAGTACCACGGCCCTGATATAATGGGCGGTGCATTGCTTTCTGGAGCGGTAATTTGCACAAGTGTAACTCTCCTGTTCTTTTGTAAATGTAACGGTGCGGTGGTGATACAGCTTTGCTCCGCAGTCGGCGCAGTAGGCCAGCCCGGAGAAAAGGCCCATTTCCCCCAGTTTGGTAGGGCGGCGGCGCTGCTCCCGATTCTTCTGCACGATTTCCCATGTTTCTCTGTCAATAATCGCTTCGTGGGTATTCTCAAACACCGCCCGTTTGTCCGGGGGATTGATGATTGCTTTCTTACTCTTATAGGAGAGCTTGGTAGTTTTGAAATTCGTTGTCCGGCCTAAATAGGCGTCCTGTCCCAAAATACTCAGGACGGTGGCGGGGTTCCAGCGGCAGGGGGTGTCCGGGTAATAGCGGCTTGTCTGGCCTGTGCGCCGAAAGGCGATTGTCCCCGGCGTTGGGATTTCCCGCTCTTTCAGCATCCGGGCAATTTTGCCGGGGCCGTTGCCCTCCGCGCATAGCTGGAAAATCAACTCCACCACAGGGGCGGTTTCCTCGTCCACCACCAGATGCCCGTCCTCGCCTTTTATGTAGCCATACGGGGCATTTGACGCCAGCCGTTGGCCGGACAGCCCTTTATTGCGGAAAACTGCCCGTATCTTTTTCGAGGTATCCTTGGCATACCACTCATTTATGATATTTCGGAATGGGGTGAAGTCATTTCCCAATTGGTCCTCGCTGTCTACGCCGTCATTGATGGCGATAAAGCGGACTCCCATCTCAGGGAAGCGGATTTCACTGATATGGACAAGACCACAAATTAATCTTGAAACGGACTGCTGACAATCCCGGCGCTTTGGTAGCGTCGGGATTTTTCCTGCTTTATTTACATTTTTACCCTTCAAAAAATTTTGGCTCGATGATATAATTTCATCTTGCTTTGAAGCGCACTTCATAGTTTATCCTAAATGATGAAAGGCGGATTTGAGATGTACTCGGCAAAAGAGGCGGCAGAAATGACTGGACTTACCACTGCAACTCTGCGTTACTACGAAAAGGAACAGTTACTTCCAGCGATTGAAAGAACGGAGCAAAGATATAGGCAATATTCCGATACGGATATTGAGTGGATAAACATGATACAATGCCTGCGCATGGCTAATGTACCTATCCGTTCTATTCGCGAGTATATCTTACTGTTGACACAGGGCGGAAAAACGATTTTACAACGCCGCCTTATGGTGCAAGAGTACATTGATGATCTCCATAGCCAAATGGTAAATTTACAAAACGCTTTAGCGTTGACAGAGAAGAAATTGGTATTTTATGAAGAACTCTTGCAATCACCGTCTGCCCAAGATTTGACATATCTTGAAGAATGGAATTTGTTCAAGAGCAAGGGAGAAAGTTAGAGATGGATACAGTTTTAATCACTGGAACCACCAGTGGAATTGGAAAAGCATTTGCCGAAAAATTTGCCAGTATGGGGAACAACTTAGTCCTTGTTTCAAGAAACAGGGACAAACTCCAACAGCAGCAAATAGACCTACAATCACGCTATCAAGTTTCAGTTGAATACATTTCATGCGATTTAGCGGAAGTGGATGCAGTGGAAATGATTATGGAGAAAATCCACAGTTGGGGCCTATCTGTTGATGTTCTTGTAAACAATGCTGGCTTTAATGAAGCAGGGGGCTTTACGAATACCAGCCTCTCAAATGAGCTTGATATGATACAAGTCCATATCAAAGCATTGACCGCCTTAACGAAATCATTTTTGCCTGGGATGATAGAACGTGGGTATGGCCGTATTCTGAACATTGGGTCTACTGGCTCTTATATGCCATGCCCTTATGATGCGGTTTATGCTGCTACAAAAGCCTATGTTCTCTCTTTCTCTAACGGACTTTACCAAGAACTAAAAGGTACTGGTGTCACAGTAACCTGTCTTTGCCCAGGTGCAACACAAACCCTATTTGCAGAAAAAGCAAATATCAATGACACTCTGCTTTTCAAATTTTTCGTGATGCAGCCAGAGGTTGTTGCCGCTATTGGTTACAACAATTTGCAAAAAGGAATGCGGGTGGTTACTGCTGGCCTTTATAATAAATTACTTGTTCTTTCTGCTAAACTGCTTCCTGTATCAATTACCAATCCAATAGCCCAATGGATGATTAAGATGTAGACAAAATTCACGTTCTAAAATCAATACATTTTGTAACTGCCGCACGACGGCAAAAGAAAAAAAGCCGTCGTACAAGCAGGAGTATTGTCACGCCCGAAGCGGCGGCTTTGAGAAATCAGAGCCGCCGCTCTTTTGTATTTCGGCGGCAATAGGAGGATGCCGCCATGCGATTGCGAATAGATAGGCACTTGTCAAAAAAAGCCTGACCCCTGCAACAGCGCACTCCACCCAAGATTGCGAAAACAGTCGTTTCCAGTCTACCCATACCATCATCCCCTGCGCCCGAATAGCCTTGTGCTGTTCGGGCGCTTTTCTGTTTTTAGGCTGGCAATCCCATCCCCGGCCCCGGTGTCGCGGCCCGCCCTTCCTGTTCAGATTTCGCATTTCCCCAAATCTGAACAGGAGGACAACAAGATGGAAATTACCATCAAGCGATATAGTCGCAAAATGACCTACGAGGACGCCGCCACCCTTGAGGAATTTTGGGAACTGGCCAAGCGCACCGAGCGGAGCCTTGACCGGGAACAGCGGCGGCATTGGGATGGCCGCGAATGTGATGAGTACATAATCGCCGCCCAGGGCGTTCTGCCTTACTGCGCCACCCCGGAGGAACAGGTCTGCCAGCGGGAAACGCTGGAGGAAATTCTGGCGGTGCTGGCCCTCTGCACCAAGACCCAGCGAAAACGATTTCTGCTCTTTGCGCTGTACGATTACAGCTATGCGGAAATCGGAAAAATGTGCGGTTGCTCCAAGGGGGCCGTCTATGACAGCATTGAGGGCGTGCGGAAAAAGTTTTTCAAATTTTTTCGCTGACCTACCCAACGATCACCCCGGCATGATGGCTACAAGGTGAGGGGCAATCGCCCTATCACCGGGAGGGACAAGCTGCTCCGGCGGCTTGCCCCTCCTATGCCAAGGAGGTCAAAATGTCAGCGATAAATCAGCTTCAGCAAGAGTGTGTCCGTTTCTTACGGCGCACTTATACACCGTTCCGGTGTCGTGCGCCCTGCCGGGGGCGTTGCGTCCTTCGGACGCGATGGGGAGCTGCACTCCCCAAACCCCTTGCACACCCGCAGGAAAGGAACACCCGCTTTGCGTCTGTTCCTTTCCTGCGGGTCAGGTATCGTCAACGCCAGATTGGCACTCACGCTAAAAACGCAAATCTGACGCTTTTAGGATTTTGCCGGGGGAGCGTGTGAAATGACAGCGCCGGAAATCCCCCACATGACCTATCAGCAGTACCGAACGGCCCGGAGGTTGGTGCATGAGTGCTGCAACTACGATTGCGGAAACTGCTTGCTCCTGGACAATGGCGAAGAATGTGTCTGCCCTCAAAGCATCACCTACTCGCTGATCTGCAAATGGTTTTGTGCCGCTGTCCTTCCCTTGGACGCTGACCTGTGTGCCGCATTGTTCCCGGCCCCCTCTGCCAGACGGCGGTGCTGTCGGGAATGTGGGAGGCTGTTTGCCCCGCCCAGGCACAACACCCTTTTCTGCTCCACCTGTGCCGCAGAAAGGGCGAAACGGAGCAAACGCACATGGGCCAGGAAAAACCGGGCTGATGTGTAGAAAAAGTACCCGCTGAAAATGCCGTAATATCAGGGCTTTCAAGACCGCCCTCGACGGGGGCCTGATACATTTCCTTCCCGACCCCGAAAACGGGCCTCTAACGGCCCACAGCGGCGGTCTGACAGCCCCACACTAAGGAGGCTAATACCATGACCGACTACATGAAGATAACCACCGAATTGCCGCCCTATTTCTTCTTTCCCTGGTTCCTGATGGACATGGGCTTGACCCTTACCGCCAAGCTGGCCTATGCCCTTTTGCTTGACCGGGCGCGGTTGTCCCAGCTCAACGGGTGGACGGACGAGGCGGGGAGAGTTTATATCATCTTCCCGATTGAGAAGATAGCCGAAATGCTCGGCAAGAGCATGACCACTGCCAAGAACGTATTGGCTGAGTTGGAGGCGGCGGGTCTGATTGAACGCAAACGGCAGCAGTTTTCCAAGCCTAATCATATCTATGTGAAACTGCCTGATGGACAAAAATTTAGCCGCCCCTGATGGATAAAAATTTGTCCTTCACCATGGCCGGAAAACTGTTCTTGTAATAGGGCAGAAACCCGGCTGACGCAGGCAAAAAACCTGGCCCCTAATAAGAACTATAAGAACAATAACAAGTATAAATAAAACGAGTGTGAGTAAATAG
>CAJUFJ010000005.1 GCA_910585815.1 uncultured Oscillospiraceae bacterium | reverse complement strand
CGAGTACGATAATTGTCTTGCGGTTGAAGCGGTTCCGTTTGACCATTTCCACCAGCGCGCCCGGCTCATCCTTCCTGGGGGCGGGCTGGATAACCGCGTCAAAGTAGGTGTGATCGTAGATGTCAGAAAGAGGGCTTAAATGCAGCTGATTGTACCCTCTCGGTGCGCTGTTATTGCAGACGAAGCTGGGTGCATTGGGATTGCGGGCCATGTTGATTGCGGTGCCGTCACAGGCCAGAACGCGGCAACCCTTGTAACCGCGATTGGGCTGACTATATGCGCTGGAGGATATGAAGTCCAGAAACACATTGCGGAATACAGCGGGTGGGATTTGGCGGCGGCGCTGAGAGACGGCGGCGGGAGTAGCGTCAATCCTGGCGCGATGCAGCTCCTTCGCCAGCGGCCCGCCCTCGGCGGCAATCAGGAACTTGATAAGTTTCTCGGGCGGCAGCTTCTGACTGCGGGCTGTGTGGGTCATGTCCTCGCTGCGAGCAATAGCGCGCTCCAAGCTGCGCTTGAACATATCGGCGAGGGACAGCGTATTGTCCGCAGCTAATTCCTCAGGTACAGCCGCTTGAGTGCCTGAAATGTGACGATTTTCTAATCTTTCCATTGGTTTTCCTCTTTTCGATAGTCTGTGAAACTATCGCCAGAAAAGCAAGAAAAACGCGCCCTCTCATCTGTGAGGGCGTCGCCTTTCCTATTCGTCACTTATTTGTTTCAAAAAATGGTTTTCTTCTTGCCCCTGGTATGCGTAAAACGCTACGAATTTGTCTGGGCGATAATTGCATTTCATTGTAATAATGTGATATTACAGATGTCAAGTGATCTGCGGCATTGTTTACGATTTTTTCACAATCATCTAAACGGCGCAATCAGATTTGCCGGATTGCGTTAAGGGCAAGATACACCGTATCTGACCCTTGAATCGCTTAATTTAATGACATTGGCGGCTTCCTGGGTCTGCTTTCTTGTTGTTCCCACCTCACCCACGATTTTGAGGGGGGTGGTTTTTTCTGGGGTTAACTTAATGGCATTGGGGGCTGCCGTCCCTTTTTTCTTCTTTGACTTCCTTTAACTCTGCGTTTAGACATTCCCTCAAGTGTAAATCTCTTGAAATAAGTATGAAAATGTAATATGATAGCATTGTTATTTTGGATACTGCCAAACGGAGCTTTAGTTGCTGAAAGCAGGTATTCCAGCGACTCCGGGCCTGAACACTATAAAACGCTGTGTAGAGGAACATCATGAAAAAGATTGTAATATTATTGGAAGAAAAAACGCAGGATTATGCAGCCGGGATTTTTATTAAGGATAATATTGTTGAAGTGCTAGAGGACACCGTCAGTATCGATGTGTTGTTCTTGTCCGATATGGAAGAAGTTGACTTTACTGGGACTGATTTGTTTTTGGTCATGGTGCCGCGGTTGCTTCATAGAATTTATGACTATATCCAAAGCAGGCAGTGCAGGGAGAAGGTGCTGCTGGTTTCCCGGACACTTGGCGAAAATGCGCTGGCTAAAATCAATGCCATTCCCGCCGGAGAACGCGTGCTGGTGGTAAACCGTTTGCAGGAAACAACAGCGGATTTGATTAAGTTGCTCTATGAGCTGGAGGTAATTCATCTCGACTTTGTCCCCTACAGCCCAGAGATCGACCCAAACGACTTCAAATATGTTATTACAACCGGGATTGTTGACCTGTTCGCCGGCTGTAACACAAAGGTTGTAAATATCGGATTCCGGCAGTTGGGGACGCAGGCGGTGCTGGATATTTTTTCTCGATTAAATATCCGGGACAGCCGATTGACTCAAAATCTGAACCGCTATATTCAAACACTTCCTCCCAAATATAATGATGTAGAAAAACGATATCTGCAATCGCAGGTAACAGACAAAATTTTGGAAAAAGTAATTGAAAATTCCGACTTCGGTGTTCTAGTTGCGAACAACGAGCGCCGTGTGCTCTACGTCAATCAAAAGGCCATCGCTATTTTTCAGACAGATATCCGGGAGAATGAGCCGCTTTCCCTCGACAGCAACCAGGCCCTTGCAGAGCAGATGTTCCAAGAGGACTTCTGCCATGAGCTGGTGAAAATCGGAGAAGAATATACCATGATTGAGCGTCATCCCCTAAAAAGCGGAAACGATCCGATTGGATTCTATTTTGAGTGCCACACAGCGGAGGGGATTCGTTCTCTGGACAGCAAGCTGAGCGAAAAGCTGCACAAATCCGGCTTTTACGCCAAATATAAGTTCAAAGATATCATATATCTATCACCTGAGATGAGAAACTGTCTGGATATTGCCAAGCAATTGGCAAAGACACAATACGCAATCCTGATCTCCGGGGAGAGCGGTTCGGGAAAAGAGATGTTTGCCCAGTCGATCCATAACGCATCCGATCGCTTTTCCGGCCCCTTTATTGCGGTGAACTGTGCAGCCTTTCCAGAATCATTACTTGAAAGTGAGCTATTTGGCTATGAGGGCGGTTCATTTACCGGCTCAAAACGGGAAGGGAAGGCCGGCCTATTTGAGCTGGCTAACAGGGGCAGCATCTTTCTGGACGAAATCGGGGATATGCCACTCACTTTTCAGGCCAAACTGCTGCGGGTATTGCAGGAAAAGAAAATCATGCGGGTTGGAAGCAATCACATGATCGACATTGATGTTCGGGTCCTCTCTGCCAGCAACAAAGATCTGCGGGAAGAAATTGCCAAGAAGAACTTTCGGGCCGACCTTTATTACCGACTGTCAACTTTTACCATTACCATTCCTCCCCTCCGTACCCGCAAGGCGGATATCCTTCCCCTGTTCTACTCCTTCTCCCGGCACAAGGGGCAGACCCTCCCGCCAGAGGAGGAACAGAAGCTGCTGGCGTATCAATGGCCCGGCAATGTGCGAGAACTGCAAAATGTGGCTGCCTATTTTGATGTAATTGGTACCATTGAGTCCATCTCCACCGTACCCACCCAAAAGATTTTTTCCGTGTTGCCGCCCGCACAGGAAATCAAGCACCGGATTTTGTATATATTGGCCCGCTATCCTGATGTAGGTCTTGGCCGCGGACGTATGCTGGAACTGCTGAAACATGAGGGAATGATCCTGAGCGAAAGCCGGTTTGAACAGCTGATCCGGGAATTGGTCTTGGAAAAGAAGGTGCTTCGCGGGAAAGGCCGGCAGGGTATTCGTCTGACAGAGACGATGAAAAATTCTATAAAGGTACAAAAATAAAAAGTGCCGGTTT
Source organism: uncultured Oscillospiraceae bacterium (assembly GCA_910585815.1). Classification (GTDB taxonomy): domain Bacteria; phylum Bacillota; class Clostridia; order Oscillospirales; family Oscillospiraceae; genus Lawsonibacter. The sequence goes on along the minus strand of CAJUFJ010000005.1, from coordinate 78,323 downwards.
CCTTTTCCCAGGAAACGGCGCTTTTTTAATCGAGCATTAAATGTGAAACAACAATTGTTTAACAGTTTATACACAATTAAACGAGAGTATCCAACAAAAACGGTCCGTAAAAACAGCGAAAAATGCTGGAACACGAGAAAAATAGGCTGTATTTTGACGAAATGCAGCGGAACAGCATGTTGGCACAGTTATTGCTTTAAATAATTGCAGATACTGTTTAGGGAGGCGATTGGTGTTGACAAAGTACATTACTCGAAGGCTGCTCTCATTGATTCCCATTCTGCTGGGCATCATCCTGCTGATTATGGGCATTATGTCCCTGATTCCAGGTTCACCGGGGCTGGCCATCCTTGGGCCGGACGCGCCGGCTGAAGCTGTGGAGGAACTGAACCATGAGTTGGGATATGACCAGCCCTTTCTCATTCGCTATGTCACCTATGTGAGGGACCTGCTGAAGGGAGATCTGGGAGACTCCTACCGAACCAGCCGGCCTGTATGGTATGAGATTAGCCGCAGACTGCCGACCTCTGTAACACTGGCCTTTCTTGCGGTGGGCCTGGCCATGGTGATTGCCATTCCGCTGGGAATTTTGTCAGCGGTCAAGCAATACAGCCTGGCAGATATCTCGCTGACCACTCTGGCCATGATTTTGAATTCCATGCCAACCTTTTGGCTGGGATTGATGCTGACCATCATCTTTTCGCTGAAGCTGGGCCTGCTCCCATCCATTGGACTGGATTCCGCAAAACATTACATTCTTCCAGTCATTGCCCTGTCCAGCTATACCATTGCCAGCCTGATGCGTCTTACCCGAACGACCATGCTGGAAACGATTCGTCAGGACTATGTCCGCACAGCACGGGCCAAGGGGCAAAAAGAGCGTATTGTAATCTTTAAGCACGCCCTGCAAAATGCGTTGCTGCCGGTTATCACATCTGCCGGTATGTCCTTTGGAAAGATGATTGGCGGCGTTGTTGCGGTGGAATCAGTATTTTCCGTTGACGGCGTCGGCAATATGATTCTCTCTGCCATTCGAAATAAAGATGTCATGCTTGTAACCGGCGGTATCCTGTGTTTGGCAACCATTTACATGCTGGTACTGCTGTTTGTAGACATTTTATACGCTGTTATCGATCCCCGGGTGCGGGAAAAGTACCGCAACAAATATTGATTGAGGGAGGGAAAAGAATGCGTAACATAACCTTGAAAACCGGTGTAGGTTCTTCCCCCTATTCCTACAAAAAGAAGAGTGTTCTGGCCGATTTCTGGAAACAGCTGGTGCGGTCTAAAGCGGCAATGTTCGGCCTGATTCTGTTTGCCGCTATTGTGCTCATGTCGGTGATCGGGCCTCTGGTCATTCCCTATGAGCGGGCGATTGCCCAGGACGCCGGCAGCCGTCTGCTGCCTCCCTCGCTTCAGCACTGGTTTGGAACCGATAACTATGGGCGCGATATTTTCTGCCGGATTGTCCATGGCGCGAAATACTCTCTGTCCATCGGCATGGCAGCGGTTTTGCTCGGAGTGAGTGCAGGGTGCCTGCTGGGGACGGTCTCTGGCTACTATGGTGGCACGGTGGATAACGTGGTTATGCGAATCACGGACTGTATCGTCTGTATCCCGTCCACACTGCTGGCGCTCACTATTGTGGCCGCGCTGGGCGGTGGCCTAGGTAAGGTGCTGATCGCGCTGATCCTGTCCAACATTCCGGTCTACACTCGAATTATACGCTCGACCATTTTGAATGTCACGGAACAGGATTACATCCAGGCGGCAAAGGCCAGTGGCACACCGGATTGGCTGATTATCTGGAAGCATGTGCTGCCCAACGCCATAGGCGTCATTATTGTGCAGGCGACCATGACTTTTGGTGACGTTATCATCACTGCCTCTACCATGAGCTTTTTGGGCCTGGGGATTCAGCCTCCCACGCCGGAATGGGGCTCCATGCTGTCAGAGGGAAAGAGCTTTATGCTCTATTCCACCAGCATCATGTTTTTCCCCGGCGCAGCTATCGTACTGACCGCATTGGCCCTGAACCTGCTGGGTGACGGCCTGCGGGACGCCCTTGATCCCAGACTGAGAGACTAAAGGAGGATGCCGGCATGAAGGAAAAGCTGTTGGAAGTCAAAAATCTGAATGTCGAATACCACTCAGATTCCTATGTATTTCATGCAGTCAACGGGATCAGCTTTGATCTGGGCTGCCAGGAAACCATTGGACTGGTGGGAGAAACCGGTGCGGGAAAAACCACCACCGCCTTGGCAATTATGCAGCTGCTGTCTGAACGGACCAGTCGTGTCAACAGCGGAGAGATCATATTCAAGGGAGAAAATATCCTAGCCAGGAGCAGGGAGGAGATGCAGGAGCTTCGCGGCGCAAAGATATCCATGATTTTTCAGGACCCCATGACCTGCCTGAATCCACTGATGACAGTGGGCGATCAGATTAGGGAGGTGCTGGAGATTCACGCCGGACACCTGGAGCTGGGGGACGGAAAAAAGCAGATTGAGGACCGGGTGGACCAGTTGTTTGAGCTGGTTGGGATTCCACCCGTCCGGGGGAAGGATTTCCCCAATCAATTTTCCGGTGGAATGAAGCAGCGTGTGATGATTGCGATGGCCCTGGCCTGCAACCCGGAGCTGCTGATTGCAGACGAGCCGACCACCGCCCTGGACGTTACCATTCAGGCCCAGGTGCTGAACCTGATGGCCGATCTGAAAAAAACCATTAACACCTCTATGATTATGATTTCTCATGATTTGGGCGTTGTGGTAAAGACCTGCGACAAGGTGGCCATTATGTACGCCGGGGAGATTGTGGAGATCGGGCCGGTGGAGGACATCTATGGGGATAAGGAACACCATCCATATACTGAGGGGCTTTTCGGAGCGATCCCCGATATCTACACAAAGGTAAGCCGGCTAAACGCCATCGACGGCCTGATGCCAGACCCGACAAATCTGCCCCAGGGCTGTAAATTCGCGCCCCGCTGTAAGCACTGTATGGATATATGCAAGGTGAAGCCCCCGGGCACCTGGGTGCAGGGCGAGCACAAAATCAGCTGTCATCTGTATGCAAAGGAGGTGGAATAGATGGAACCATTGCTGGAACTGAGGCATGTAAAGAAATACTTTCCGGTCAGCGGCGGGAAAATGCTCCACGCGGTAGATGATGTGAGCTTTTCCATCCCCAAAGGCGCGACGCTGGGACTGGTAGGGGAATCAGGCTGCGGGAAATCCACTCTGGGCCGCGTCTGTATCAGGTTGCTGGAGGCCACCGAGGGAGAGATCCTGTTTGAAGGCACCGATATCCGGAAGCTGCGCCGCAGCCAGATGCATAAAAAGCGAGCGGACATGCAGATGATATTTCAGGACCCTCTTGCCTGTCTGAACGCCCGGCGCAATGTGTATGAGCTGATTTCCGAGCCGCTGACCCTCAACCCCGATTACTGGCGCAAGCTGAGCAAGGAAGAGGTTACAAAAAAGGTTATTGACCTTATGGATATTGTCGGTCTGTCCAAACGGTTTATCAACTCCTATCCCCACGAGCTGGATGGCGGGCGCAGGCAGCGGATTGGTATTGCCCGTGCGCTGGCTGTTAACCCCCAATTTATTGTGTGTGACGAGCCGGTCTCCGCCCTGGACGTCTCGATCCAGGCGCAGATATTAAATCTGCTGATGGATTTGCAGAAGGAGCTGGGTCTGACCTATCTCTTCATTACCCACAATCTTTCGGTTGTAAAGCATATTTCCAGCGAAATCGCAGTGATGTACCTGGGGCAGTGTGTAGAAAAAGCACCCGCCGACGAGTTGTTCCGCAATCCGCTGCACCCCTATACCAAGGCGCTTCTGGATGCGATCCCGGTCCCACATCTTGAGTACCGGGACAAAACCAGTGTGATCCGTGGGGAACTCTCCAATCCCATCAATCCCGCTCCCGGCTGCCGCTTTGCGCCGCGCTGCGATTGCTGTACCGAAGCGTGCCGCAGCCACAGCTGCCAGTTGAAGGACATGGGAGGAGACCACTATGTGGCCTGCGCCCTGTATCAGGAGCAGGACAACCAATATTAACAGCATCGTCTGTTGATATAAAAAAATTCTAATAAGGAGATCGAATTATGAAAAGGCATCTGTTCAAATCTGTCCTTGCAATTGTTTTGGCGTTAAGCACGGTTTTCTCCTTGGCCTCCTGCGGAGGCGACGGGGGAGAGACAAACGGTTCTCAGCCGTCCGTCAGCGGACAGGGCGCCAACGAGGACCGCGTTATGAAGGTCGCAGTGACGTCCTGTCCGCTGGATTTCAACCCATACTCCTCAAAGGCCGGTTCTGTCTACAACATTTACGGCAAGACTCAGGTCTACGACACCCTGTTTACCCATGACGCGGAAGGAAATATCGTTCCTTCCATTGTGGAGAGCTATGAATTATCCCCGGACAACCTAGTGATTACCATGAAGCTGCATCAGGGAGTAAAGTTCTCCAACGGAGATGAGTTTACATCGGAGGATGCCAAGTTCTCTATTGAGACCTGTAAAGCGACCAAGTCCATTGCGGTGTATTTCTCCGAAATTGAGAGCATTGACACCCCTGACCCCTACACTCTGGTCTTTCATCTGAGCACTCCGAATGCTGCCCTCTTTGAAAACCTGACCGTGTATGGCCAGATGATCAGCAAACAGGCCTATGAGGAACTGGGAGACAAGTTCGGCATGACGGCCGAATCGGTAATCGGCACCGGTCCTTATACGATAACGGAGTTTACACCGGAACAGAGTGTGACCTATGTAGCAAACGAAAATTACTTTAAGGGCGCCCCCAACATCAAGAAGGTGGAGGTCAAAACGGTTGTCAATGACGAGAGCGCCATCATCGCCCTTCAGACCGGGGAATTCGATTACTTCATGCGCTCTGTACCCGCAATCTCCGTGGACACGATCAAAGCCGACCCCAATCTGGAACTGGTCAATATCGCATCCAGAAAAGTATATTATATGTGCTTTAACTGCGAAAACGGCCCTTTCTCCGACCCGAACATGAGAAAGGCAGTTTCTCTGGCCATCAACCGGGAGGACCTAAACATCATGATTACAGAAGGGCTGGGCACCATTGTCTACTACCCTGGCTATCCCACCAATATCGGCAACCCCGATATCAACGCCCAGGTCGCCTATCAGCAGAACATTGAAGAAGCCAAGCGTCTGGTGAAGGAGGCCGGCTACGAGGGCGCCACTATCACCGCCTCTATGGAAAACGACACCATCCTTCAGCAGTTTGCTACCGCCCTGCAGAGCCAGCTGAGCGCGATCGGATTGAATCTTTCGGTGGATATGATGGAATACACCGCGTTCATGGAGGACGTGTTTACAAATGGCAATTATGAAATGACGGCCTCCTTCAACACTGCGAAGACCGGCGACATGGACTATGTGTGGACCAACTGGATGGACTCCTCCAAGGTTGGTTCTGGCAACACCGCCCGCTATGTAAGCCCTGAGATGGACAGACTGATTCAGGCGGCGCGCCAGGAGATGGACCCCAAGGCGCGGGAGGAGGCCTACAAGGCCTGTATCGCTCTCTACCTGGAGGACATGCCGCTGATTCCTGTCACCTATGAGTATTCCAGCCGTGTCTACAACAAGAATACCCTGTCGATTGATACCGGACTGGTGGAACAGGATAATTTCTTTTACTTCTCCTGGGCAAACTGACGGCCCTTCGCCGGTATTTGCCAGTTCTCCAGCACGGCGGTTCCCTCTCCGTCGTGCTGGAGAAAAATAAAAAGCTGTGTCTGCCCTAACACAGCGGAAAGGTTTGAACTACGATGATAAACTACATTCAACTGGAGTGGCCCAGCCTCAATATAAAGGTCCGTGCAAAACTGATGCGGGACAAAGCCCCCCATTTCTGTCAGGAGCTGGAAAAACTGCTGCCCTTTGAGAGCATCCATGGGCACACGGTGATTTCCGGACATAATATGAGTATCCCAATGAAGCTTCTTTGGCTGGAGCGGGAATATGACGCCCCCCGCCAACCCGGACGGCTGTTCATTTACACCAACGGCCAACGTATTGTGATTCCCTATGACAGCACAACTGAACCGGGAGATGTCAACTGCTTTGCAGATGTGCTGCCCAAGGATCTGCCTGCGCTCAAACAGGCCGGTCTGGCCTGTAAGCACCGCTTTATGACTGGCGACTGCGAGCCGCAGACTGTGATTGTCACTGCAGTTGAGGAGGTAGAATAATGGACTGGCGTGAAGTAAAACAAGAAATTTTGGATCAAATAGATAAAAACTGGCTGCAAGAGCCGGAAGCCATGTGGAAGGTGCGCCACGGCATCAATGTAACAGGAGCCGGCTCCTTCAATCAGTATTTGTCCACTATGATGTTTGTGGACGTCTATACGATTGCCTATGGCCAACATATGTTTTTTATGTTCCTTCAGATGTGTGACGATCTCGACATTTCTTTAGAGGTCCTTAAAAAACTGACCCATAATGAATTGGCGGTGGGATTTGATTCGATGCAATTTCTGGCCTATGTTTCTACTCCGGAGATTAAGAAATTTGCGAAAGATATTGACTCTGTTCTGAATCAGCTGCAAACCAAAGAGGAGTACAAGGAGCTGATGGGCGCCTATGATCGGTACATAAACCTGATTCATTACTGGCATCACTGTACCTTCCCCTGGCATATTGGCCTTATGTACCAATATAGGGATTCTGATGAAATTGACATGATTCAGAAGCTGGCACACAGCTAATAACCGCGATTCCCGGCGGCAATTGAACTGGAGTCGAATATGGATTATCCCTGCAAATAAATAACAGATAAAATCCCCCCTGATACAGGAACACAAAAGGCCTGTATCAGGGGTGTTTGTATGTGGCGGTGAACATTCACTACACAGCGATAATCCTCTCCAACCGCCCTACCAACCGGCTCAATATCTCATTGGCAATCGTCCCTTTGTCTAGCCTTCAATTTTATATCTCACTCCCCGGATGGTCTCGATAAATTTAGGCTTGTCCACCCGGTCCCCCAGCTTTTCCTGCAGGTGGCGGATGTGGACGGTGATGGTGTCCGCCGGGATGTTAGAAGGCGCTTCACCACTGTCGGCATGGGCCGGATTATACCTGTAATACCGACGCAGCTGGGATTTCACTCTGGCCATCAGCTCCAGCGGACGGAAGGGCTTGGTTATATAGTCGTCCGCCCCCAGGGTCAGGCCGGCGATTTTGTCTGTCTCCTCGTTCTTGGCCATCAGCATGATAATGGGCCAGGTGTACTTTTCCCGTATCATCCGACACAGCGCAAAGCCGTCTATTTCCGGCATCATCACGTCCAGAATGGCGAGGTCAAGCTCTGTGGTGTTGATACACGCAAGCGCTTCCGCTGCCGAGTAGGATTTGAATACCCGGTACTTCTCGCCAGTCAGATAGGCCTCGATCAGGTCGGCAATTTACGCCCCGTCGTCCGCCACTAAAATGCTGTTGGTCATACTTTGCACCTCTTTCAGCCGGAATGCCAACTATTATATCAGGATTTGGCAAAAAGTTCTTGCTTATTTCGTGATAATTCCTCAAGAATTTCCTAATTGTTTGGTGCATAGATTCTTCAACCTCAAACTGATTCTTCATCGACAGATTGTTGGCATAAAATTTGCTCATACTAATATCTACTTAAACTTATAAAGGAGCTGTAAGCAGATGAAATCTTTTACTTATTTAATTCAGGATGAAATGGGGATTCATGCAAGACCAGCCGGTCTTTTAGTGAAGACAGCGAAGCAGTTTCAAAGCACGATTATGCTGGTTCGCAACGAAGAGAGCATCCGGCTGGACCGGCTGATTGCGCTGATGAACATGGCGGTTAAGCAGGGACAAAAAGTCACAATCACAGCAGACGGAGTGGACGAGGACGCCGCTCTGGATGCACTGAAAGTGATTTTTCAGGAGCGACTATGACCCGAAGGGAGGAGAAGGGGTTTGCGAACATGTGTATTGAACAAAATTATCGAAGCAACCCAAACGCTGGACTGGAGCAATATGGAGCCATTTACAGCAAATTGCTTATGCAGGGTATTGCCTGTGAATCGCAACACGGTCAGCCAGTATCTTAACGAATATGTACAACAGAATATCCTTATAAAAGTTAAGTCGCGTCCCGTCTATTTCCTCCACCGGGAAACACTGGAGCATAACAGCGGCGTGTCCTTACAAAAGAATCATTACGAAACCCTGACCGAGCTGCGGGAAGAATTGTCCGGGCTGTCGGAGCAAAAGGACTTCTCCACATTATTTGGCCACAACGGAAGCCTGGCTTACTGCGTTGAACAGTGTCAGTCCAGTGCGTCCTACCCACCTAACGGTCTGCCGACGCTCCTCTACGGCGAGGCAGGTGTAGGTAAAAGCCAAATGGCCAGACTGATGTACGAATACAGCGTCAATACCGGCTACCTGGCAAAAGGTGCGCCCTTTGTCACGCTGAATTGTGCAGAATATGCCAATAACCCTGAGTTAATGGCTACAAATCTGTTCGGCCATGTGAAAGGGGCCTATACCGGGGCCGTCAGCGAAGGTGCCGGGCTGCTGTCTGCCGCCAATGGCGGGGTTCTTTTTTTAGACGAAGTACACTGCTTGGCGCCTGCGTGCCAGGAAAAGTTGTTTCTGTTCATGGACCAGGGCATCTATCACAAAATCGGCAATAACACAAGCTGGCACTCGGCTGCAGTACGGTTCATCTTTGCAACCACGGAGCGGCCGGAGGAGGTTTTGCTTAAGACGCTGCTGCGCCGCATCCCGGTGGTGGTACAAATTCCGCCGCTGGCGGAGCGCCCGGAGAATGAACGTCACGATTTGATTCTGAACATTCTCAAGGGTGAAATGCGCGAGACTGGCCGGCAATTTCTGGTCAGCAAAAATGTTATTCAGCTGCTGATGCGGCATCGCTTCCATGGAAATATTGGCGAGATGAAAAATATCATCCGGGCAACCTGCGCCAACGCTTTTTTGACCTCGGAGGACAGTGGACAAGCAATTTCGGTACAGCTATCAAATCTGCCTGATTATTTCCTCGCCAGAGACACGGAGGAATGGGAAAATCCGTTTGGGCGGGAACAGTTAATGACACTGGAGGCGCTGGAAACGGAGTTTTACAAGCAGGCTTCCCAAAATGACATTTATCTTTTTATGATCCAGGCCTATGAGGAGGGAATCCACGCCAGGCGGTCCTTTGAGGACTTTTGGGAGACAGTGCAAAGCCGTCTGCGTCAGTATCAGGATCAATTGAGCTATGAGCTGGCTGTCCATTCCCCACGTCTGGAGCTTCTTGAAAGCTTGATGGACAGTATGGGTGCAGCGGCAGCGCAGCGTTTCTCGCTGATACTGCACAACAGTGACCTTCAGTTTATGGCACGTCACTTTTACCGATATGCCCCATTGTGGGCCGCCTGGCCTTCTGCCGCAAAGCATCTGGATAGCATGACAGCCAAGGCCCTGCCAAGGGAATACGCCATTGCGGCAGAACTGAACGAATTTTTGCACAGCAATGTGCGTATAGCCCGCACCCCCCTGGACCGGGTGTTTTTTACAGCGGTGATCGCGGGACAGGTTCGGGAGATTGTAAGCAAAACCATCTGCTTTATTCTCTGCCATGGGCACAGCGCAGCAAGCAGCATTGCAGGTTCAGCCAACGCCATACTGGATTGCTGCTTGTTTGATGCAGTGGATATGCCACTTGGTGTACCGCTGAATACGGTAACAGGTAATTTGCTTAAACGAGTAGCAAAGTTGAAGAATTGTGAACAAATTGTATTTCTGGTGGATCTTGGATCGCTGGAGGAAATCCCGGCACAACTCAGCAGTATCACTGCAAATATAGGGGTGGTCAACAATGTTTCCCTGGAGCTAGCGCTCTGTTTGGGACAACAGCTGCTGGATGGGGTTCCTCTGGAACAAGCTCTGGAATATAGCACAGAGCAAAGCCGATCCAAGTGGAGCATTACCCGCAACCGGAAGCGAAAGGATGCAATCCTCTGTGTCTGCGCTACCGGCATTGAGACGGCGAGAAAAATCGCTGACCTGGTACGCAAATGTCTGCCGGAAGGCTCCGGGTTGGAGGTGCTGTCTGATGATTTTGAGCGATTGGCGCAGCAGAAGCAGGATGCACCACTATTCCGTGATTATCATGTCAAGCTGATGATCGGCACACTGGACCCTAGAATCAAAAACATCCCCTTTGTCAGCCTGGATCAACTGCTCATGGAACAGAATGTAGATCTGCTGCATAGGCAGTTGTCCCTCATGTGCAGTAACACCAGTGCTTCGGAACTGGAGGAAAACCTGGTGCGGGAATTCACAATACAGAATGTGATGCGGCAGCTGACTATATTGAACGGGGAGAAGCTGATGGGTGTCGTGGTGCCTGCGGTACAGGCGCTGATGGAGAAAATGCGTTGCGTTTTCTCGCATCACATTGTCACCGGACTCTGCCTACACCTGTGCTGTATGGTGGAAAAGCTGGTGATGCACCGGGCGGTCTCAGATGGCCATGAGCTTGACCGATTTGCAGAGGAGCACGCCAGTTTTATTAAACAGGTCCGAGAAAGCTTTTCTGGCGTGGAGAGGGAATATTCTGTCGAGATTCCGCTTTCAGAAATCCAATATCTCTACCTGTATGTCAGTGACGAAAAAAAGACAGCCAAAAATCCTCGTGAACATCACCGAAATTCCCAGCTGATTATCACATATCCTACAAATAATTCGGGATTTTCCAGGGATAACGGGAAACCACAGTTGCTGGCATGATTTTTGCTTATATGTAATATCGTAAGCGGCATTCGACTTCAAAGGAGGTTCCAGGGCAATGGCGATACTCCCTTTGGTAGATGATCGTCTCGTTCATGGCCAAGTACTTCTGTTTTGGAGGCGGCACTGGCAAATTGACAAAATCCTTGTGGCAAATGATGCAGTGGCTATGGATGAGCTGCGAAAGAGCGCCCTGAGGCTGATTATACCTCCGGCTCTCAGCTGCGAAATCGTGACAGTAGCGCAGGCAGCGACTCGCTTGGTTGCAGGAACGGCGGAGACAAGAACCTTACTGCTGTTGGCGTCTCCAGTGGATGCCTGGGACATCCTGAAGCGGGGCGCGGCACTAAAGCATGTAAATGTGGCCAACCTGTCCGCTAGACCTGGCGCGAAAAAGCTGACGCCTCACCTTTATGTGACACAGGAGGAGCGTTGGGCATTGGACCGTCTGTCGCAATCGGGTGTTGCTGTGACAGCCAAACAGCTGCCCCACAGTTCCGACGCCTTTGAAGCAGGTGTGCCGAATATCGCTCAATAAGCAGAGAAGGGAGGTGAGGAATTGCTGGGAATTATTGTAGCGACCCATTCCAACTTGGCCAGAGGACTTCGGGAGGCGGTTGAGATGATTGACGGGCCGCAGGAATACTTTGACGTTGTGCCCTTCTGCGAGGGCGAAGACATCACTTTTCTGGCCGAGCGCATTCGCACCATTGCGGCAGCCTATGAGGAGCACGGCGAGCCGTATGTTGTTGTGACGGATATGTTCGGGGCCACTCCGTTCAATGCGGCGTTGGCGGGACTCTCCGCATATAATACCGGGATTCTGGCGGGGGCCAATCTCTCCATGCTGATGGAGCTTGTGACACAGCGGCAGTCCTGCAACGACTACAAGGAACTGCTGAACGGTGCAGTGGACGCAGCACTGCAGAACATATGCAGCGTAATGGTGCGGGATGTGTTTTCCGCCGGGAAGGAGGAAGAAGTATGATCGTGCTGGCCCGGTGTGATGACCGGTTGATTCATGGGCAATGTATGACTGTAATTGTTCAGGAGTATGATATTCGATCTATCATAATTGTCGACAACGAGACGGCAGAAAACCCGATCCTGAGGGTTGTGTTCGAGACAGCAGGCACAAACAGCGCACCTGTGGCTGTCTGCACAGCCTTTGAGGCGTTGTCAAGAATAAGCGAAGCGATGATCTCCCCTGTGAATGTCCTGCTGCTTATGAAATCACCTGAGACCTATCTCAGGCTGCTTGGAGACCTGCCAGGGCTGCCCAAAGAGCTGAATATCGGCCCTATGAGCAAACGACCCGGAACGATTTCCGTTACACGGGCGATCCACCTGCTGCCTAAAGAGGCGGAGGCCGTCCACAGAATGGATGAGATGGGTATACGGGTCTACTTTCGACAAGTACCCACTGAAAAGACTGTGGAGTGGGCGCAGATTCAAAAGAAATTTGAATAAGGAGCGGATACCATATGACATTATTGCAAGCAATTTTAATTGGCCTTGTGGGATGGCTGACCTCCATGTATGCTCCTACCGGCCTGGTAGGTTCCAACTCATTTGGCAAGCCTTTGGCCGCCGGTATGCTGATTGGCATCATTTTGGGTGATGTCACTACAGGCATCATTTTGGGCGCAGCGATTCAGGCGCTCTACATCGGCGTTGTAGCTCCGGGCGGTACGCTGCCTGCCGATGTGAACTATGCATCCTTTATCAGCATCCCCCTGGCAATGTCAGCGGGTGCGGGGCCAGAGTACGCCTTAACACTAGCGGTACCCCTGAGCATGCTGGGTGCGGCGGCCACTTATGCTGTGGTCACCCTGAATCTCTATTTTGTCCATCAGCAGGACGCTATGATTGCCCAGGGCAAATTGTCCTTGGCTGAAAAGATGCCGCTGCTGGGACAAATCAACAATTTTATCTTCCGTTTTTTCCCAATTATGCTGATTAACTACTTGGGTTCGGGCTTCGCTGCCAAGCTGTTGGCAATTATACCTGCGCAGGTGACGGATATTCTTAAAATCTTTGCAGGCATGTTACCGCTAATTGGTTTTATGCTCCTGCTCAAGATGATTGTCAAGCGCCGCTTTGAATTGGTGTTCTTTGTGTTTGGCTTTGTTCTGGTGGCGGCCGCCGAGATGCAAATTATCCCGGTGGTTGTCATTGCAGCAGTGCTGGCCTATCTGGATTTCAAATACAGCGGCGATCGGAAGGAGGGTTCTGCAATATGAGTGAACAGAATAAAAGAATATCCAAAAGGGGACTTGTAAAGGCATATATCGATTGGGTTTTCTGCAGCATCTGTCTGATGAATTTTGAACGGATGATGGCGCCTTCATTGGTGCGCATGGTGGGAAGGGTCCGGGAGGAGCTCTACCCAGGCGATCCGGAAGGCCAAAAAGAGCTGATGGAGCGCCACGAGGTCTTTTTTAATACCGAGCCCTATTTCGGTGCAGTTGTGCCGGGCATCGTCCTTGGTATGGAGGCAGAGAAAGCAGCGGGCGGTGATATATCGGGTGAGTTAATCAACAACATCAAGACTGCGCTGATGGGCCCGTTTGCCGGAATCGGCGACTCATTGCTGATGGGGATGCTTCAGCCAATCCTGTTGTCCATTGCGCTGGGCCTGTGCGCAAATGGCGAGATTATTGGACCGCTGTTTTACGTTGTGGCCCTGCTGGGTATTATGTTCCCCTGTAGTTGGCTTCTGTTTCAGTATGGCTACAAGGCCGGCACCAATGCCGCCCACCATATTTTGGCCGGGGGATTGAAGGACAGAATCACCCAGGCAGCCGGAGTGGTAGGTTTGGTTGTGGTTGGTGCTATCACCGCCTCTTACACCTCTGTGAACCTGGGACTGGTGTATCAGCAGGGGGAGATGCAGCTCTCCCTGGCAGATTCCATATCCAGCATGATGATGCCTAAACTTCCGGTGCTGCTGATGGCGTTTCTATCCTACTATCTTATGGTGATTCGAAAATGGAGCGTACAGAAGATGATGATTCTGCTGCTGGCGGTGTCTGTGTTGGGCTATTTCACTACCGTCCTGGCAGTTTGACCGGACAATGGGCTTAAAAATGAAACCCGCAGTGCGGAGACTGTTAGGCGGCGTAATTGTATCCTGTCAAGCAGGCAAAGGCAACCCTCTGCATGGTCCTGAAAACATGAAACGGATGGCCATGTGTGCCTTAATGGGCGGTGCGGATGGTATACGTGCCTGCTGGCCGCAGGATGTTGCAGCCATCCGCGCTGTATGTGACAAGCCAATCGTCGGCATCAACAAGCTGACCTGTTCTGCCAACATCCTGGACGCCGTCTACATAACTCCAACCGTACAGGCAGCCACGGAAGTGATTGAAGCGGGGGCCGACGTTGTGGCGCTGGACTGTACACTGAGGCCAGACCGGTCCCAGGAAGCGCTGCGGACACTCCTAACTCAGCTTCGGGAACGTCATCCCGATGTGGCCATCATGGCAGACCTGGCAACTGAGGAGGAGGCACGATTTATAGACAGCACCGGGCTGGTGGATATTCTCTCAACTACCCTGGCTGGCTACACCCGTCAGTCCCTGGGGGCCATCGCCAACGGTCCCAGCATCCAGCTGATTCGCGCTATCAAGCGAACCTGCAAGCTACCCATCAACGCAGAAGGAAGCATACATGAACGGGAGGACCTGAGGGCGGTGCTGGAAGCCGGCGCTGATATGGTGACCATTGGTTCCGCAATTACCATGCCCTGGGAAATCACCAGACGGTTTTGTGTAGAGAATCGAAGCAGTTCCAGAAGGCGTTTCTGATATATCCGAATGGCTAAACTGGAATGTTACCGAGCGTAGTCGCCTGATTGAGCAGTTTGTCGAATGAGCTGGATGAACCGGCAATTAGCGAGCCGCACCAGCAGGACTTTCCGGCCGGTGCGGCAAATGATACAGAAAGGAACAAGGCCAATGATGTATGAAACATTTTATGATATCGTGGAGGGGCAGATCAACGATATCCAAAACACACAAGAGGAGAATATCCGTCAGGCAGCCCAGCTGTTTGCCAAGTGTGTAATGGCGGGAGGGGTCATCCAGATTTTTGGTAACGGACACTCCTTTGTGGGGGCGGCCGATCTGCTACAGCGTGCGGGCGGCCTGATTCAGGTCAAGGCCATCAACTCCGCAGAGTATAACATCTATGAGCAGGTGGAGGGAGTCGGCAGGACCCTGATGCGCAAGGTGGATATCCGGCCGGAGGATGTATTTGTGATCAACACTCACTCCGGACGCAATCCCCTGGGGGTAGAGGTGGCAATGGTCATCAAGGAGCATGGTAATCCTCTGATTGTGGTAAGCCCCCAGGAGGCCTGCGCCAGACTGACCTCACGCCACTCCTCCGGTAAGATGGTTGTGGACTTTGCCGACGTCCTTCTGGACACAAAGGGGGTCTATGGGGACGCAGCAGTAGACCTGCCCGGTGTCCCCACCAAGGTGGCGGCCACTTCCGCAATCACATCGCCGCTAATCCTGCAATGCGTCGTTCTGGAGGCAATTGAGCTGATGGTCTCTCAGGGATTTGAGCCGCCAGTCTACCGCAGCAACAATTTGGATGGTCAGCGGCAGCGCAACCAGGCACTGGTTAAAAAATTTGCCCACAGACTGTTTAGAAAGTAGGAGGAGTACCATGGGATACCGTGATTATATCAAACGTGTAAAAGAGGAGCTGTCGCTGTTGCGGGTTTCGCAACGGGATGCTGTGGATTCCGCCGCCCGTCTGATTGCCGACAGCATTATGGCGGGCGGAATCATCCAAACCTTTGGTAGCGGCCACTCTAATATTGGCTCCACCGAAATCGTTGCCCGGGCAGGCGGTTTGATTCCGACTAAAGAGATTGTTTTTCCCAAAAGCGCCCAGTTTGAAATGGTAGAGGGCCTGGGCACCAGGCTGGTGGAAAACGTGGATGTCCGTCCGGAGGATGTCTTTGTAATCATCTCCTATTCAGGCCGCAATCCGCTGCCCATCGAGGTGGCCGCATGGGTTAAGGAACAGGGCAACCCACTAATCGTTGTGACTTCGTTGGATAATTCCAAACAGCTCACCTCCCGCCATTCATCTGGCAAGATGGTTTATCAATTTGCTGATGTGATCCTAGACGTCAAGGGACCTATGGGCGATGCGGCAATGGAAGTACCTGGCTTGGACACAAAAGTGTGCCCAATTTCCACCATGACTACCGCAGTGCTTGTAAACAGCATGATCCTGCGTTCGCTGGAAATCATGGTGGAGCGTGGCTATCATCCGCCCGTCTTTATGAGTGACAACTTGGATGGCGGTCCTGAGTATAACAAGCGTCTGCAAGATCAGTATGCAGAGCGGATCTATATGAACGACACCTTCCCCGGTTCCTGAGCTAACGGAGCTGATATGTGAACAAAGAATGTACTAAGACAGCGGGCGCTGTGCTTGACGGGGATACCCTAGCTCTACACGAGGAGGAATTGATATGATCCTGATACAAGGGGAAGGAGTATCCAAAGGGATTGCCAGCGGTTCTATCTGTTTCTTTCAACGCTCTGATATTACAATCCTGGATGTTCCTGCAACAAATATTGAGAACGAGAAGGTGCGCATTGCGCAAGCGCGAAAGAAGTCGATCGTTCAATTAACCAATTTAGCGGAAAAGGCACGCAGGGAGGCCGGGGACGAAAGTGCTATGCTCTTTGAAACCCATGCCATGCTTGTGGAGGATGCGGACTATGTTGAGTGTATCCTGACAGCCCTAGAGAAGCAAGGCTGTACTGCCGAACGGGCGGTGGAAATGGCAGGCGAGCAATTTTCCACCATGCTGGCCATAATCGACGATGCTTATATGCAGGCCAGGTCTGCCGATATAACGGATGTCACACGGCGGATCCTTAATAACCTTATGGGGATTGTGGAAGCTGGCATACCGTTTGAATCCCCGGTTATTCTGGCGGCCGATGATCTAACGCCCTCTGAGACACTCCATTTAGACAAGAATAAAATCCTGGGCATCATCACGCAGGGTGGCTCCGGTAACAGCCACACTGCTATCTTGGCCCGTACCATGGGCATCCCCGCTATCTGCGGTCTGGGAGAAGTGTTGAAGCCTGAATACGACGGCCGTGCGGTTTGTATGGATGGCGAAACCGGCCAGGCAGTTATTGAGCCGGATGCGTGTACCCTTGAAGCTTTTCAAGCAAAGCGGAACAGCCAACGCGAAATAATGCAGCATATGGAAACCATGAGGGGTCAGCCTGACATTACCATCGACGGTAGAGGAATCATGCTTTATTGCAACATCAGCTCACCCAAAGACATATGTGCGGTCCAGCTTAATGATGGTCAAGGGATCGGCCTGTTCCGCACCGAGTTTTTATATCTTGCGGCCTGCGACTATCCGTCTGAGGAGGATCAGTTCCAAGCCTATAAACGTGTAGCAGCCGATATGGAGGGCAAACGAGTGGTTATTCGCACTCTGGACATCGGCGCGGACAAGCAGGCAGACTATTTCAAGCTTCAGAAGGAGGAGAACCCCGCTCTGGGTGTTCGGGCCATCCGCGTCTGTCTGAACCGCCCTGATATCTTCCACACCCAGCTCCGGGCCCTGTACCGCGCCTCCGCCTACGGTAAAGTTGCGATTATGTTTCCTATGATTACCTCGGTTTGGGAAGTAAAGGAGTGTAAACGGTCCTGTCAGAATGTCATGGCTGAACTGGACAGAGAGGGAATTCCTTATAATCGTGATACCGAACTTGGTATCATGATTGAAACGCCGGCCTCAGTCCTAATCGCAGAGGAACTGGCTGAAGAAGTGGACTTTTTCTCTGTTGGCACGAATGACCTGGCTCAGTATACCTTAGCCTGTGACCGCCAGGCTAATAATCTGGGTAAGTTTTTCACACCTCACCATCCTGCAGTGCTCCGGGCACTGAAGCTGGCGGCGGATGCAGCTCACAAAGCTGGTATTTGGATTGGTATTTGTGGTGAGTTGGCAGCTGATTTGGATTTGCTGAATACCTTTCTTGCCATTGGTATTGACGAGCTGTCCGTGCCCCCCTCCGCTGTATTGCCACTTCGCGCCAAGCTGCGCGGCTCTGTTGCAAAAGCCTGCACGTTAGAGCGACTTCGTTGCTGAATATATTTGAACCATGCCGTATACCCCTTCCAGCCGGTGGACCCTGTGGTCCGCCGGCAATTTTTTTGCAAAATTTCACATTTCCCCTTGACCTTCCAGCGGGAGGAGGGTGTACAGTAGCGCTGTCCCGGAAAATCTTTCCCAAATCTTTACGTTTTTCTTTACCGCCGTCTTAATCCCTCGGGGCTATCCTGGGGGCAGAAAAATTTTAATGAAACTTTCATCTTTTCTTTGGAAAAATGTAAGGATTGGCAAGTACAATAATCCGCGGGAAAATCATCGGCAAGCCGATGGGAATAGAGGGGGCGCGGCCCCGGAGCAAAAACAAGGAGGAACACTATGGAAACAACATCTGTCTTAACGCCGGAGACGCCCCAGGCTCCCCAAAAGGAAAAGCGTAAACTTCCCCGGCCCCGTCTGCCCAAGACAAAGAAGGGGAAAAAGCGGCTCAAATGGGGAATCATTGCAGCTGCGGTTCTGCTGGGAGGCTACTGGTTTTTCATCCGGGGCGGCCAGGGGAGCGGCGCACCCGCCATGGGGCAGTACACCCCCGACGCCGTCCAGCGCCGGGACCTGACGGTGGCCGTCTCGGGCACGGGGACTGTCACCCCCATTGACTCCTACTACTTAAAGCCCCTGGTCACCGGCGAGGTGCTGGAGGCCCCCTTTGAGGTGGGCGACCGGGTGGAAAAGGGGGACGTCCTCTACCGCCTGGACGCCAAGGACGCGGAAATGAGCATCCAGCAGGCGGAGCTGTCGGTCCGTCAGGCCCAAAAGAGCTATGACGACCTGGCCGGCAACCTCACCGTCCGGGCCGGCGGGGCCGGGGTGGTGCAGGAGGTGCTGGTCCAGCGGGGGGACCTGGTCTCCCCCGGCACCCCCGTCGCGGAGGTGTCCGACACCTCCACCCTCACCGTCACCCTGCCCTTCCACTCCGCCGACGCTCAGAACATCCGGACCGGCCAGTCCGCCCAGGTGACCATCGGCGGCACCATGGAGACCCTCCCCGGCCGGGTGGAGTCGGTTTCCTCCGCCGAGCTGGTGGGGGCGGGCGGGGCCCTGGTCCGCCAGGTGAAGATTCGGGTGGACAATCCCGGGGCCCTCACCGCCGCCAACTCCGCCACCGCCACGGTGGGAGACATCGCCTGCGCCGGCAGCGCCGCCTTTGAGGAGGCCCTGCGCCAGACGGTGGTGGCCCAGGCCAGCGGCGAGGTGACCGAGGTCCACGTCACCGCCGGCAGCCGGGTGTCCGCCGGGTCTGCCCTGGCCACCCTGGGCGGGACGGCCGCCCAGAGCTCCCTGGAGGACATGGCCATCGCCCTGGAGAATGCCCAGCTGGCCCTCCAGCGGTCTCAGGACGCCCTGGAGAACTACACCATCACCGCCCCCATCTCGGGCACCGTCATCGAGAAGAACGTGAAGGCGGGGGACAACGTAAACAACATCGAGTCGGGGGCGCTGGCCGTCATCTACGACCTGAGCTACCTGAAGCTGGAAATGAACATCAGCGAGCTGGACCTGAGCAAGGTGGCGGCGGACCAGCGGGTGGACATCACCGCCGACGCCATCCCCGGCGAGGTCTTTGAGGGCCGGGTGGACCGGGTGAGCATCAACGGCACCACCACCAACGGCTTTACCACCTACCCCGCCACCATCCTGCTGGAGGACTACGGCGGACTGAACCCGGGCATGAACGTGTCCGCCGACATTGTGGTGGAGCAGGTGAAAAACGCCCTGTCCATCCCGGCGGCGGCGGTCCAGCGGGGGGACACCGTGCTGGTGCCCCTGGAGGGCTGCCTGTCCCCCGACGGAGCCACGGTGCTCGACCCCACCAAGACCGAGGAACGCACCGTCACCCTGGGCGGCGGCGACGGGGAGTATGTGGAGATCACCTCCGGCCTGAACGAGGGGGACACCGTACTGGTGCCCCTCCAGGCCCAGGGCGGAGGAGCCGGGGGTATGAGCGGCATGGCCGTTGCCGCGTCGTAGGGCGGGACGACCCGGCCCGCCGCTATGGCGCAATTGTGATAAAACGGCGCGCCGAGTCGTCGCGCCCTACCGTCCTCAAACAGGCCAGCAAGGGAGGCAATCAAGATTGGAACACCTCATTGAACTGAAAAACGTCTATAAAATATACCAGATGGGCTCGGAGACTGTCCACGCCCTGGACGGGGTGGACCTGACCATCGACCAGGGGGAGTTTGTGGCCATTGTGGGCTCCTCCGGGTCGGGCAAGTCCACCGCCATGAACATCATCGGCTGTCTGGATGTGCCCACCTCGGGCACCTACCATCTGGGGGGCGTGGACGTGTCCACCATGGACGACGACCAGCAGGCGGAAATTCGCAACAAGATGCTGGGCTTCATCTTCCAGCAGTACAACCTGATCCCCAAGCTGTCGGTGCTGGAGAATGTGGAGCTGCCCCTGCTCTACGCCGGGGTGGACAGCGCTGAGCGCCGGGAGCGGGCCCTTCAATCCCTGGAGCGGGTTGGCTTGGCGGACAAGGGAAAAAATCTGCCCTCCCAGCTCTCCGGCGGCCAGCAGCAGCGGGTTTCCATCGCCCGGGCCCTGGCCGGAGACCCCAGCCTGATCCTGGCTGACGAGCCCACCGGCGCCCTGGACTCCCGCACCGGCCGGGATGTGCTGAGATTCCTCAAGCAGCTGCACCGGGAGGGAAATACGGTGGTCCTTATCACCCACGACAACTCCATCGCCGTGAAGGCGGACCGCATTGTCCGCCTTCAGGACGGCAAAATCATCTACGACGGCGACTCCCGCGACCCCCGGGCGGTGGTCCAGCCCCACGGTGAGGGCGAGGAAGACGAGGAGGTGGGCGCATGAACTTTGGACAGTCCTTCCGCCTTGCGATAAAGTCCCTCACCACCAGCAAGATGCGGGCCCTGCTCACCATGCTGGGCATCATCATCGGCGTGGGGGCGGTGATTGTGATTCTCTCCCTGGGCAACGGCCTCACCGGCATGATCCAGCAGCAGGTGGACAAGATGGGCATCAATATGATCCAGGTCCAGATTTGGTCTGTGGGAGACGGTATGATGCCCGACCCGGAGGAGCTGTATGACCTGGTGGACGAAAACCCCCACGTCCTCACCGGCGTGTCCCCCTACATCAACCTCGGGGGCGTGGTCCGCCATGGGGACGAGAAGTTTGACCGGACTAGCGTGTACGGAATCAGCGAGATCATGTACAACGCCGCCACCAACTACACCATGGACGGCGAACAGCTGGCCAAGGGCCGCTTTATCAGCTACATGGACGTGGAGCGCCGGGAGGCGGTCTGTGTTATCGGAGCCTATCTGGAGCAGGAGGCCTTCGGCGGCGACGCATTGGGAAAACATCTGTCCATCAACGGCCGGACTCTCACGGTGGTGGGGGTGCTCAAGCGCAACGCCGAATTTGAAATGCTCCCCGGCAGTCAGGACGACCAGATTTATATGCCTTACAGCACCGTCATGGAGATTATCGGTGACCGGTGGGTGGGCCTGTACATCTTCACCAGCACCTCCGGCGAGACTGCAAACGCCGCCAAAGGGGTCATTGAGGCCTATCTCAACGACTTTTTCCGTACCGACGACGGGATGTATAATTACTTCTACATCATGACCATGGCCGAGCAGGCCAACCAGATCAACGCCATGATGGGCGTGGCTATGGGTGTGCTGGTGGCCATCGCGGCCATCTCCCTGCTGGTGGGCGGCATCGGCATCATGAACATTATGCTGGTGTCCGTCACCGAGCGCACCCGGGAGATCGGCGTGCGCAAGTCGTTGGGGGCCAAGCGGCGGGACATCCGCAGTCAGTTCGTCATCGAGGCGGGCACCACCTCCGCCATCGGCGGCCTGCTGGGCATCGGCTTCGGCTGTCTGCTGGCCAAGCTGCTGGAGGCCCTGCTGGGCGGTATGCTGGTGGCCAGTATGGGGGCCAGCGGCATCACCTTCAACGCCACCCCCACCATGGGGGCCATTATGCTCAGCTTCGGCGTGTCGGTGGGCATCGGGATTCTGTTCGGCTACCTGCCCGCCAACAAGGCGGCAAAGCTCAACCCCATTGACGCCCTGCGGTATGATTGAGCGGCCCACGTCCCGCCGCAGCGAAAATGGCTCCTTTGGAAAGGAGCTGTCAGCCGCAGGCTGACTGAGGATTGCGTTTTGCGAAGCAAAACATACGAAGTAAACAAAGCTTCCGAAACCTTGATTATTTCATACATTTCGCCTGCGGCGAAATACAATCCTCCGTCACGGCTTCGCCGTGCCACCTCCTTTCACTGGATAGCCGTTAGCGGCTCTGCCGCTTACGGATATCGCGTCCCCCTTGCGGGGAAAAGGAGGCTTGCCGCCTGCGGGCGGGACGAAAGGTAACGTAGGGACGCATCACGATGCGTCCGCGGTTGTTCGATATCGGACGCTTCATGAAGCGTCCCTACATTCCTCATACAGAAAGGAACATGTCTCATGAAAACAAAACGCCTTTTCTCCGCGATTTTAGCGGCCTGCCTCACCCTCGCCCTGATACTGCCCGCCTCGGCGGCGGGGACGGCGCCCTCTCTGGACGACGCGGTCCAGGCGGTAACCGCCCTGGGCATCCTCAACGGCGACGGCAGCGGCAACCTGAACCTGTCCGCCAGGGTGACCCGGGCGGAGTTTGTCACCATGACGGTGAAGGCCATGCCCGGCGGGGACGGGGTGGGCCAGGCGGCGGTGGCCCCCTATCCCGACGTCCCCCGCAGCCACTGGGCCAGCGGCTATGTGGAGGCAGCGGTGGGCCGGAGGCTGATTTCCGGCTTCAGCGACGGCACCTTCCGTCCCGACCAGGAGATCAAGCTGGCCGAGGCGGCCTCCATGCTGCTCTCCCTGCTGGGCTACGGCCCTGACGACTTCTCCGGCGCCTTCCCCACCGGCCAGCTGGCCATGTGCCAGAACCTGAAGCTGATCCGGGGGGTGACCGCCCTGCAGGCCGCCTCCCCCCTCACCCGGCAGGACGCGGTGTATCTGTTCTATAACCTCCTCTCCGCCAAAACCAAGGAGGGCGCGCCCTACATCCAGCAGCTGGGCCACAGCCTGGACGCCTCAGGCAAGCCCGATGTGGTGGCCCTTGTCAACGGCCAGATGGAGGGCCCGGTGGTGGTCCAGGGCTACGGCTGGCAGTCCTCCCTGGGCTTCACCCCCAACAAGGTCTACCGCAACGGCAGCGCCGCCAGCCTGACCAACATTCAGGACTACGACGTGGTCTACTGGAACGCCGCCATGAGCACCGTGTGGGCCTATGCCAAAAAGGCCACCGGCCCCATCCAGGCCCTGGCCCCCTCCAGCGCGGAGCCCACCTCGGTGACGGTGGCGGGCCGGACCTACGCCATCGAGAGCTCGGCGGCGGCCTACGCCCTGTCTGACCTGGGGCAGTACCACCTGGGCAGCACCGTCACCCTGCTGCTGGGCCGCAGCGGCGGCGTGGCCGCCGTGGCCGATGTGTCGGCCAGCGCCGGCGAGCGGGTGGGCGTAGTGACGGCCATCGAAAAGACCGCCTACCCCGACGGCTCCGGCGGCAGCTACACCGCCCAGACCGTCACCCTGCTGGCCACCGACGGCCAGACCTACCAGTACCAGACCCGGGGCGGCTACAAGGTGGGCAGCGTGGTCCGGGCCATTGTGGCCGGCAGCGGGGGCGAGGTCACCCTCCGCGGCCTGGGCAACGCCTCCCTGTCCGGCAAGGTGAACCAGGAGGGCACAAAGCTGGACAAATACGCCTTCGCCCAGGGGGCGGAGATTCTGGACGTGAGCGAGGACCGGGGTGCGGTCATCTACCCCGCCCGCCTGGCCGGGCTGAACCTGAACAGCGGCAAGGTGAAGTACTACGCCCTCAACCCCCAGGGGGAGATCGAGACCCTTATCCTCAACGACGTCACCGGCGACGCCTACCACTACGGCATCATCACCCGCTTTGAGGAGGAGGGCCAGGGGATGAGCCGCTACTGCACCTACCAGTACGACGTGGACGGCGTAAGCTACACCCTCTCCGGCGCCACCAGGTTCCTGGCCACCGCCGGCCCCATCCGCATCCAGGGCGACCCGGCCAGCCCGGAGAAGCTCTACGCCCTCACCGCCGCCCAGGCGGGGCAGGTGTCGGGCAACCAGTTCGTAACGGGCAATCAGCGCTACACCCTGTCGGACGGCGTGGTGGTCTACGAATACCGGGACGGGCGGTACTACCTGTCCAGCCTGGCCCGGGCGGAGGGCGGCGGAACCGTCACCGCCTGGTATGACAAGGCCGAGTCCGAGGGCGGACGGGTCCGTGTCATCGTGGTAAAATAACACAGAAACGGCAAGCGCCCCGGGTCGTGCAGTCTGCACGGCCCGGGGCGGTGTTCAGGACGGGTCTCCCTTAACCAGCACAAGCTTTTTCCTCTCGATTTTATAGATGATGTCGCACTCGTTGGCCAGGCTCATGTGGTGGGTCACCATAAGCAGGGTTTTGCCCTCCTTCACCCGGCGGATGGAGTCGATCACCGCCCGCTCGGTGTCGATATCCAGGGCGGCGGTGGCCTCGTCCATCACTAGCAGCTCAAATTCCTTATAAAGCGCCCTGGCCAGGGCGATGCGCTGGCGCTGGCCGCCGGAGATGGCGGTCCCGTTCTCGCCGATCAGGGTGTCAATCCCGTCGGGCAGATCCTGAACATCCTCCCAGATCTGGGCACACTTCAGGCACTCGATCACCCTGTCGTTGTCGATATCCCGCTCGTCCGAGAAGAAGGCCACGTTGTCCCGGATGGTGGCCCCGTTCAGGTAGACGGTCTGGGGAATGTAGCTCACCAGCTGGCCGATGCTGGCCATGCAGCGGCCCTGTTCGTCGGCGTGGGCGGCGATATCGTAGTCGTCGTAGCAGATGCTGCCCGCCTGAGGGGGGAGCAGACCCAAAATCAGGTCCAGAAAGGTGGTCTTACCCGCGCCGGAGGCCCCGATGATGGCCACCGAGCGCCCCACCGGGATGTGGATGGACGCCCCGTCGAAGATGCGGGTCTGATCCCGGTAGCCAAAGGTCAGCCCGCTCACCGAGAGGCCCTGACGGAAGGTGAGGGTCTTCCGGCGGAGGGCGGCGGTGCGCTTCGCCCGGGCCTTGATTCGGTCGTAGCTGGTGAGGGCCTCCTTCAGCGCCGAGAAGGGCTTTCGGGCGAACTCCATGTAGTTCAGCCCCCGCAGAACGTGAAAGGCGGTTTGCAGCATCCGGGCCAGGGCGGTGACAAACACCAGCATGGGGGCCAGGATGAAGGCCAGATTGGAGCCCGCCAGAAGAATCACGGCGAGCACAGCGAACATGGCCCCCATCACGCTGTTTTGCAGGAGAATACTGATCCGGCCGGAGTGGTACTGATACTCCTGCTGTACCTGAGCGAATTTGCTGCTGGCCCTCTGATACCGCTTCAGCACAAAGGCGGACCGGTCGTCAATCTTCATCTCCTTGAAGGAGCCGTAGGCAATGGTGATCTGGGCGTTGGTACGGATGGAGTAGGCCCGGCTTTTCTCGCCGAAGGCCCGCATCCGCGCACGGGTCTGCGCATGAATCACCACCATAAGGGCCACCAGGGCCAGGCTGCTGCCAATGCCGATCCACTTGGCGGAGTAGATCATAACCGCCCCGTAGCCGGTGAAGGTGATGCAGTTGACCCATATATCGGTGTAAACGGTGATCATCTGGATACAGTTTACGGTGTCCTGCCGGACCATGTCCAGGGCTTGCATGGCGCTTTTCTGCTGGTGGGCAGGCAGATCCTCTTTTATCAGGGTCTCGTAGACCTTCACCGACAGCCGCTGGGCGCCGTCGTAGGTAAACCGACTGGAGAGCCTGTCCCGGTAGAGCTCCAGCAGGCACTTGCCCACCGTCACCCCCACCATGCACAGAGTAAAGGCCACCAGCTCTGGG
Source organism: uncultured Oscillospiraceae bacterium (assembly GCA_910585815.1). Taxonomy (GTDB): domain Bacteria; phylum Bacillota; class Clostridia; order Oscillospirales; family Oscillospiraceae; genus Lawsonibacter. The sequence goes on along the minus strand of CAJUFJ010000005.1, from coordinate 52,434 downwards.
GAGGCCTGATTCTCCTGGATGGCGCGGTTGATGACCGTCATAATAACGGAGAAGCCGAAAATGTCCACCGCAGGGCTGATCAGACTGAGCAGGGTCAGAATCTTCCAGCTTCTGCGCTGGTCCGGCTCCAGCACTCCGATGAGATATCGAAACATACTGGCAATTCTGTTCTCCTCCCCAGCGCTGCCCGCCGGGCTGTGGCGTTTCATAACGGTCCGTCACCCCGCCTTCCTGTAAGCTCCGCGCCCGGTCCGCCGAAGCCCCGGGTCAGGTCGGTAAAATCTTATCAAAATTCTCCTCCATTGGCAACCCCCACTTTCATGCAGGGAGTGTCCTGCCACGCATTTTATCGCGATAACGTGAATTGGCACACTCTGCAGGGGTGCAGGGTGCGCCCGTGGGCGGACAATGTCCGCCCCTACATAAAAATCTGTAAATGGGACACGCCCCCATTAGGCGTACAGCTTGTCCTGGGCTCTGTTTGAATTTGACAGGGCGGAAGGCTAAAACAGATGGGAAATGAGGGATTGTATTTCTTGACATCATGGTGAAAATGTACTATTGTTAGGGAGGTGAAAAATCGCTACACGCTTTTTGGCCCGGCGGCAAAGATCAAACACAGACGGGTGGGCAATAAATGGTAAATTTTGTAATATTATTGGAGTGCTTTGGCATAAGCCTGATTTTCGCGGCACTGATCCTCCTGCTGAACGGAGACGGCGCCCGGGAGCAGAAGCTGCTGATTTTTATTATGTGCGGCTCGCTGGTGCAGAACGTGGGCTATATGCTGGAGCTGACCGCCCCCACCGTGGAGGCCGCCGTGGCGGCGGTGACGGTGGAAAATGTGGGCTCCACCTTTGTCCCCCTGTGCTACTGCTGGTTTACTTACACCTACTGCTACGCCCGCCCGCCCAAAAAGCTGCTGCGGGCCCTTGAGGTAATTAACTTTTTTGTTCTGCCCACGGTGTTTTTCAACTGGAACGGCCTGTTTTACCGGGATTTTCAGTGGCTGTCCACCGCCGACGGCTTTCACTATGTCAGCATCACCTACGGCCCCCTGTACAGCTTCTTCCTGATTACCCGCATCGTAATTCCCTACGTCCTGTCCATCTACACCCTGGCCCGGGCGGTCCGGGGCCGGTCGGACCAGCAGGTCAGCCGGCAGTACTGGACCATCCTTCTCATTACCTCCCTGCCCGTGGCGGTGCTGGTGGCCTATGTGTTCAAGCTCACTGCGGTGTTCGACCTCACGCCGGTCACTCTGGCCATCACCATGGCGATGGTGGTGATTGTGGTGTGGAGCCGCCGCAACTACGACTTCCGCCGCCTGGCGGCCGAGAAGGTGCTGGAGAGCCTGGGGGACGGGGTGATCGCCCTGGACGACCATGACCGGCTTATCAGCTACAACCGTGCCGCCGCTCAGATCTTCACCAGCCTGCCCGAGCACAAGCTGGGGGAGAACGTCCGGGTGCTGGAGGATTTCCGGGAGGAGATGCTCAACGAGAGCGTCCCCTGGAGCTTCTCCATCAACGGGCAGCACTATGAATGCCACAGCAAGCAGATCATCGACGAAAACGGCCGGAAGCAGGGCTGCGTCATCCTGGTGCTGGACATGACCGACATCAAGGCCTATATCAACGAGATCAAGCGGGTGCGCCAGCAGGCCGAGAAGGCGAACATCGCCAAGAGCGAGTTTTTGGCCAACATGTCCCACGAGATACGCACCCCCATGAACGCCATCATCGGCCTGAACGACATCATCATGGAGGAGTGCCCCGACCCCCAGATTTACGCCCACGCCAAGGACGTGCAGTCGGCGGCCAAGAATCTGCTGGCCATCATCAACGACATCCTGGACCTGTCCAAGGTGGAGGCGGGCAAGATGGAGCTGGTGTATGGGGACTACCACCTGAAGACCCTGGTGGACGAGGTGGTGGGCATGATGGACATGGCGGCCTCCAAGCGGGGGCTGATTCTGAAATACGAGTGCGACAGCGCCCTCCCCTGCCGCTACAACGGCGACGAGGGCCGCATCAAACAGGTGCTTATCAACATCCTGAACAACGCCATCAAGTTTACCAAAGAGGGCTATGTGCGGGTCTATATCACCGGCTGGCCCGGCAAAAACGAGGACGAGGAGGTCCTCTCCTTCCGGGTGGAGGACACCGGCTGCGGCATCCGCAAGGAGGACCTGGGCAAAATATTCGAGGACTTCCGCCAGGTGGACTCCAAGCGCAACCGCACGGTGGAGGGCACCGGCCTGGGCCTGGCCATCGTCCGGCACCTGGTGGAGCTGATGGGCGGCCTTATCGACGTGGACAGCGTCTACGGCGAGGGGACCACCGTAATCATCACCATCCCCCAGAAAATTGTGGACCGGCGCTCCATCGCGGAGCTGCCCGAGATACCCCAGACCGAGCTGCGCTACGCCGAGGCCTTTACCGCCCCCGACGTGCGGGTGCTCATTGTGGACGACAACCTGATTAACCGCAAGGTGGCCCGGGGCTTTTTAAAGAGCTACGCCTTCCAGCTGGCCGAGGCCGAGAGCGGCCCGGAGGCCATCGAGCTGGTGCGGCAAAACCGGTATGACATCATCTTTATGGATCATATGATGCCTATGATGGACGGCATCGAGGCGGCGGAGATCATCCGAAAGGACTGCGGCGAAAACGGCACAGCCCCAGCCATGATTGCCCTCACCGCCAACGCCATGGAGGGGATGCGGGAGCAGTTCCTGAAGCACGGCTTCCAGGACTTCATCGCCAAGCCGCTGGACCGGCGGGAGCTGGGCCAGCTGCTGGCCCGGTGGGTGCCCGAGGAGCGCCGGCGGGAGGGGGCCCCCGAGGAACTGGAGGCCGCCGCCCAGACCGCCGACCTGAGCCGCTTCCGGATTGACGGGATCGACATGGAGGCCGCCTCCCGCTACTGCGCCGGCGACGAGGAGGAGTTCCTGGAGCTGCTGGGGCTTTACTACCAGGACGGCCAGCGCAAGACGGTCCTCCTCCGGGAGGTGGCCGACAGCGACATCGCCCGCTACCGGGTGGAGGTACACGGCCTGAAAAGCGCCTCGGCCAACATCGGGGCCCTGGACGTATCCAACATGGCCCGGGCCCAGGAGAACGCCGCCGCCCAGGGGGACACGGAGTTTATCCAGCGCCAGTTCCCCCCGCTGCTGGAGGCCTATGAGACCCTTTTAATGAATATCGGGCTGTTCCTGGAGGAGCAGAAGCAAAACGAAGCCCAGGAGGAGAAGCTTCCCCCCCTGTCCCCCGCCCAGCTGCGGGAGCAGGCGGCGGCGGCCCTGGGCGAGCTGGAGGACTTCCAGTCTCAGGCCTGCGCCGGCAGGGTGGCGGACATTCTGCGCCACACCCTGCCCCAGGACGTGGAGGAGCGCCTGAAGGAAATCCAGGGACAGCTGAAGCTGTATGAGGACGACATCGCAGAGGAGCTGCTGAATCAGCTTGTGAACAAACTTGAAAAGGAGGATGGCGCAAATGATTAACCCGGGAGTAAGATCCGGCAAAAAGTGCATTTTAGCGGTGGACGACGCGGCCATTATTCTGCTGCGGATCACCGACGCCCTGGGGGAGTACTACGACGTGGTCACCGTCAATTCCGGCGCGCGGGCCCTGCGGTATCTGGAGCGGAAAAAGCCCGACCTGATTCTGCTGGACATCCGCATGATGCCCAAGGACGGCTTTGAGACCCTGCGGGAGATCCGGGCGATGGAGGGCCGGGCCGAAATCCCGGTGATTATGCTGACCGGCATGGAGGACAAGAAATCGGTGATGGAGGGCATCAAGCTGGGCATCCGGGACTACATCCTGAAGCCCTTCTTCCCCGATGACCTGCTGGAGCGGGTCCGGCGCGTGCTGGAGCCCGGCGAGCAGGGCTGGCCGGAGCAGACGGAGGAGCTTTGATATATGAATCATGCCATGACCAAGGAGGAGCTGGAACAGATACTGGATCAGGCCCTTCAGGATGTAACCGAACGCACCGCCGGCGTGCGCCTGCACCAGGGCGAACAGCCGCCGGGGGAGGACCTTTGCACCGTCCATATCACCTTCGACCGGGGGTTTAACACCAGCCTGACCCTCTGCGCCGACAAGAGCCTGCTGGCCCGCATGGCCTGCAACTCCTTCCATGAGGAGGCGGTGACGCCCGAGGACCTGGAGGAGTTCAGCAAGGAGTATCTCAACGTGCTGTGCGGCAAGGTGACGGGGGCAATGTTCCAGGCAACTCAGATACCCGCCCGCTTCGGCACCCCCGTGTTTTACCACGGGCGCTATGAGCCGGAGGGGCAGGAGGTACAGTTTATCCTCACCTACTCTGACGAGCACAGTGAGGGCGCGCAGCTGATTCACCATGTGCCCTGTCCTCAGGGGGACGGGGCCGACAAGAGCTAAAGGGGGTATCGCAGAAATGAGCAGGCGGATAATGGTGGTGGACGATTCCAGACTGGTGCGTGTCCAGCTGGAGGACACCCTGAAAGGGACCGACTACGAGGTTGCGGCCTACTGCCGCAGCGGCGAGGAGGCCATTGAGCAGTACGCGGCGGTGAAGCCCGACCTGGTGACAATGGATATTATCATGCAGGGGATGGACGGGCTGGACGCCGCGGAGATCATCCTGAAAAGCAACCCGGACGCGAGGATTGTCATGGTGTCCTCGCTGGCATATGACGACACCTTTGAACGGGCCAAGGCCATCGGAGCTAAGGGCTTTGTGGACAAACCCTTCCACCAGGAGCAGCTGCTGAAGGTGTTTGAACAGGCCCTGTCCTGAAATCCCGGACGTCTGGGGCATATCAAAATCTATGGAACGCGCCAGGCAGGTCCGGAAGACGGGACCTGCCTGCTTTTTTGCGCGGCGGAAACCACAGAAGCGGTCTCCCCGGCGGGGAGAGAAAAGGATTTGGAAAAAGCTGTGTGACAGCCTTTGAAGGAGTGAGTGGTCCATGACCTTGACGGAACAGACGATTCTGCTTCAGGCCCCCAACCCCGCGGCGGCGGAGAACGGGCGGAAGCTGTGGAAGAAGGGCAGCTTCTCCGCCCTGCACCGGACGGAGGACGGCACCCTCTACTGGGCGGAGTGCGCCGGCAGCGGCAAGAACCCCTACCAGGTGTCCATTGACTGGACGGACCCGACCGCCCCGGTGTGCCGGTGCTCCTGCCCCAGCAGGCAGTTCCCCTGCAAGCATGCCCTGGGGCTGATGTTCCAGCAGCTGGCCGGCGGGTCCTTTGAGCTGGCGGAGCTGCCCCGGGAAATTGCCGACAAGCGGGCCAAACAGGCGGCCCGGGCGGCCAAAAAGGAGGCGGAAGGGCCAGCAAAGCCCAAAAAGCCCAACACCGCCGTCCAGAAGAAAAAGCTGGCCAAACAGCTGGAGGGGCTGGACATGGCGGAGCGGATGGTGGACGACCTTCTTACCTCCGGCCTGGGGGCGCTGGCCGGGGCCTCGGCCAAGACCTATGACAAGCTGGCCAAGGACCTGGGCAGCTGCTACCTCACCGGCCCGCAGACCGCCTTCACCCGCATCGCCCTGGCGGTACGCACCGTCCAGCAGGACCCGGAGGGGGCGGAGGGGGCCTATGCTGAGGCCCTGCACATTCTGGTAGCCCTGCGGTCCACCATCAAAAAGGCCCGGACCTTTCTCCAGAACAAGCTGGAGGCGGGCAGCTTCTCCCCCGAGGATTCCGCCCTCTTTGAGGCCCTGGGGGGCGTGTGGAAGCTGGAGGACCTGGGGGCCATCGGCTCCGTCCGGGAGCAGGTCCGGCTGGTTCAGCTGTCCTTCGACGTGGCCTTTGACCCGGCCAAAAAGGAGTATGTGGAGCGGGGCTGGTGGATCGACCTGGACAGCGGGAGCCTCTTTCAGACCCGGAACCTGCGCCCCATGAAGGCGCTGAAACATGTGAAGGGGGAGGACAGCCGCTTCGGCGCGCTGGAGGTCCCCACCCTGTATATCTACCCCGGGGAGGGGGACCGGCGGGTGCGCTGGGAGAGCGCCATCCCCCGCCCCCTCACGGCGAAGGAGCAGGCCGCCCTGCCCGCCCTGGCCCAGCCCGGCCTGGCGGCGGCGGTGAAGCTGACCAGGGGCTCCATTAAGAATACCCTGGCCCCCAAATTTCTGGCGGTGCTGGTCCCCGTGGGCGCGCTGGGCAAGGTGGGGGAGGACTTCGTGCTGGAGGACCCCGCCGGCGACCGGATCGTCCTGCGGGACCGGCCCGAGGACGGCCCTGACCACGCCTCCACCGCCCGGCTGGCCATGCTCCCGGAGGCGCTGCCGGCGGGCAGCGCCCTGTTCGGCCTGATGTTCTACCACCAGGGGGACCGCTCCCTCTGCCTGCACCCCTACAGCGTAGTCACACCGGAGAAAATAATCCGGTTACTGTATTGAGGAGGTGGCATCTATGAATTTACGGCCCCTTTATGATGTAAAGGAGCGGCTGGAGCAGGCCGCCATTGCCGGCGTCGGCCTGCTGGCCGAGGACTTCCGCCTAAGCCGCGCGGCGGAGCAGCTAAAACCCCTGGCCGGGGCCAGCCCGGTGTTTGGAAAGATCGACGCCGGTCTCACACAGCTGCTGTCCGCCCCGGCAGGGGAGCGGTCCGGCCTGCTGCTGGACGTCCTGGCCCTGGTGGACGCGGTGGTCTACACCCAGGGGCAGACCGGCGTGGAGGGAGAACTGGTCCCCCTGCCTGCCGGGAGCGGGCAGTATCAGGAGCTGTCCTACAGCCAGCTCAGCCCCCTGCTTACCGCCCTCACCACTACCGGCGGCGGGCGGATGGAGCTTGTAAAGTCCGCCTGGGAGGACCACCCCGAGTTTTTCACCGACTACCGGATTCTGCCCGCGGTGGTAGACGGCCTGGGGGACAGCTATGGGGAGGTCAGTACCCTTTGCGCCAACATATTGAAGGAGATGGGTCCCGCTGTCCTGCCGCTTCTGAGGGAGGGTTTCGATCCCGCTGGAAAGAAGGAGATGGCCCACCGGGTGGAGGTCATCGCCGCCGTTGAGGGGGCGGAGGCCACTCCCTGGCTCAGGGAGATCCTCACCCAGGCAAAGGGGGGCGTGCGCACGGCGGTTATTTTTGCCCTGGGAAAGGATGGGGCAAACGTGCCCGTTCTGCTGGAACTGGCCCGGACGGAGCGGGGCAAAAGCCGGGATACGGTGCTCCTGGCTCTGTCCGAGCAGGAGGGGCGGGAGGTCCGGGAGTTCTGGGCGGCAGAGCTGGAACAGGACACAAAATCTGTCTATTCCCTGAACCACAGCCACAGGGAGTGGGCAGGGGACCTGATTGCTGCCGGACTGCAAAAGCGGCTGGAGCCCTTCCTCTCCGGCGAGGTCCGCCCCACCGAGGAGGAATGTACAGACATAAGTATGTGGTGTCAGGCCATTGGACAGAAAAACTCTCCTGGTATGCTGGACTTCTGGCGCTGGGCCGATGAGCACATGGAAGCCCTGGACCGTTTGACCAATCAGAAGGGCAAATCTATCTTCGCAGGGGTGACGCTGACCGACACCCTGCGGACCTGTATGCGCCACACCGGCCCCGGCCCCCTGCGGGACTACTGCCTGAATCTGTTTGACAGCCACCCCGCCATGACCCGGTATCTGTCCGTCAGCTTCCCGGCCGCCCTGCTGTCCTGCCCGGCGGCGGAGGTCTTTGAGAAGTACGGCCCCTATATCTTGACGGAGGAGCCGGGTCAGGACACGGAGCGGAAAAAGACCCTGAACACCGTTCTGCTGCGAGCCCTGGGCGATGTGTGGTGGTATCCCCAGGGGGAGGAATATCGGGTCTATGGGGGCCAGTCCGCCGCCGAACCTCTGGATATCCGGTGGATTGAGCGGCTTACCCGGGCGGTCTGCACCGACGTGCCCAGAAGGGGCGGCGCTTCCCCCTTCGCCTACTACTGGGAGGACGTGCCCGAGTTTGACCGGACCCTCATGCGGCTGGTCAACCCGGAGGACGGGCGGTGCCGGGAGCTGATGGCCCCCTATCTGCGAAAACGTCTGGACGAAACCGGCCTGCCCTACCACTACAGCCGCTGGCTGATTCAGCTGGGGAGCAGTCCCCGGGGGCTGTTCGGCAAGGCGATGGCCAAAAACCCTTCGGCCAACCACCTGTACGTGGTGTGGAACCTGCTGCACGAGGCCAGTCAGGTGCTGCCCCCGGAGGAGGTCATCGCCCTGCTGGAGGAATTTCTGGAGGCCAAAGCGGGCCGGAAGCAGGTCTGGGCCAAGTTCCAGGAGGCCATCCCCTGGACGGTGGAGCGGCTGCGGGCGGGAGAGCCCTTCCCGGAGTGGGACAGCTGGGAGAAAATCAACAAATAATCGGAGGAATGCGCGATGTCTGACAAAAACGTACAGCGCCTCCCGGCGGAGGAGCTTTTTCAGCGGGAGCTGGACGCTTTAATCGCGGCGGAGACCGACCCGGTCCCCACTGGGTGGAAGATGTCCCCCAGGTCGGTGCTGGCCTACATCACCGGCGGCACGACGGTAAAGGGGGTTGACATCACCCCCAAGTACATGGGCAACCGGCGGCTGGTGGAGATTGCCATTGCCACCCTGGTCACCGACCGGGCCCTCCTTCTCATCGGTGAGCCGGGGACGGCCAAGAGCTGGCTCAGCGAGCACCTGGCCGCCGCCGTTAACGGCGACTCCACCAAGGTGGTCCAGGGCACCGCCGGCACCACCGAGGAGCAGATCAAATACTCCTGGAACTACGCTATGCTCATCGCCAAGGGCCCCTGCCCCGAGGCCATGGTAAAGAGCCCCGTCTACCGGGCCATGGAGTCGGGCTCCATCGCCCGGGTGGAGGAAATTTCCCGCTGCGCCAGCGAGGTTCAGGACGCCCTTATCTCCATCCTGTCGGAAAAGCGGCTGTCCGTCCCCGAGCTGGGGCTGGAGCTCCCCGCCCAAAAGGGATTTTCCGTAATTGCCACTGCCAACACCCGGGACAAGGGGGTCAACGACATGTCCGCCGCCCTGAAACGGCGGTTTAACATCGTGGTCCTGCCCACCCCCGCCAATATTCAGGACGAGATGGATATTGTCCAGACCCGGGTGGAGCAGCTGTCCGCCGGGCTGGACCTGAACGCCCGCCAGCCCGACACAGATACGGTGGAGAAGGTGGTCACCATCTTCCGGGAGCTGCGCTCCGGGGCCACCCTGGACGGCAAGCAAAAGCTGAAAACCACCTCCGGGGTGCTGTCCACCGCCGAAGCCATCTCCCTGCTGTGCAACTCCATGGCCCTGGCCGGCTCCTTTGGGGACGGCGGGATCATGCCCGAGGACCTGGCCGCCGCCCTCCAGGGGGCGGTGGTGAAGGACGAGGAGAAGGACAAGGTGAGCTGGAAGGAGTATCTGGAGAACGTGATGAAGAAGCGGGGAAGCCAGTGGCTGCCCCTCTACCGGGCCTGCCGGGAGCTGAACGGGAAATGAAAACACCGAAATTTTTCGGGGTGCGCCACCTGTCCCCGGCGGCGGCGTACCACCTGCGGCAGGCGCTGGACCGGGCCCAGCCCCGGCTGGTGCTGGTGGAGGGCCCCAGCGACCTGAACGACCAGATGGAGTGGCTGTGCCATCCCGAGACGGAATTTCCCGCCGCCATCCTGGCCTACACCAAAACGCCGCCGGTGCGCACCGTGCTGTGGCCCTTCGCCATCTACTCCCCGGAGGTCCAGGCCATCCTCTGGGCCCACGAACACGGGGTGGAGTGCCGGTTTATGGACCTGCCCTCGTCGGTGTTTCTGGCCTTCCGGGAGGGGGAGGAAAACTCCCTCCGTCACGACTTTGCCGTGCCACCTCCCTCAGAGAGGGAGGCTGTTTCCGATGACATCGCCCAAGAGGCTCCCTCAAAGAGGGAGCTGTCGCCGCCGCAGGCGGTGACTGAGGGAGTCGCCCAAACCACCGAATCGGTGTACCAGCGCCTGGAAACCCTCACCGGCGAGGATCACGACACCTTCTGGGAGCGGAATTTCGAGCAGATTGAAAACTTTGAGGAATATCAAACCACCTGCAATACATTTGGTATTCACCTGCGGGAGGCCTCGGCGGACGACCCCCGCCGCGCCGCCGAGACGGTGGTGCGGGAGGCCTACATGAAGCGGGTGGTCTGCCAGGCCATCGACGCGGGTATTTCCCCGGAAAAGATTTTCTGCGTCTGCGGGGCCTTCCATGTGGCCGGGCTGGAGGGGAACGCCCCCATGTCCGACGGGGAGGAAAAATCCCTCCCCCGGGCGGAGGCCTGCGCCACCCTGATGCCCTACTCCTACTACCGGCTCACCACCCGCTCGGGCTACGGGGCGGGGAACAAGGCCCCGGCCTACTTTGAGCTGCTGTGGGAGGCCCTCCACACCGGCGGGCTGGGGCGGGCCCCCTACCTCTACCTCACCCGGCTGGCCGCCGCCCACCGGAGGGCGGGTAATCTGACCTCCTCCGCCGAGGTGATCGAGGCCGTCCGGCTGGCCCAAACCCTCTGCGCCATGCGGGGGAGCAAGTACCCCAGCCTGTCAGACCTGCGGGACGCCTCCGTCACCACCATGGGCCACGGGCAGTTTTCCGAGCTGGCCCTGGCGGCGGCGGATACCGAGATTGGCAAAAAGATAGGCTTCCTCCCCCAGGGGGTGGCCCGCACCAGCGTGCAGGAGGACTTCTACCGCCAGCTGAAGGAGCTGCGGCTGGAGAAATTCCGCACCGCCGAGCTCCAGCGGCTGGACCTGGATTTACGGGAGAAGCTGAATGTGAAGTCGGAGGGGGCCGCCCTGGCCGACCTGCGCCGGTCCTTCTTCCTCCACCGCCTGCGGGTGCTGGGAGTCCACTTCGCCGCCTTGCTCCCCTCCCGGCAGGAGGGGGCCAGCTGGGGGGAGTACTGGGAGCTGCGCTGGACCCCGGAGGCGGAGATCGAGATTGTGGAATCCGCCCTGATGGGGGACACCATCCAGGGGGCGGCGGCCTTCGCCCTGAAGGAACGGGCGGACCAAAGCGCCTCCCTGGGGGAGGCGGCCTCCATCTTTCAGGACGCCTTCCTGTGCGGGATGCCCGCCGCCGCCCAGCACGCCCTGTCTGTCCTCCAGGGGCTGGGGGTGGACGCCGCCGCCATTGCCGACGTAGCCGACACCGCCGCCCGGCTCAGCCTGGTGGTGCGCTACGGCGACCTGCGCCGGTTTGACGCGGAGCCGGTGGTGCCCCTTGTAAAGCAATTGTACTTGCGGGCCTGCCTCACCCTGGCGGAGGCCTGCGTCTGCGACGCCCAGGCCGCCCAGGCGGTGACAAAGGCCATGGACCAGCTCAACACCCTCCAGCTCAGCCACGACTTTCTGGAGGAGGCGCGGTGGATTTCCCTGCTGGAGGAAATTTCCGACCGGGACGATTTGAATACCCGGTGCTCCGGCTTCGCCATGGCGATTTTGCTGGAGCGGGGGGCGGCGGACGAGGACCTCCTCGCCCGGGAGGTGGCCCGGCGGCTGTCCCCCGGCGTGCCCGCCGATTTAGGGGCGGGGTGGTTTGAGGGACTGGCGGGGAAAAACCGCTACGCCCTCATTGCCCGGCTGTCCCTGTGGCGGCAGCTGGACGACTACCTCAATACCCTGGACGACGAGACCTTCCGCCGGGCCCTGGTGTTCCTCCGCCGGGCCTTCGCTGACTTCTCCCCCAAGGAGAAGAACGACATCGCCGAGAATTTAGGGGAAATCTGGGGGGTAAACCCCCAGCAGGCGGCGGAACTGCTGATGAACGAGACGACGGAAGCCGAACAGGCGGTTTTAGAGAGCCTGTCCGACTTCGACTTTGACGATATCTGATGGGTATCTATGTAGGGGCGCACATTGTGCGCCCGCAAATTACGCAGATACCTTAAAACGGGCGCACAATGTGCGCCCCTACAGGCAACATTGCGAGGTGATTCTATGTCCGAAACCGAACAGCTCTCCCGCTGGCGGCTGATTCTGGGCGCGGAGACGGAGGAGTCCTTTTCCGGCATGGGGGGCGCGCCCCTTTCTCAGGAGGAGCTGCTGATGGACTCCGCCCTGGGGGCCATCTACGGCGGACCGGGGGAGGGCTTTGGGGAATCCGGCCGGGGCGCGGGGAAGGGGCCGTCCTCCCCGGTGATCTCCAAGTGGCTGGGGGACCTGCGCTCCCTCTTCGACCCGGAGACGGTGGCGGTGGTGCAGAACGACGCCATCGAGCGCAAGGGCCTGAAGCAGCTCCTGCTGGAGCCCGAGCTGCTGGAAACCCTGGAGCCCGACCTGAACCTGGCCTCCACCCTGCTCATGCTCAAGGACCAGATCCCCAAGAAGTCCAAGGAGGCGGCCCGGGCCTTTATTCGCAAAATTGTGGAGGAGATCAACCGGCTGCTGGAGAACGATATGCGCCGGGCGGTGACGGCGGCCCTCAACCGCCGGGCCCATTCCCCCCTGCCCTCTGCCGCCGCTTTGGATTTTCCCTATACGATTCGTAGAAATCTGAAAAATTATAACAAAGAGTTGGGAGCAATCCTCCCGGAGCGGGTGTGGTTTTTCGACCGGGCCAGCCGGGTAAACCGGTGGCACGTCATTCTGGACATCGACCAGAGCGGGTCCATGGGCCAGTCCATCCTCTACTCGTCGGTGATGGCCTGCGTGCTGGCCTCCATGTCTGCCGTGCGCACCAGCGTGGTGGCCTTCGATACCCAGATTATGGACCTCACCCCCCTGTGCGCCGACCCGGTGGACCTGCTCTTTGGCTTTCAGATGGGGGGCGGCACCGACATCGCCAAATCCATCGCCTACTGCCAGAATCTGGTGGAGAGCCCAGCCAAGACTCTGTTTTTCCTCATCTCCGACCTGGACGAGGGGGGCAACCGGGCCGCCCTCCTCCGCCGGCTGGAGGAGCTGAAAAGCTCCGGAGTGACGGTGGTGGTTCTGCTGGCCATCGCCGACGGGGGCAAGCCCTACTACGACGCCCAGACCGCCCAGCGTGTGGCGGCTATGGATATCCCATGCTTCGCCTGCGCCCCGGAGAAGCTGCCCGAGCTGCTGGAGCGGGCCCTGACCGGCGGGCTGTAGCAGGCGCGGCCGGGAAAAGGGACGTCTCCACAGGAGACGTCCCTTTAACGGTCGCTGGCCAGCCAGCCCTCCCCCTGAAAGATCAGGTCGTCCAGGTCGGGCTTGCGGGGGATGGGGCGCTCGGTGGATGGGAGCTGTGTCGTTTTGTTGTCGTTCATGCAAACTCCTCCATTTGTAGTGTGCGGATATACATATCAGTATATGCCGCGCGGAGGATAAAATGTGTACGTTTGCGTACAACTTTTCAGAAGAAAAAAGTCACCCGAAAGTTGGGGAAAACACTTGCAATTCTTTTAAAACTGTGGTATGCTGTTCGGTACTTCCGGGTTTTTCCCGCCGTCAATTTTCGGCCCCAGGGCCTTGAAAGGAACGAGAGACATGAATACACTGAATTTAGTCCTTACCATCATTCAGGTCCTGTGCGGCCTGGCCGTTATCGCCGTGGTGATGCTCCAGTCCGGCAAGAGCGCCGGCCTGTCCGGGGCCATCGCTGGCGGCGCCGACACCTTCCTGTCCAAGAACAAGGCCAAGAGCCTGGACGCCAAACTGGCCAAGATGACCAAGTGGGTGGCCATCCTCTGGATCGTCATCACCCTGGCCCTGAGCCTGATCTGAGCCCTGTCGCAATGCCAAAGCACCTCACCGAAAAGGTGAGGTGCTTTCTTTCTGCTTGCGAAATGGGTCGAAGCCTGATACAATAGCCATGCCGCCCTGCCCCTCCCTGTGCAAGGGAAGGAGGTGAAGCCCTATGGGAGACGCTCGAGAACTCTTACTAGCCGTCGCCGCAAATGTTATCGCATACTACATTTGCAAATGGTTTGATGGCCACAGCAAGGGGCGGTAACCACAGCGAAACCCCGGAGAGTCACACCTCTCCGGGGTTCTTTTTTTGGTGATACCCATGGGAGACGCTCATTTCTGCCTGGGTACAGATTGATTATAACACAGTTGCGCCGGGATATGCAAGAGAAAAGTTTTATTTCACCTCGTGGCTGTTCAGCAAAGACTGCTTGATATCCCACAGCTTCTGGGACAGGTCCACATAGTAGTTGTGGGGATTCTCGAAGCGTTTCACCTCGTCCCAGAGGGCGTCCACCTGCCGCTGGCAGTAGGCACGGCTGGTCTGGAGATCGGGCACCTGATACACCAGCTCGCCCCCCTGGAAGATAGGCACCATCAGCTCCCGGGCCTCGATGTCGGTGTACACCTTCCGCTTCCAGGTGGCGTCCGGGTCGAACAGCTCCAGGGGCTGGGAGAAGTCAAACTCCTCGTCGTGGAGGCAGATCAGGTCGGCCTCCGCCTTGCCGGTATCTTTGGAGAAGATGCGGTAGATCTTCTTGAAGTGGGGGGTGGTGATTTTGGCGGCGTTCTCACTGATCTTGATTTTGGGAATAATGGTCCCGTCATCCCCCTCGATGGCGGCCAGCTTGTAGACCCCGCCGAACACCGGCTCGCTGCGGGAGGTAATCAGCCGCTCGCCCACGCCGAAGGAGTCGATGCGAGCCCCCTGGCGCACCAGGTCCCGGATGATGTACTCGTCCAGGGCGTTGGAGGCCACGATCTTGCAGTCGGTAAACCCGGCCTCGTCCAGCATCTCCCGGGCCTTCTGGGAGAGGTAGGTGAGGTCGCCGGAGTCCAGGCGGATGCCGCATTTGGTGATGCCCTGGGGGACCAGGACCTCCCGGAAGGCCCGGATGGCGTTGGGCACGCCGGATTTCAGCACGTTGTAGGTGTCCACCAGCAGGGTGGCGTTGTTGGGGTAGAGCTGGCAATAAGTCTTAAAGGCGGTAAGCTCGTCGGGGAACATCTGCACCCAGGAGTGGGCCATGGTGCCGGTGGCAGGGGAGCCGTACCGCTGGTCGGCCATGGTGCAGGCGGTGGCGGCGCAGCCGGCGATGTAGCTGGCCCGGGCCCCCAATAGGGCGCCGTCCGCCCCCTGGGCCCGGCGGGAGCCGAATTCCGCCACCGGCCGGCCCTCGGCAGCCCGGACGATGCGGTTGGACTTAGTGGCAATGAGACTCTGGTGGTTCAGGGTGAGCAGGAGGAAGGTCTCCACAAACTGGGCCTGGATGGCCGGGGCCCGGACGGTGAGGATGGGCTCGTTGGGGAAGACCGGGGTGCCCTCGGGGACGGCCCAGATGTCACCGGTGAACTTGAAGCCCCGCAAAAAGGCCAGAAATTCCTCGCTGAAGCAGCCCTTGGTGCGCAGGTAGTCAACATCCTCCTGGTCAAAGCACAGCTCCTGGATGTACTCCACCACCTGGGCCAGACCGGCGGCGATGGCAAAGCCCCCCTTGTCGGGGACGGAGCGGTAGAAGACGTCAAAATAGCAGATACGGTCCTGCAAGCCGGTCTGAAAGTAGCCGTTGGCCATGGTCAGCTCGTAGAAGTCGCAGAGCATGGTCAGGTTGGTTTTCGCTTTCATAGGGAAAGCCTCCTTGTGTCGGGGTGACAAGACACCCCCATTTGACCCTATTATACTCCCTCCGGCGGAAAATGCAAGGAAAAGTGCAATTTTCTAAAATCGGGCCCGCCAGAGCCACCCCGCAGCTTTTTATGCAGGGGCGGACATGGTCCGCCCGTTAAAGATGGACCGATGGTTTAAAACGGGCGGCCAAAGGCCGCCCCTACACCGATTTGATAGAGAACACCGCGCCCGACCGGGGGGGCAGGGCGATGGTATACAGCCCGTCCATCTGGGAAAACTGGGGCCGGCCCATGAGGGGGAATAGCTTGCCCTCGTCAAAGGAAAAGGCGTGTTCCTCGGCCCCGGCGTTGAAGGCGCACAGCAGCTGTTCATCTCCGGTCTCCCGGAGGAAGGCCAGCAGGGGCCCCTTGCCCAGGACATACCGGATGGAGCCCCGGCGCAGGGCGGGGTGCCGGCTGCGCAGACGGCCCAGGGCCCGGTACCACTCCAGCAGCTCCCGGTCCTCCCGGCCCCAGGGGAAGGTCTGGCGGTTGAAGGGGTCTTCAAAGCCCTGCATCCCCACCTCGTCCCCGTAATACACCGTGGGGGAGCCGGGGAAGCAGAACAGCAGCAGGGCGGCGGCCTTCAGCAGGGCCCGCCCCTTGTTCAGCTGCCGGGAGGACAGGGTGAAGTTGGCCCGCCACTCCTTGGTCTGGTCCCGGTATTCGCCCCCCGCCCCCAGCAGGGTGAGCAGACGGGGGGTGTCGTGGGTGTCCAGGGAGTTCATGGCGGAGTAGAAGGCGAAGGGGGGGTAGTTCTCCCGGATGGTCTCCATCCCCTTGACAAAGGCCTCCCCGCCGCCCCCCTGGAAGAAGGAGAGGATGGCGGAGCGCAGGGGGTAGTTCATCAGCCCGTCGCAGTGGCCCCCCAGGATGTGCTTCCGGCGCACCCCGTAGGCCACTTTGGTGGAGCCGTCCTCCCACACCTCTCCGATGACCACCGCGTCGGGCTTCTCCGCCCGGGCGGCGGCGTGGATACCGGCCACAAAGTCGTCGGGCAGCTCGTCGGCCACGTCCAGCCGCCAGCCGTCCGCCCCCGCCCTCAGCCACCGACGGACCACGCTGTCCTCGCTGCCGAAGATGAAGTCCCGGTAGCCGGGGTCGTTCTCGTTGACGGCGGGCAGGGAGTAGATGCCCCACCAGCTGTCGTATTTGTTGGGCCACTGGGTAAAGTTGAACCAGGAGCGGTAGGGGGATTCCTGGCTCTGATAGGCCCCTGCCTCGGGGTAGAAGCCGTCGCCGTTGAAGTAGCGGCTCACATAGCCGGTGTGGTTAAACACCCCGTCCAGCATCACCCGCATCCCCCGCCGGTGGGCCTCGTCGCACAGCCGGGTAAAATCCTCGTTGGTGCCCAGCATGGGGTCCACCCGGCTGTAGTCGGCGGTGCCGTAACGGTGGTTCTCCGCCGCCTCGAAAATGGGGTTGAAGTACAGGGTCTCCACCCCCAGGCTCTGGAGGTAGTCCAGCTTCTCCAGCACGCCCTGGAAGTCCCCGCCGAAGAAGTCCCGGTTGCGCACCTCCCCCCGGTCGTTGGGGCGGTATTCGGGGAACTCCTCCCAGCTCTGGTGGACCCACCGCCCCCCCACCAGCCCCTCCGGGTCGGGAATCCGGCTGCGGGCAAACCGATCCGGGAAGATCTGGTAGGTCACCCCCTGGCCGAACCAGCCGGGGACCTCCTCCGTTCCGTCGTAAACGGTGAGCTGATAGGGGCCCAGCTCCTGGCTGCGGCCATCCAGCTTTTCCAGACGGAAGGAGTACCACACCAGGCCGATGTAGCCGGCGGTATCCAGCTCCGCGGAGAAGATGTCCTGGCCCAGCTCGTGGCCCTGCCAGGGCATTTTCATGATGACGGTCTCGTCGTGGCGGCCCTCAAAGCGGGCGGTGAGGCTGGCGTGGGAGTAGCTCTCCGCCCGGGGCGGGCGGAGGGTAAACTGTACCTGCGTCCCCGAGGCCGCCGCCCCGTAGGGGGTCTTATACCGGGGGTCCCGGGAGTCGTAGGTGGGTAAATATGGCATTGGAATCACTCCGAACGATGGAATATCTGTAGAGGCGCCCTCTCAGTCAGCCCTTTGGGCTGCCAGCTCCCCCAGAGGGGGAGCTTTTTTATCTATCCCTTTGGGCTGCCAGCTCCCCCAGAGGGGGAGCTTTTTTATCTATCCCTTTGGGCTGCCAGCTCCCCCAAAGGGGGAGTTTCTTTACCTCTCCCTTTGGGAGAGGTGGCACGGCGAAGCCGTGACGGAGAGGGTCTCTCCTCTGAAAAGCAGGGGGTTCAGTGGTACTTATAGCTCCCGCCGCCGATGAACTCACGGAGGAGGGAGTCTTGGGCCACCAGTGCCGGGTCGATGGCCTCAAAGTGCTCGAAGGCCTTCACCAGCTCCAACATCTCGTCGTGGCGCTCGTTGTTCTCCGGGACGCTCTGGAGGATGGGCAGGGCGTAGTTTTTCATCACCGGCACCTCATAGGGCAGGGAGGAGTCGAAAATAATATCCGCCCGGCTGCGGAAGGGGGAGATATACAGCTTCTCCCCCCGGCGCACGTTGGCCCACATGGCCAGCGTCTGGGCCACCCCGGTGCCCCGGAAGCTGTAGTCCCGGACCGCCCGGCGGGTGAGCCGCATCCAGGTGCCCTTGAAGCGCAGGACCGCCCCCTCGTTGATGTTGGACCGGGCGGATATGTACATCTTGGCGGCTTCGGGGTGCCGGCCGGCGATGTCGTCGTTCAGGGCGTGGATGCCCTCGAAAATGGCGATCTCGTTCTTTTCCAGCTTCAGCGGGGTGCCCAGGCTGTCGTTGCGCATCTGGCGGGCAAACTCAAACTTGGGGATAAGAATTTCCTCCCCCCGGCTCAGGGCGGCGAAGTGCTGGCTGAGCAGGTCCATGTCCAGGCACAGGGGGGACTCGTAGTCGATGCTGCCGTCGGGGGTGCGGGGGACGGTGGCGGGGTCCTGGGTGAGAAAGTAGTTGTCCATCGCCACCGCCCGGGAGTTCACCCCACGGCGGAGCAGCTCCTCGGCGATTTTCATAGCCGTGGTGGTCTTGCCCGAGCCCGAGGGGCCGGACAGCAGCACAATGGGGCTGCGCTCCAGATTGGACAGGATTCTGTCCGCCGCCAGCGATACCCGCTGGGCGTAGCTTTCGTCGCACTCGGCCAGAAACTCCGCCACGTCGCTCTGAACACGCCGGTTGATCTCCTGTAATTGGTATGCCATAGATATGTCCCCTTTCTTCACCGCGTATAAAAGGTTTTAATATCCTGTTTTTGCCCCAGCACCTTGTCCAGGCCGGACAGATAGTCGTGGGGATATTTTGGGTTGGTGAGGCGGAGAATGGTCCCATCACGGATAAGCTTGGTTACCCCGCCCGCCCCCAGGGAGACCACGGTGTGCAGCTCCTCCATCATGACGATGTTGTACAGGCTCTCCGCCCCCGGCCTGGCCCAGCCCACGTTCTCCAGGGAGCCGGACATATATTTCTGACGGTATAAATAGTAGGGGATATAACCGTTTGTTGTGAGAATCTGCCGGGACCAGTCCAGCATCCGGGCCACCTCCTCCCCGCCGGGGAGCGCGCCGCCGCGCTCCATCAGGGTGGAGCCCTTCTTCAGGGCCAGGGTGTGGACGGTGACATTTTCCGGGTCCATGGCCAGCACCCCCTCCAGGGAACGGCGGAAGCCGTCGAAGGTGTCCCGGGGCAGGCCGGCGATCAGGTCCATGTTGATGCAGTCAAAGCCCACGTCCCGGGCCAGCCCGCAGGCTTCCCGGATGTCCCCGGCGGAGTGCTTCCGGCCGATGGCCTCCAGCACGTGGTCCTCCAGCGTCTGGGGGTTGACGGAGATGCGGCCGATGCGGTGGGCCTTCAATACCGCCAGCTTTTCCCGGGTGATGGTGTCCGGCCGGCCGGCCTCCACGGTGTACTCGGTACAGCCCTCCAGAGGGAGGCACTCCTCACATTGGGTCAGCAGCCGGTCCATCTGTCCGGCGGACAGGGTGGTGGGGGTGCCGCCCCCCATATAGAAGGAGCGGATGGTCAGCCCCGCCTCCCGCAGGACCCGGCCCGTCTCGGCCACCTCCCGGAGCAGGCCCTCCACATAGGGCTCCACCAGCTTCAAAGTGCGGCCCACATCGGCGGAGACGAAAGAGCAGTAGGCGCACCGGGTGGGGCAGAAGGGGATGCCGACATACAGCGACACCTCCCCCTCCTTCAGCGACCGCTGTGCCTCCACGCTGGCCCGGGCGCAGTCCACCGCCAGCTTTGCCCGGTCGGGGGAGACAAAATACTCCTTCTCCAGCTCCTTCTGGGCCTGCTTAGGGGTGGAGCCCGCCAGCATAGACCGGGTGGGCAGCTTCACCGGCCGCACCCCGGTCAGCGCCCCCCAAGGGGGCTCATGGCCCAGCAGGGCGGTGCCCGCCTTGTAGAAGGCCAGCTTCAGGGCGTGCTGGACGGTGTGGTAAACCTCCTCCGGAGGTTGGTCCAGCTCCTCGGAGGGGAAACGGCGCACCCCGTCGAAGCGTTCCTGATTGTGGAACACCAGGGCGCTGACGCTGGCCTGTTTTTCCCCCCGGCGGAGGGTGAAAATGACCGCGTTTCCCTCTCCGCTCAGGACTTCGGGCGGGGGACCCTCCGGGTACTCGGGCCGCTCCCCGGGGAACAGGGTGAGCATCATCTGCTCGGCGGCGTAGTGATACCGCTCCGGCGACCAGGGGAAGTTGGAGGTCTCAAAATACAGCTTCATGGCTGCCGCTCCCGCGTCTCGCTGCGGCCGATGAGATAATCCATGCTGACATCGTAGAAGTCGGCCAGGAGGACCAGATTGGGGAACTCGGGAACATGATGCCCCGATTCATAATACTGATATGCCCGCAGGGACTGATTCAGCAGCTCTGCAAGCTCAGGCTGCGTCATTCGCTTCTCCTTACGAAGCATTTTCAATCGTTCACCTAATTTAGCCATAAAAACCCCTTGACATGAATGTAACCTGCATGATATAATGAATTTAAGATGCACGGAGGAGGCGCTTTATGAATCAAACTATACTACAAACTCTATTTCTAGACAACCCGGAAATCCCGGGGGAGATTGCCAGCTTTTGCAGCAGTATTCCAGAATATGTCCAGGCGGAGCAGGAATATAACAGAGTCACAGCGGAGCTGATGGACCTTATCGGCTATGAGAGGTACAGCGAATTTGAATCTGCCCTGACCAGCCACCTGTTCTGTGAGGTCCGGGCTTACTACCTCTTTGGCCTGGGCCTGCGCCGGGAAATCCTGGAGGGGATCGCGGGGTAACCCCCCGTCCCGCCCGCAGGCGTCAAGCCTCCTTTTGAAAGGAGGTGGCACGGCGAAGCCGTGACGGAGGATTGCATTTTGGCGAAGCCAAAATATGCGAAGCAAACCAGTTTTCAAATACTTGGATTGCTCCGCATGTTTCGCCTGCGGCGAAACGCAATCCTCACTCAGCCTTCGGCTGACAGCCCCTTTCACTGGATAGCCGTTAGCGGCTTTGCCGCTTACGGATATCGCGTCCCCCTTGCGGGGAAAAGGGGCCTTTTTCGCTCGGCGGGACGGGAGTGCTTACTTCAGCCCCATACCCTCCCGCAGATAGCGGTTGACCTGCCGCTCGGTGTCCAAATCGGAGGTGCCCTCGTGGCCGGGGAGGACGTGGTAATTGCCCTCCAGCCTGCCCAGCCGGCCCAGAGAGACCAGAATCTCCTCCCAGCTGCCCCCCCGCAGGTCGGTGCGGCCGCAGTCGCCGGCAAAGAGGGTGTCGCCGGTAAAGAGGGCGTCCCCCGCCTTCAGGGTGACCGACCCGGGGGAGTGGCCCGGGGTGTGGAGCACCTCAATGGTCAGGCTGCCCAGGGGGAGGGCGTCCCCCTCGTCATAGAGCAGAAGGTCGTCCACCTGCCCGGCCAGGGGGAACAGGCGGCTGCCCGCGCCGTTGGCGTCGGCCTGGTGGATATAGATTTTGGCCTCCGGCAGGGCCTGGTGCAGCTCGGGCACGGCGGTGGTGTGGTCGTAGTGGCCGTGGGTGAGGAGGATGTACTCCACCTGCGCGTCGGATTTCTTCAGCTCGGCCAGAATGCGCCCCGCTTCGTCGCCGGGGTCGATCACGGCGATTTTGTTGTCGTGTTCCAGAATATAGCAGTTGGTGCCAATGGGGCCCACCTGCATCAGTTTGATGTTCATAAGCTCCTCCTGTTCAGCCCAGCATGTCAGACATATCTTCAAATCCGGTGCGGTCCACCGGCTTCCGGCCGTAGGCGGTGCGGAAATAAGGGATGACCTCCTCCACCGTCTGAACGTCCAAATCCCAGAGGGCCATCTCCTGCCGGGAGCCCCAGCCAATCTCCACGGTATACCAGCCGGGCTTGGGCCCCGCCCGGTTGATGGAGCTCTGGATAAACCAGTAGTTTTTGGAGTCGCCGGGCTCCTGCTGCTCCAGAATCAGGAAGCTGTCCGGGTCGTCCAGGTTCAGCGCCCGCAGCTCGGATTCCAGAACGTCCCAGCTCAGCTGCATGGACGGCCTGCCCCCCAGATTCAGCGCCCAGGGCCAGTCCTGATGGGGCTGGCTGGGGTCGGTTTTCGTCTTGCCAAAGAAAAACATGGGGAAACCTCCTCGGTCTATTTTGTGGGCGCGACGACAATTTACTCCTTGGGGCGCGACGACCCCGGCGCGCCGCTTCCCGGCAAAGGCGGCGTGCCCGGTGGTCACGCCCTACGCCTTGTCCGTGTCGAAAAGGATGGTCACCGGCCCGTCGTTGACGGAGGCCACCTGCATGTCGGCTCCAAACTGGCCGTGCTCCACCGCAAAACCCCGGGCCCGGCACTGGTCCATGAAACGCTCATACAGCGGGACAGCCAGGGCGGGCTTGGCGGCGTGGGAGAAGCCGGGGCGGCGGGAGGAGGTGTCGGCGTACAGGGTGAACTGAGACACCACCAGCAGCGCACCCCCCACCTGCTCCAGGTTTAAGTTCATTTTCTCGTTTTCGTCCTCGAATATCCGCAGATTGCAGATTTTTTCCGCCAGCTTGTCGCAAACTGCCTCGTCGTCCTGGGGCCCCACCCCCAGCAGGACCAGGAAGCCCCTGTTGATGGCCCCCTCCACCTTGCCGCCGATGGTGACGGAAGCGGAATTGACCCGGGTGACAACTGCGCGCATGGAATCACGTCCTTTCTATTTCCCCGCCGCCCGGGCCACGTGGTAGACGCCATGGATGTTGTTCAGCTTGTTGATAACTGTCTCCAGCTCGCCCTTGTCCTTCACTTCCACCACGATGTTGATGGTGGCGTGGCCGTCGGGCATGGAACGGGCGGACAGGGCGGATACCTTCACCTTTGCGGTGGACAGGGCCATGGCCACGTCCAGGGTGAGGTTGTCCCGGTCCTTGGCGGACAACTCCAGGGAGGTCTTGTAGTTGGGCAGCTTGCTGTCCACCCAGGACACCTTGACCCACCGGGCCTCCTCCTCGGGCTTGCGCCGGTCGGGGTGGGCGTTGGGGCAGTCGGAGCGGTGGACCGATACCCCGTACCCCCGGGTGATGAAGCCGATCACCGGGTCGCCGGGGACGGGGGTGCAGCACTTGGCGAACTTCACCAGGCAGTTGCCCAGCCCCTCCACAATGATGCCGGAGTCTGAATGCTTGGGCTTGACGGGGCCGTGGGTGTGGTCGGCGGAGGCGCTGCCCGGCATGATGACGCTCTCCTCCAGGGTGCGGGCTGCCGCCGCCGCCTTCTCCGCCTGGAGCCGGCCCAGCCGCTGCAGCTCGTCCCGGATGCGGGCCACCGACTTGGAGGCGGTGGTGCCCCCGTAGCCGATGGCGGCGTAGAGCTCATCCAGGGTGCCGCAGCGCAGCTTGCGCAGGATGTGGGGCAGGACCTCGTCGGCGGTGATGGCGGCCAGGCTCATTTTGGCGTGCTTCAGCTCCGACTCAAAGGCCGCCCGGCCGGTGACGATGTTCTCCTCCCGGCGCTCCTTCTTGAACCACTGGCGGATCTTGTTCCGGGCCTCGTTGGACTTGCACAGGGACAGCCAGTCCCGGCTGGGGCCCTTGGCCGACTTGGAGGTGAGCACCTCCACAATGTCGCCGTTGGACAGCTTGTAGTCGTAGGGCACCATCCGGCCGTTCACCCGGGCCCCCACCATGGTGTTGCCGATGGCGGAGTGGATGTTATAGGCGAAGTCGATGGGGGTGGCCCCCTGGGGCAGGCTCTTTACATCGCCGTTGGGGGTGAAGACAAAGACCTCGTCGGCAAAGAGGTCCACCTTCAGGGTGGAGACAAACTCCTCGGCGTCGGTGTCCTGCTGCCCCTCCAGCAGCTTGCGCACCCACTCAAATTCGTGTTCGGTGCCCAGCTTTTTGTTGGCCATCCCCTGCTTATACTTCCAGTGGGCGGCGATGCCGTACTCGGCGGTCTGGTGCATCTCCCAGGTGCGTATCTGCACCTCGAAGGGGATGCCCTCCCGGCCGATGACGGTGGTGTGGAGGGACTGGTACATGTTGGGCTTGGGGGTGCCGATGTAGTCCTTAAAGCGGCCCAGCACCGGCTTGAACATGTCGTGGATGCAGCCCAGCACGTTGTAGCACTCGGGAATGTCGCTGACAATCACCCGGAAGGCGTACAGGTCAAAGATTTCGTCCAGGGTCTTGTTCTGGGCGAACATTTTTCGGTAGATGGAGTAGATGTGCTTCACCCGGCCGTAGATGGTGCAGTGGAGGCCCTCCTGACCCAGGCGCTGCTCGATGCGCTGCTGGATGCCGGCCAGAAACTCCTCGTGGGCGGAGGAGCGCTCAATGAGCTCGTCCTCGATCTCCTTGTAGCCCACCGGGTCCAGGTAGCGCAGGGACAGGTCCTCCAGCTCCCACTTAATCTTCTGCATGCCTAGGCGGTGGGCGATGGGGGCGTAAATCTCCATGGTCTCCAGGGATTTTTCCCGCTGCTTCCGGGGGGACTGGTACTCCATGGTGCGCATATTGTGCAGCCGGTCGCACACCTTAATGAGAATCACCCGGATATCCCGGCTCATGGCCATGAGCATTTTTCGCAGATTCTCCATCTGCTCCTCTTCCTTGGTGACAAACTGCATCTTGGTCAGCTTGGTGACCCCCTCCACCAGCTCTGCCACCGTGGGGTTAAACCGCTTGGCGATCTCCTCGTGGGTGGAGGCGGTGTCCTCAATGCAGTCGTGGAGCAGGGCGGCCACCACGCTGTCGATGTCCAGCTCCAGGTCGGCCACAATCTCCGCCACGGCGATGGGGTGGATGATATAGGGCTCGCCGCTCTTGCGCAGCTGGCCATGGTGGGCGGTGTCGGCGTAGGTGAAGGCGTCAAAGAGCACCTTCGTGTCCAGACTGGGCATGTAGGTCAGCACCCGTTTTTCCAGGGTGTGATAGCGTTCTAAAATGGGGTCCATGTCGTCACCTCTCTAAAGGGGCTTTGTAGGGGCCGCCGCCTTCGGCGGCCCGTTTTCAACGGCGGACGGGCGGACGCATCATGATGCGTCCCTACAGGCCGCCCTCCAATATCTTCCGCAGGCGCCTGATAATTTCCGACGCCTCCAGGTCCACCTTCTGCTCCACCTGGCGCAGGGTGATCTGGATGCGGTCGGTGCGGCGGTTCAAAAGGATCAGGCCCCGCTCCTCCAGCACCTCCAGGCAGAGCATGGTGCGGGCGGGCACCTCCCGCTGTCTCGTGGCCCGGGATACCGCCCGGGCAATGCGGGCGGGGGTGTCCTCCACCACGGTGCAGCCGGTGGACTGCCGCTCCAGCCAGCGGTACAGGCCCACAAAGTCCCCCCGGCTGGGGAGAAGGAACCGGGCTTCCTCACAGGTGAGGGCCTCCCCCCGGCTGTATTTGTCATAGATGGCTTGCTCCAGCTGGGCCCGGGAGGGGGCCAGCCGCAGGTCCACCACCTGGAGCTGTACGGTGCGCACCCCCCGGAAGTCGTTGATCTGGGGGTAAAAGACCAGGTCCACCCGGCAGCCGGGGTAGAGGCCCAGGTCGGCCCCCTGGCTGGAGAAGTAGATGGCGTCCAGCGGGACGCCCCGGCTCTCCAGCCGCAGCTTCAGATGCCGGCCCCGGCCCACCTGGGACATGGTGTGCACCTGGGCCCCCTGGAGCAGGAACACCGGCCGGGGGTTGCCCGTGCCGCAGGGCTCCAGCAGGTCCAGGGCCTCCACCGCCTCCACCGTCAGGTGCTGGGGGGCGACGGCCAGGTCGATATCCAGCACCGAGGGCAGGGCCTGGCCGTGACAGCTCTCGGCCACCGCCCGGCGCAGGGCCAGGGCCAGGGCGGGGATGTTCTCCTCCCTCACCGTAAAGCCGGCGGCCAGGGCGTGGCCCCCGAAGTTCTCCAGAAGCTGGCCGCAGGAGGACAGCAGGGTAAAGAGGTTGATATCCCCCCAGGAGCGGCAGGAGCCCTTGCCCGTGCCGCTGTCCAGGCAGATCATAAAGCAGGGGCAGGCGTATTTCTCCGCCAGGCGGGAGGCCACAATGCCCACCACCCCCTGGTGCCACTGGCTGCCCGCCAGCACGATGGCCCCCTGCTGGGGATTTTCCTCCAGGTGCTGCACACACTGCTGGAAAATCTCCCCCTCGATGCCCTGCCGCTCCCGGTTCAGCTCGCACAGCAGCACCGCCAGCTCGTCGGCCCGGGCCGGGTCCTGGGTGAGGAACAGCTCCACCGCCACCTCCGCCCGGCCCATCCGGCCCGAGGCGTTGATCCGGGGGGCCAGGGTGTAGCCCACCGACACCGAGGTGACCGGCCGGTCCTCCAGCCCGGCGCAGCGGATCAGGCTGGCCAGCCCCAGCCGCCGGGGCGGGGTGAGCCGGGCCAGGCCCAGGCTGACGATGGCCCGGTTGGCCCCCGTCATGGGCATCACGTCGGCCACCGTGCCCACGGCGGCCAGGTCGCAGAACTCGTCAAACACCGCCGGGGCCTCCGCCGGCCCGGCCACCGCCAGGGCCAGCATCAGGGCCACCCCCACCCCGGCCAGCCCCTTGAAGGGGTAGGGGCAGTCGGGCCGGTGGGGGTCCACCACCGCGGCGGCGGCGGGCAGGACCTCCTTGCAGGCGTGGTGGTCGGTAATCACCACGTCCAGCCCCAGGCTGGCCGCCAGGGCGGTCTCCTCCACGGCAGTGATACCGCAGTCCACCGTGAGAATCAGGGAAATCTGCCGCCCGGCGAGGATGTGCACCGCCTCGGCGTTCAGGCCGTAGCCCTCCCCCAGGCGGCTGGGGATGTAGGGGGTCACATCCCCCCCCCGGGCGGAGAGGAACCGGGTGAGCAGACAGGTGGCGGTGATGCCGTCCACGTCGTAGTCGCCGTAGACGGCGATGGACTCCCCACGCTCCAGGGCCAGCCGCACCCGGTCCACCGCCCGGTCCATATCCTTCAGGAGCATGGGGTCGGGGATGGGCTCTTGGGCGGGGGCCAGGAGCCGCCGGGCCTCCTCCGGGCGGGTAATCCCCCGGGCGGCCAGCAGGCCGGCCAGCAGGGGAGACAGGCCCGCCTGTTCCAGGGCCCGCTGGCCCTCCGGGCAGGGAGCGGCCACCTGCCACTGCTTATATTTCAACGGTCGCCACCTCCCGCCCGGCTGTATACTCCGCCGAAGGCGGAGAATATCTCATGTTAACTTTTCTATTATAGCACAGGAATATGGCCGTTTTCAAGATAAAATCCAAAAAGGGAGTGCCCTGCCGCGCATTTTGTATGATTGATTATCCATGATGTGGCTGTAAGGGCGCAAAGTGTACGCCCACAGGCGGACACTTTGCGCCCTTACCTACTCCCCACGCTTCTATCCGATCCAGCTATTCAAAGACCGCCTCGCTCAGGTCCAGCTCCTGGCCGCAGCGGTTGTCGATGTCGGTGCCGTTGCCGGAGAACACCACCTCGGGGAAGCTCAGGGCCATCCGGTTGGGCACCCGTTCAAAAAGGATGCCGGTGCCGTTGTTTCGGAAGATGTCCCCTCTGTAGTGGGAGCTCATTGGGAACGCGGTGTCGGCGTTGTAATGGAGTCCGATGCCGTTGTCCTCAAAGGTGCACTCAAAGGCGCTGACCCAAGCGTCCTGCACCAGCACGCCGGTGCGCCAGCCGGAGATACGACAGCCTAAAAGGAATGCGCTGGAGGAGGCGGACAGGCCTACGCTGCTTCCGTCCCCCACAAGGTCGATGTCATAGATCCAAGTGTGTCTTTTGATTGGGGTCGGCAGGCGAATGGGGCCGGTAAAAACGGTGCGTCCACCCTCCTCGGCGCCGTAGAGATTGATCTCCCGGGGGATGGTGATGCCTCCGTCGTAGGTCACAGGGGGCAGATGGATATCCACGGTGTTCGGTCCGCCCTCTGTGATCTCATCTAAACTGTCCAACAGGGCCTGTACCTCCTCCACCGTGTTCAGGGGCGTGTCCTCCGGGGTGAAGCGGTAGACCTCCAGGGGGTGGGCGTCCATGGCCTGATAGAGGTGAATAAGGTCCCCGTTCTTCATCTCGATGGTCCACCGGAGGGTCCCCTGACCGCTGCCGGAGTAATAGTGGATGGAGGAGACCAGGGCGGCCTCTGGGGCGTAGTCCGGTCGGGGGATCGGCTCGTCGCAGGTCCAGGGCAGCTCCTCACTGTCCGTCTCCACAAAGGCGGCGGTGACCCGCTCCACCTTCTCCATAAATTCGTCCTTGGCGTTGGCGCTGCTCTCCGGGTGGTTGATATACAGGCACTGGGGGAAGACGTACAGCTCGTCTCTCACATCTACCTGCTGGGAAATCTCCTGAGCCGGATCAAAACGGTCGTTTATCCAGCCGGCCAGCACCTGATAGGTGACGCCGCCGTCGGTATAGAGGACCTCGGCGGTGCCGTTGTCGTAGACCTGGGGACGGCTGCGGAGGTAGAGCCCCCCGGCCAGCAGCAGGGCGGCGAGGACCATCAGGGCGCTGTACAGCGCCCACCTCGGCATGTGCCGAGGTGGTGATATCTCCCTGCGCTGGCTGATATCCTGCGCGCAGTGGGGGCAGAAGGAGGCTCCCTCTGGAAGCTGGGCCCCGCAGCGGGGGCAGGATTTTGTCTCCTCGTTCATCACTCTGTATATCCTCTCTACTCAAAGATGGCGGCGGCGATGCTCACCTCGTGGCCGCAGCGGTTGTCGATGTCCGTGCCGTTGCCGGAGAAGCGGGTCCCGGGGAAATTCAGCGGGGTGTCGCTGCCCACGTGCGCCAAAAGGACGGCAGTGCCGTTGTTTTGGAAGGTGTTCCCGGTGTAGAAGTTGTCGGACACCATGGGGGTATCCGCCGAGTCAAAGCACAGCCCCACTTGATTGTCCGCAAAAATGGTGCCGTCGGCGTCAATCCAGGCGCTGTCCACAGCCTGAAGACCGGTTCCCCAGCCGGAGACCCGGCAGTTGACCAGCTGGAGCCGGGCGGTGCCGGAGACCAGAACCCCTATCCCCTGTCCGCTGCCTGAGAAGGCGATATCCTGAAATTCCAGAACACCTTTTGGCGAGCTGATGCGGGTTGTATCGGTGAAGGTGGTGCGCTGCCCATCGTGGCCCACGCTGCCGTAGAGCCGAACCAGCCGTTCCTCGATTTCCAGACCGCCCGCATAGGTGACGGCTGGGAGATGGATGTGGATCTGGTCGTACTCGCCGCTCTCCTCGCAGGCCCTCTCCAACAGAGCCCGCAGCTCCTCGATGGTATTCATGGGCGCATCCTGGGCTGTGTACGTATAGATGGTGATGCTTTCAAAGGTTAAGGTCTGCCGCATGCGGATCACGTCGCCGTTTTTCATGGTGATGGTGTAGAGAAGCTCCGCCGCGCAGTTTCCCGGCCCCTTCAGGCTGATGTCAACAATGGACATAAAAGCGGCGTCTGGATAGTATTCACTCCGTATCTGCGGCTCCGTACAGGTGACATTCAGCGCGATATCCGAGCTGCGCACCTCGGCGGTGACGGAGGCCATCTCCTCCAGAAAGGCATCTGCCATTACCGCGCCGTCCTCCGGAGAGACGGCATACAGGGGGGAGGGATTCCGATAGCCGCGATCCACCATCGCGTGAAAGCTGGCCAGGGGGACCGGCTCTACCTCCCGCCCCTGGGTCAGCAGGAGGCGGTATCCGCCGTAATTCAGCTCTCCGGTGTCGCTCTCATAGGTCTTGGGGCGGCTCTGGACCCAGACAGTCAAGGCCAGAACCAAGACGGCCGCAAGGAGGACCATCAGGGCGCTGTACAGCGCCCTCCGCGGCATGTGCCGAGGAGGGGATACCTCTTTGCGCTCCTGGATGCTCTGCGCGCAGTGGGGGCAGAAGGAGGCCCCCTCTGGAAGCTGTGCCCCGCAGTGGGGGCAGGATTTTGTCTCCTCGTTCATGGCTTATGTTTCCTCTCTACTCAAAAATGGCGTCCGCGATGCTCACCTCGTGGCCGCAGCGGTTGTCGATGTCCGTGCCGTTGCCGGAGAAGCGGGTGCCATCGAAGTTTAGGGCCTGATTGCTGGGGACGCTCTCCAGCAGGACGGCGGTGCCGTTGTTCTGAAACAGGTTGCCGCTGTAGTGGTATGTAGTGGGGGTAGCGTTGGAGGCGTTGAAATGGAAGCCCACGGTATTGTCCTCAAAGACACAGTCCTGGAAGTTAACCCAGGAATTTCCATAACACAGCAGGCCGGTCCGCCACCTGCTCAGGCGGCAGCCGGTGAGATGGAGCCGGGCGGAGACAGACACGCCCACCCCATCGCCGGAGCCGGTAAAGTCGATATTTTCAAAACTGTAGATATGGCCGGCCATAGTGGCACGGACGGGGCCGGTGAAGGTGGTCCGCGCGCCGTTTTCCCCCTCACCGCCCAGGAGGTTGATGGGCCGGCCCTCCATCACAAGGCCGCCCTGGTAGGTTACGGCGGGCAGGTGAAGATAGACAATGGCTTCCGGGTCCGCAGTCTTGTTGATCTCGTCCACCAGGGCCTGGAGCTCCCCGGCGGTATTCATAGCGTAGTTCTCCGGGGTGTAGTGGAGGGTGGGAATGACTTCCAGGTCAACCTGCTGGTACAGCCGGATGGTATCGCCGTTTTTCATCACAAGGGTCCACCGAAGCTCCATGGGTCCGCTTTCCGCCGAATAGGTCAGCAAGCTGATCCGTGCGGCCTCCGGATCGAAGTCCATCTCCACAGGCGGTTCACAGCGCCAGGGAGAGGCGCCCTCGCCGCCCTGTAAAAGCTCCACGGCGACACCCTCCACCTTTTGGAAAAAAGCCTCCTTGGCGTTTTCCCCGGCGTCCGCATGGTTGACATACAAGCGGGAGGGCATTCGGTAGTCCATGCCCTCCTCCACGGTCTCTGTCATCTCGTGGGCGGGCCGAAACCGGTCCGAGCCAAATCCGGCCAGGAGCTGATAGCTCCCGTCATCGTCGGTGTAAATCACCTCGGCGGTGCCGTTGTCGTAGACCTTGGGGCGGGTATAAGTCCAGGCTGCCAGGGCGACAGCCAGGATAAGGAGGACCATCAGGGCGCTGTACAGCGCCCTCCGCGTCACATGACGCGGAGGGGTTATCTCGTTACGCTCGCTGATAGTCTGCGCGCAGTGGGGACAGAAGGAAGCCCCCACTGGAAGCTGGGCCCCGCAGTGGGGGCAGGATTTTGTCTCCTCGTTCATCACTCTGTATATCCTCTCTACTCAAAGATAGCGTCCGCGATGCTCACCTCCTGGCCGCAGCGGTTGTCGATGTCCGCGCCGTTGCGGGAGAAGCGGGTGCCCTCGAAGTACAGGGCCTGGTCGCCGGGGACGCTCTCCAGCAGGACGGCGGTGCCGTTGCGCCGGAACAGGTTGCCGCTGTACATGTGGTCGTTTCGGTTGTCGCTGGTGGAGTTGAAATGGAAGCCCACGGTGTTGTCCTCAAAGACGCTGTCTTTGATGTTCACCCAGGAGCTGCCGTAGCACAGCACGCCGGTGCGCCACCCGGCAAACTGGCAGTGGTTGAAGTTGATCCGGGCGGAGGCGGACACCCCCACCCCCTCGCCGTCTCCTGTGAAGCACAGGTTTTGAAATTGGCAGATGTAGCCATTCTGGGCGGTGGCCTGAAGGGTGCCGGTGAAGGTGGTGCGTACCCCGTCCGGGCCCTCGCTGCCGATGAGGTTCATGGACCGCTGTTCCAGCAGCAGACTGCCCTCGTAGGTGACGGCGGGCAGGTGGATGTAGACGATCACGTCGGAGGTGATGGTCTCGTTGACCTGGTCCACCAGGGCCTGGAGGTCATCCATCGTGTCCATGGGCACGTCCTCCGGGTAGAAGTGCCGGGTGGGAACCACCCCCAGCGCCATCCGCTGGTACAGGCGGATGGTGTCGCCGTTTTTCATGCGGATGGTCCACCGCAGCTCCATGTCGCCGCTGCGGTCGGTGTAGGTCAGGATGCTTCGGGAGGCGGCCTCCAGGTCGTAGTCTGAGGCCTGGGGCTGGGTGTACTGCCAGGGCTCCAGGCTGTCGCCACCCCGCAGGAGCTCCACATTGATGGCCTCCACCTTGCGGAGAAAGACCTCCTTGGCGTTTACGCCGGTGTCCATGTGGTTGATGAACAGCCGGGAGGGCTTGTTGGAGGTGGTTCCCTCCTCCAACTCCTCCGAGTAGTCGGTCATAGGCTGGAATCGGTCGCCGAAATAGTTGAGGAGGAGCTGATAGCTCCCGTCATCGTCGGTGTAAATCACCTCGGCGGCGCCGTTGTCGTAGACCTTGGGCCGGGTATAGAGATAGGCCGACAGGGCCAGCGTCCCAAGGACCAGGACCAGCAGGGCGCCCCGCAGTACCCGCCGGGGCAGACGTCTGGGCGGGCGAAACTCCCGCCGCTGGGTGACGCTTTGGGCGCAGTGGGGGCAGAAGGAGGCCATATCCGGCAGCTGGGCCCCACAGTGGGGGCAGATTTTTTGCTGATTCATCACAGCGCCTCCATCAGATGCAGTACATTTTTATACCGCTTGGCCGGGTTGATCTGGGTGCACCGCTGGATGATCCGGCCCAGCCGGCCCTCCGCCAGCTTTTTGGAGGGGTGCTGGCCGGTGAGCATCACGTTCATCAGCACGCCCAGAGAGTAGATATCCGTCCGGGTGTCCGACTGGCCCAGGCCGTACTGCTCCGGGGCGGCAAAGCCGGTGGTGCCCAGAATATGGGTGTCGGCCTCCGCCTCCGGCTTGTGGAGGCGGGCGGCATCGAAGTCGATAAGCACCGCATCGCTCCCCCGGAGAATCACGTTTTCCGGTTTGATGTCCCGGTGGACGGCGGCCATGGAGTGGAGCACCCACAGCCCCTGACACAGCTGCTTGATGGTCTGCTTTGTCTCCTGGGGGGAGAACAAAGCCTCCTTCAAAAGGAAGTCCAGGGTGTCCCCCTGAACGAACTCCTCAATGACGATATTTTCTCCGTCCTGTTCCGCCGCCTCATAGACCAGGGGAAGGTAGCGGCAGGAACAGCTCAGCAGCCGGCGGTATACCTCGCCGTTTCCCTGGAAGTGGCGGAGGATGAACTGGTTGCCCCCGGCGTTGTGCCGGATCAGCCGCACACTGCCCCGGGGACGTTCCTTCAAAAGGCGGACTACCTCAAATTCGGTCCGCAGCTGCTCTGATAACCAGGAATACATGACAATCACCTCAAAATTTGAAACACTATGCAGCTGGCATATTGTATTTTGCCGGATGATTCTGTACAATTATAACAATATTATATCGACTCCCCCGGAAAAAGTAAAGAGAGGTTGACAGGATATGAGGCAGAAATCCACCGACGATCTGAGCCAGGAGCTGATGAGCCAGCCCAACCTGGACCAGTATATCACAGAGAACGAAGCACATTTCACGGATGCGGACATATCCGCGTTTCTGACGAAGCTCTATGAGAGATGCAGCCTGTCCAAGGCGGAGCTGGCCCGGCGGACGGGAATGAGCGAGGTCTACCTCCATCAGGTCTTCTCCGGGCGGCGCAAGCCCTCCCGGGACCGGCTGCTGTGCCTGTGTATCGGTATGGACGCCGGTCTGGAGGCGGTCCAACAGCTGCTGAAGCGGGTGGGCTACGCCCCCATCTATCCCAAGCTGAAGCGGGACGCCATCATCAGCCACGGCATGATTCACCGCACCCCCCTGTCGGAGATCAACGAAAAACTGTTTTTGCAAAACGAAAAGACCCTGTTTAAAGAAGGCGGCCTGCCTGGTTTTTCCAGGACAGGCCGCACATTTTATGCTGATTGGTTTAACTTACATCTCTGTAGGGGCGCACAGTGTGCGCCCGCGGCGGACAATGATAAAGGTCTGGGAATGGGACACACCCGGCTTCAGCGGCAGAATTCCGATTTGCGGAACAGAGACCGCAGCAGGACAATCCACCCCCAGGAGACCGACAGGGCGGGCAGGCAGGAGAGGAGGATGGCCTTCACCGGATGGATTTCGGTGAAGCAGATGGGGCCAAAGAACATGATAAAGAGGACCACCATCATCACCAGCAGGGTGATCTGCTCCCGGCGGGTGTTGGGAGGGGTGAGGAAAATCTTTTTCAGGTCCATCTCCACGCGGACAACTTCTTTTTTCATATCAGCTCAGCGCTCCTGTCACCTGTTCGGCCACCCGGATCAGTCCGCCCGAGTGGATAAAGTCCTTCAAATACTCGATGTAGGGGTGGAGGAAGACGTCCTTCTCCATCACCGGCACCGTCTTGCCGACCTCGGCCAGCACCGCCGCTGTGGCGGGGGCACGGGCCACGTCAGGGTCCACAAACTGCTGCACCTCATACACGCTGAGCAGCTCAATGGCCAGCATGTACTCCAGCTTCTCCGCCATGGGGCCCGCCTTCTTGCAGGCGTTGTAGCCCATGGCCACGTAGTCCTCTTGATTGCCGCAGGTGGGGGTGTTGTCGATGGTGGAGGGGGTGGCCAGCATCCGCATCTCGTTGAGCAGGCCGGCCTGGACGTACTGGGGAATCATCAGCCCGGAGTTCAGCCCCGGGTTCTTGATGCAGAAGTAGGGGTAGCCCGACAGGGAGCCGTCCACAATGCGGTTGTTCCGCCGCTCGGACATCTTGGCCAGCCCCACGGCGGCGATGCAGGCGCTGTCCATCTCCATGCCCACATAGGCGGAATCGGCGTTGCAGGCGGAGATCACGTCCTCGTTGCCCGTCTCCGGCCAGATGATGGGGTTGTCGCAGCAGGAATTCATCTCGATCTCGATGGTCTTCTTTGCGTCCTCCAGGGTCTTCCGGGCCGCGCCGTGGAGCTGGGGAATGCACCGCAGGGACAGGGCGTCCTGCACCCGGCTGCCCCGGTACTTCTCCATAATGCCCGACCCCTTGAGCATCCGGCGGACGTTCTCCGAGGCGTTGAGCTGGTCAGGGTGGGGCCGGACGGCCATCACCCGGGGGTCGAAGGCGTTGATAACCCCCTTCATGGCCTCCAGGGACATGGCCCCCACGATGTCGGCGGACTTGGCGGCGTTGAGCATGTCATAGAGGGCCAGGGCGGCCATAGCGGTGGCGGAGGTGGTGCCCGACACCAGGGCCAGCCCCTCCTTGGAGGAGAGGACCATGGGCTCCAGACCGGCCCGGGCCAACGCCTCGGCCCCCTCCAGCAGCTCGCCCTGGTAGTAGGCCTTCCCCCGGCCCAGCAGCACCAGGGCCATATGGGCCTCGGGGGAGAGGTAGCCCACGCTGCCGTCTCCGGGGGCGTAGGGGGTCAGACCGGCGTTGAGGAAGTCCCGGTATTTTTCCAGCACGCACATCCGCACGCCGCTGTACCCCTGGCCGATGTTTTGCAGCACCATAAGCATGATGCCCCGCACCCGCTCCACGCTCAGGGGCTCGCCCACCGAGACGGA
This sequence comes from uncultured Oscillospiraceae bacterium, assembly GCA_910585815.1. Taxonomy (GTDB): domain Bacteria; phylum Bacillota; class Clostridia; order Oscillospirales; family Oscillospiraceae; genus Lawsonibacter. Next base: position 17,120 of record CAJUFJ010000005.1, on the reverse strand, counting down.
GTGGGACAGAATGATGTTCTCCTGGAGCTGGGCGGCGGCCTCCTTGTCGATGGCCTTGGTACACAGGGCCCCGAAGCCGGTGGTGACGCCGTACATCACCCGCTCCTCCTCCACCCACTGCTCCACCAGAGCCCGGGAGCGGTTTACGCGGGCTATGTATTCCGGGGAAAACGCCACCTTCCGCCCGAACCGGGCCACGGAGACGAAGTCCTCCAGGGTGATGGGCTCGCCCAGTACAAGTGTTTTCATATCTTCCATTTCAAAACACCTCAAACTTTTAAAACTTGACTCCCTCCGGCCCTTCGGGCCACCTCCCTCTGAGAGGGAGGCTTTTTGTTTTCGCCCAAAGGCTCCCTCTCTGAGGGAGCTGTCGCCGCCGAAGGCGGTGACTGAGGGAGTTACCCCTCAATCTGGTCCACGCTGTCCACGATATCCTTTTTGGTCTCGGGATCGAAGAAGAACACCTTAAAGGCGGCCGCCACCTGGAAGATAAACACCACCAGCACCACGAAGCCGCCGCAGGCCGCCAGGTACTTCACGCCGTCCACGCCCTGGGCGCCGCCGCCGAAGGCCACCATGACGCAGGCGATCACGCCGATGGACACGCCCCAGATGATCTTCTGCCAGATGGCGGGCTCCTCGTCGTGGCGGGCCCCCTTGGTACACAGGGCGGCGATGGTGGTGGACATGGTATCCGCCGTGGTGGAGAAGGCGGCAATCAGAGCCAGGATGATAACAGGAATGATAATCATGCCCAGGGGGACATTCTTGAGGAACTCCCACAGGCCGGTGGTGGCCCCGCCCGCCTGAATGGCGGAGATGATGTCGGCGCTGCCGCTCTTTTGCCACTCCAGGGCGGTGGAACCCCACACGGAGAACCACACAAAGCCGAAGGAGGCGGGCAGAATCCAGTTGACGATAAGGAACTGGCGCACGGTGCGGCCGTAGGCGATGATGGCGAAGAAGATGCCCATCAGGGGGGCGTAGGCAATCCAGATGGCCCAGTCATACATGGTCCACCAGGTGACCAGGGCGGAGCCGCCCACGGTGTAGGGGTCGAAGCCCCACATCCAGAACCGGTCCAGCCAGTAGCCCAGGCCCACGTTGGCCATATTCAGGATGTAGATGGTGGGACCAATCACAAACAGCAGGATAAGCAGCACATAGAAGATTTTGGAGGTCAGGCCGGCCAGCCACTTGATGCCCTTGTCGATGCCGGTGACCGAGGCGATGGTAAAGGTGATGGTGATAATGGCAGTGAGGGCCATCCACACGATGGGGCCCTGCTCCACGCCGTAGGCGGAGTAGAGGCCGGAGCCGATGAGGGCCAGTCCGGCGCCCAGAGAGGAGGCCAGGCCCAGGGCGATAGCCAGCACGGACAGCACGTCCACCAGCACCACCCAGATGCCCTGGGTCACCTTCTCCCCAAAGATGGGAGTGAGGGAGGCCGCTACGGAGAGTTGTTTTTTGCGGTTGAAATACATATAGGCGATGAGCACGCCGGACAGGGCGTACATGGCGTAGGGGATGAAGGTCCAGTTGTAGAAGCAGCGGCCCATGGCGAACAGCTCCGCCTCCTGGGTCAGGGGGGTGATGCCGTAGCCGTCCAGTTCGCCGTAGATGTTGCCGTAGTAGATGAGCACCTCATTGACGCCGTAGGTAATCAGACCGGTGGCGATGCCGCCGGTGAGGGTCATGGCGAACCAGGAGCCAAAGGAGTGCTTGGCCTTGGCCTCCGGGCCGCCGAAGCGAATCTTGCCCACCTTGGTGAACAGCAGCAGGGCGGCCAGCAGCAGGGTGACCATGGCCACGATCTGGTACAGCCAGCCGAAAGTGCTCAGCGACCAGTCGAACATGGTATAGGTCACGCTGGTCAGCCAGCTGTTGTTGACGATGCCCAGCAGGGCCGCGCCGCCGATGACCACAAAGCAGGGGATGAATACATCCCAGCGGATCGGCTTGTTCTCATGTTTCATGTTTCTCTCCGTATGCGGCGAAAGGGCCGCATACTCTCCTTTCTTTACAGTCTGGCTTTTTATAGAGCAACCGCCGGGCCAAAGAGAGGAAATCGAAGAAAATTCCCGAAACTTTGTGTCACCTGCACGAATATGATGCGTCTGATTTATGCAAAACAACCGGGAAGTGCCTTGGGGCTTCGGGGACATTTTGGGGGATGGGCGTGATTTTACCGGCACAGGAGCAAAAAAATTTTGCATACTGCAAATTTTAATTGCATATAGATTGACAGCGGCCAGGGATTCCGGTACACTGGCAGGGACACATTACAACACGTCCGTCCCGGCGGGCGAAACAACAGCGAAAGGGGAGGCTTTCCATGCTCTATGACATTCTGTTTACGCTGGACCCCTCAGACTGCTTCTGTGGGGTGGCCTGGGGCAGCCGGGAGGCGGAGGACCTGTACCGGGACCTCTTTGAGAGCTGGGCCGCCGCCCGGCGGCCGGTGCGCACCGCCTTTGCCCTCCCCCGGGAGGGGGACAGCGGGGCGCTGGTCTGGGAGGAGAATACCTTCCACTTCCAGCTCCTCCCCGCCCCCGAGGGCGGGCGCTGGCTGCTCCTCAAGCGGGAGGACAACCGGCCCTATCTCCTGGCCCGGGCCCTGGACCAGGTCACCGACGGGGTGCAGATTTATGACAAAAACGCCTGCGCGGTCTACTTCAACCGGGCCAGCCGGGGCATCTCCCGCATTCCCAGCGGGGTGAGCGTAGAGGGGCGGCACCTGCTGGACCTGTACAACCTGGACGAGACCATCAGCACCACCATGACCGCCCTCCAGACCCAGGCCCCGGTGATCGACCGGGTGGACAGCTTCCGGGCCAATGACTTCAGCACCGCCCCCATCGCCTCGGCCAACACCTCCTACCCCATCTTCCGGGAGGGGGAGTTGCTGGGGGCGGTGGTCTTTGAGCAGACGGCGGAGATTGTGGAGCGGAATATGAAAAAAATGGAGGCCACCGGGAAGGCGCTGTCCGCCTTCTCTCAGAGACCTCCAAAGATCAGTTTTTCCGGCTATACCTTTGACAATGTGATTGGCAGCTGCCCCAAGCTGCGGGAGGCGGTGGAGCTGGCCCGGCGGGTGGCCCCCCAGGACAGCCCCATCCTCCTGGTGGGGGAGACCGGGACGGGCAAGGAAATCTTCGCCCAGAGCATCCACCGCTCCAGCCGCCGCCGGAGTGGGAAGTTCCTGGCCATCAACTGCGCCGCCGTCCCGGAGACGCTCATCGAGAGCCTTCTGTTCGGCACCAAAAAGGGCAGCTTCACCGGCAGCGAGGACAAGGCGGGCTACCTGGAGGAGGCCGCCGGGGGCACCCTGTTTCTGGACGAGCTCAACTCCATGAGCCTGGCCATGCAGTCCAAAATTCTGCGTGTCCTCCAGGAAAAGACCTTCCGCCGGGTGGGGGGCAGTCAGGACCTGCGGCTGGACGTGCGGGTGATCTCCTCCTGCAACGAGGACCCCTTCAAGGCGGTGGCGGAAAACACCTTCCGCCGGGACCTGTTCTATCGGCTGTCCACCGTGATGCTTGAGCTGCCCCCTCTCCGGGAGCACCTGGAGGACCTGGAGGAGCTGATCCGCTACCACCTGGAGGCCACCGCCTACCAGTTTGTCCACGCCGTCACCCGGCTTGACCCGGAGGTCCTCGCCGTCCTGCGGGCCTACCACTGGCCGGGCAACGTGCGGGAGCTGTTCCACGTGCTGGACTACGCCCAGAATGTTACCGACTCCCAGGTGATGGAGGTGCGCCACCTGCCCCCCTACCTGCTGAAACACCGCAGCGAGCCCGCCGCCCCCCTCCCGGCCATCGACTTTTCCCGGGAAACCCTCCAGGGGCTGATGGACGACTATGAGCGGCAGGTCATTGCCCAGGCGCTGGACCACTGCGGCTATAATATCTCCCGCACCGCCCAAACCTTGGGCATCCTCCGCCAGAGCCTGCAATACCGGATTCGGAAGTATGGATTGATTTTTTAATGTCGGCGCTTATTTGCTCTTGACAAACGGGGTGACTTTCAGGAATTTTCCTGTCTGACATAGTAGGTGGCCCCGTTTTGGCACACCTCGTCCAGCCGGCCGGCGTCCACCAGGTACTCGATGAAGAAGCGGACATTGCGCTCAAAGCGCAGGGAGCGTGGAGGCCTGTGGGTGAGCAGCTTGTAGCGCAGGCAGGCCGCCTCGTCGATCTGGCTGGCTGTCATGGGGCGGTCCACCAGAGAGAGGATTTCCTCCTCCCGGCGGTGGATCAGGGCTTGGTTGGCGTCGATCAGGGGGCCGATCTCTGCCCCGGAGCACACCCCCCGGTGGGCCATGACGTAGAAGTTGCAGCCCAGCCCCCGCAGCTTCTCCCGGCTGTCCAGGGCCATGCGCTGGCTCAGGTTGTAGGGCAGCTTGGCCTCCAGCAGCTCGGCGCTGAGGAGAGTGTCGGCGGTGTAGCACACGTTGTCCGGAGTGACGGTACACACATGCCCCGAGGAGTGCCCCGGCGTGTGGACAATACGGAAATCCGCCCCGCAAAAGGAGAAGGGGCCGTCCGCAGGCGGAATGATCACGTCGGGCGTGTGCAGCATGCAGGACGACTCCCGCTCCACCGTTCCCGGGGAGAGGGTGAGGAAGTAGCACTTGAGCGTCAGCAGGGAGGAGCACATACCCGCCTCGGGAAAGGTGAGGGCCACCTTCGTGCCGTATTTCTCTTGAAAATAGCCGTTGTTGGCGCAGTGGTCCACGTGGGCGTGGGAGCACAGCACCCCCGCAGGGGTCAGCCTGGCTGAGCGCAGGGTGTCGTCCAGCTCATCCCGCTCCCCCGGCAGGCCGGTGTCCAGCAGGACGCACCGGCTGTCATCCAGCCGGTACAGGGGGATCAGCTCGCTGGCCTCGATGGCCCAGGTGTTTCCCTTGATTTGTGTCAGGTTCATAAGATTCCTCCCGGAAACATTGTGTAGGGCGCGACGACCCGGCGCGCCGTTTTTAGGAATAGGGTGGCCTGCGGGAGACGGGCCGCCGAGGTCGTCGGCCCCTACGCAATGCGTTTTGTAGGGGCGCATATTATGCGCCCGCAGTTCTACATTCTGCATAGGGGCGGACGATATCCGCCCCTACAGGCCCAGCTCCTTTTCCAGGTCCTCCGCCAGCCGGATCACCGCCCATGCCTGGGAATTGGTGGTCCGGGTGTCCTTGATCTGCGCGTAGACCTGGGCCTGATAGCCCAGCTCGGCCAGCATTTTTGCCACATTGTAGTTCATGACAATTGTGTGAGAGTACTGCTGGGCCGTGCCGCTCAAAATCATGTCAATGACAGCCTGGCGGCTTTCAAAATGGTCGAACCAGTCAAATACATCTTCCATTGACTGCTTCAAGTCCTGATACATTGCCTCCATGTCGGTCCGCTTAAAAATATACCAGAACTGCTTATCATAGGAAAATTCCTCACCTTTTTTTCCATATTCGTCGGTGGGGGTCGGATTGTATCCGGCATTTCTGATTTGGCAGTTGTATTCCTTGAATGCTCGGTTTTTAATGGCTGGCTCCGGCTCAAAATAGACGCCGGTGTTAATCAAAAAGCCAAGCCGGAGGTCCTTCTGATTCCACTTGTCTTTTCGGAAATTGACAATCTTCCCCAAGCCATCCGGACCGAACCAGCGAAAATTTTGTCCTGCCCGCTTGAAGCCCCGCGGCTGAAATATCTCTGTATACGCCCGCTTCAACAGCTGGGTATATTTGTCTTCAATAGGAGTGGGGTCGAGAAATTCCTGTAGCTTTCCCAGCAGACCGCTTGACCGTTCCATAGATGCACCTCTCTATCTTTTAAAATAGGATACATGCTCAATCTGAAGGGAGATGTCCCCCTCGAAAGCGATCTCCCCCCGCCGGCGGGCGCCGCAGTCGGTAAAGCTGAGGACGGCGGTATCCTCTGAGGGAAAGGCGGCGGAAAAGGGGTGGGGCTCCGACAGGTCCACCCAGAAGCAGCAGGACAGGTTGACTGAGGAGACGCCTGTAATCACCAGGGCCATGTCGTGGTAGTAGGACAGGTCAAAGCTGCCTACAAGGGTCAGGGTCTCCCCTTCCAGCTTGTCGATTCGGAAATCAGAAATCTCCTTTGACCGGATGTGCCGGTTCAGGGCCTCGACTGCGGAGGCGATGCCGCGCTGCTTTTGTTGATCCACAGTGCCCTATCCCTCTCTCTGCTTCAAATACACCATCAGTACCGCCACGTCCGCCGGGGACACCCCAGACACCCGGCCCGCCTGGCCCAGGTTTTTGGGGCGGATGGCGTCCAACTTCTGCCGGGCCTCCAGCCGCAGGCCGGCGATGGACGCATAGTCGATATCCTCCGGCATGGGCCGCTCCTCCAGCCGGCGGACCTCCTCCACCTGGCGCAGCTGGCGGTCGATGTACCCGGCGTATTTGATGGTGATCTCCGTCTCGCTGACCACCGCCGGGAGCAGATCGGGCCGGGCGGGGTCGAAGGGGGCCAGGTCGGCGTAGGACAGCCGGGGGCGGCGGAGCAGATCGGCCAGACGGGCTCCGTCCTTGATGGGGGGCTCCCCCCTGGCCTCCAGCAGGGCGGCCAGCTCCGGGGTGGGCGGCGTGCCGGTGTGTTCCAGCCGGCGGACCTCCCGGTCCACGGCGGCGTATTTCTCTTGCACCCGCTCATATTGTTCCCGTGAGACCAGCCCCAATTCATAGCCGATGGGGGTCAGCCGCCGGTCGGCGTTGTCCTGGCGGTGGAGCAGGCGGTACTCAGTGCGGGAGGTCATCATGCGGTAGGGCTCGTTGGTGCCCTTGGTGACCAGGTCGTCAATGAGCACCCCAATGTACCCCTGATCCCGGCGGAGAATCAGGGGCGGCTTGCCCTGGATTTTCAGGGCTGCGTTCACTCCGGCCACAAAGCCCTGGACGGCGGCCTCCTCATACCCGGATGAGCCGTTAAACTGTCCCGCCCCGTACAGGCCGGGGACGGCCTTGGTCTCCAGGGTGGCCTCCAGCCCGGTGGGGTCCACGCAGTCGTACTCGATGGCGTAGGCGCACCGGGTCATCTCGGCATGCTCCAGCCCGGGGATGGTGTGGAGCATCTCAATCTGCACCTCCTCGGGCAGGGAGGAGGAAAAGCCCTGGATGTACAACTCCTCGGTGTCCAGCCCCATGGGCTCGATGAACAGCTGGTGCCGCTCCTTGTCGGGGAACCGCTCCACCTTGGTCTCGATGGAGGGGCAGTAGCGGGGGCCCACCCCCTCGATGGTGCCGTCGTAGAGGGGGGAGCGGTCCAGGTTGGCCCGGATGACCCTGTGGGTGGCCTCGTTGGTGTAGGTGAGCCAGCACACCGCCCGGTTTTCCGGAGGACGCTCCGTCTGAAAGGAGAAGGCCAGCCCCTCCCCGTCGCCCTCCTGGAGCTCCATTTTGGAAAAATCCACGCTGCGGGCGTTGACCCGGGGGGGTGTGCCCGTTTTGAACCGGCGGATGGACAGGCCCAGCTTTATCAGCGATTGGGTCAGGGGCAGGGCGGCGGACAGGCCGTCGGGGCCGGAGTCCCGGACCACCTCCCCCACCACGATGCGGCCCCCTAAATGGGTGCCGGTGGCAACAATGGCGGCCTTTACCCCGTACACCGCCCCGGTGTGGGTAACCACCCCGGACACGGCGCCGTCTTCGGTGAGGATGTCCACAATTTCCGCCTGCTTCACCCACAGGTTCTCCTGCTTCTCCAGGGTGTGCTTCATCACCTTCTGATACTCCCGGCGGTCGGCCTGGGCCCGGAGGGACCAGACAGCGGGGCCCTTGCTCCGGTTGAGCAGCCGGTACTGGATGCAGGCCCTGTCTGCGGCCCTGGCCATCTCGCCCCCAAGGGCGTCCAGCTCCCGGACCAGATGGCCTTTCCCCGTCCCGCCGACGGCCGGGTTGCAGGGCATGTTGCCCACCGCGTCCAGGTTGACGGTGAAGCAAAGGGTTTTCATCCCCATCCGTGCGGCGGCCAGCGCGGCCTCGATGCCCGCGTGGCCCGCCCCGATAACGGCAATATCAAATTGTCCGGCGAAATAGGTCTTCATAGACGGCGCTCCCCAGGATAGATTCGCCGTGTATTGTATCACGGTTTGGTGTTTGGGGCAAGGGGTCTTGTTTTCATTTACCTATCATGGTATAATTAAAATGGTACAATAAATCATATCTTTGTGATTTAGAAGGAGGTTTTGCGGCATGAGTAACCGTGAACGATGTAACGCCATTCTGGACAGCTTCAGCGACACGCAGCTTATCAATGTTGTGGCTGTGCTCCAGGCCATGAAGCAGGCAATTGATGATACGGCAGACGAGGCATTCTGTGAAAAAATGGCGCGGGATTATGAGAATGACCCGGAGCGGGGTGACCCCATGCCCATTGAGGACTTTGCGAAACAGCTGGGGATTATGCTGTGAAGTATAAGATTTTGATTGAAAAGCCCGCCCGAAAGTTTATTCTGACCCAGTCCAGGGACCAGCAGGAGAGGATATTGAGGGCACTTTACAAGCTTCCGTTCGAGGGAGATGTATCACCTATGCGGGGGCACAAAGGGCAATATCGGGTCCGCATCGGCACATACCGGGCGATTTACTATCTGTACAACGATATTTTGACCGTCCAGGTCATTAAGGTAGACAACCGGGGCGGCGTTTACAAAGGGTAAGTATCAATATGAACCACGAATATTTCATGGCTGAGGCCCTGCGCCTGGCCTGGAACTGCCCTGTCATGTCAAAGCGGGCGACAATGTCCGCCCCTGCACAAGGCAACAACAGCCCCGCCAGGCGCTTGCCGGCGGGGCTGTGCTCTTACTGTTTTAATGCGGTCTGTCTGGTCTCCGCCGGTTTTTCCCCGCGGCCCGCTGCCTTGGCCCACTCGCAGATGGGGATGGGCGCCATAGCCAGAGCCAGCACGGTAAACCACTGGGGAGCGTTCATGGGGGTGACGGAGAACACCCCCTGGAGGGGGGGCACCAGCAGCACAGACAGCTGCATGGCCAGTCCCGCCAGAAAGGCCCGGTTCATGGCCGGGTTGGACAGCACCCCCTGGGCAAAGAGGGACCGGTCCTCGCTGCGCACGTTGAAGGCGTGGAACAGCTGGCACAGGGTGAGGGTGGCGAAGGCCATGGTGTTGGCGGCGGCACCCTCCAGCCCCGGGGCGGCCAGACGGGTAAAGCCCAAAAAGTAGGCCGCCAGGGTGAGCCCCCCCACCATCAGGCCCTGCCAGGCCAGGCGGAGGGAAAACCTTCCGTCAAAGAGGCCGGCGGAGGCGTCCCGGGGGTCTTCCTCCATCACGCCCTCCTCCACCGGCTCCACCCCCAGGGCCAGGGCGGGAAGGGAGTCGGTTACTAAGTTGAGCCACAGCAGCTGCACCGGTACCAGGGGCATCTGCCCAAAGCCCAGCAGCGTGGCGGCAAAGATGGTAAAAATCTCCCCGATGTTGCAGGAGAGCAGGTAGTGGATGGCCTTGCGGATGTTGGAGTAGATGCCCCGGCCCTCCTCGATGGCGGCCACGATGGTGGAAAAGTTGTCGTCGGTGAGGATCATGTCCGCCGCCCCCTTGGCCACGTCGGTGCCCGTCTTTCCCATAGCGCAGCCGATATCGGCCGCCTTCAGGGCGGGGGCGTCGTTCACGCCGTCCCCCGTCATGGCCACCACCCGGCCCCGCTTCTGCCAGGCCTGGACAATGCGCATCTTGTGTTCCGGGGACACCCGGGCGAAGACGGCGAACTTTTCAATGTCGTTTTCCAGCAGCTCCTGGGGCATAAAATCCAGCTCCGCCCCCGTCACCGACCAGTCCCCGGGGCGGGCGATGTCCAGCTCCTTGGCCACCGCCACCGCGGTGGCCCGGTGGTCGCCGGTGATCATCACCGGCCGCACCCCCGCCAGGTGGCACCGGGCCACGGCGGCCCGGACCTCCGGCCGGGGCGGATCCATCAGGCCAAAGAGGCCTAAAAAGGTGAGCTCCCGCTCCACCTCGCCGGGCTGGGGATTTTGGGGCAGGGCGGAAAGCTCCCGCCGGGCCACGGCAATCACCCGCAGGGCTTTTCCCGCCATCTCCTCGTTGGCGGCCAGGATGCGGGCCCGGTCGCTCTGGGCCATCGGCCCCTTCGCCGTGCGGACACACCGGCCCAGCAGCACATCGGGGGCCCCCTTCACAAAGGCGGTCCAGCCCCCTGACCGGTCGGTATGTATGGTGGTCATCAGCTTGCGGGTGGAGTCAAAGGGGATATCGGCCACCCTGGAAAGGTGCTCCAGCTCCCGGTTTTGATCCACCCCATCCCGGGCGGCGGCCACCACCAGGGCCCCCTCGGTGGGGTCGCCGGAGGCGGTGGGCGCCCCCGCCTTCCACTCCAGCCGGGCATCGGAGCACAGGGTCCCCGCCAGCATGGCATCCCGCCGCCGGGTGCCGGGGGGAAGCCACACCTGCTGCACCGTCATCTTATTCTGTGTGAGGGTGCCCGTCTTGTCGGAGCAGATCACCCCGGCGCAGCCCAGGGTCTCCACAGCGGGCAGTTTCTTCACAATGGCGTTCCGGGCGGCCAGCCGCTGGACGCCCAGAGCCAGCACAATGGTGACAATGGCGGGCAGCCCCTCGGGGATGGCGGCCACCGCCAGGGAGACGGCGGTGAGGAACATATCCAAAAGCCCCTTCCCCTGGAACAGCCCCACCCCGAACATCACGGCGCACACCGCAAGGCACAGGAAGGACAGAGACCTGGAGATTTCCCCCATCCGCTTCTGGAGGGGGGTGTCCCCCTCGCCGCTGTCCAGCAGCAGGCCTGCGATGCGGCCCATCTGGGTGTCCATGCCGGTGGCCACCACCAGAGCGGTGCCCCGTCCGGCGGTGATAAGGGTGCCCGCAATGAGCATATTCACCTGATCCCCCAGGGGAGTGTTCTCCGGGAGAGCTCCCCTGGCCTCCTTCTCCACCGGCAGAGACTCCCCCGTCATGGCACTCTCGTCGGCCTGGAGGCGGCTGCACTCCAGAATCCGGGCGTCGGCGGGGACCTGGTCCCCGGCCTCCAGCAGAATTACGTCCCCGGGCACCAGGGCGGTGGCGGAAATCTTCCGGGGAGCCCCCTCCCGCAGGGCGGTGGCCTGGGGGGAGGACATCCGCCGCAGCTCCTCCAGGGCCTGCTGGGCGTGGTCCTCCTGGGTGATGGAGATTACCCCGTTGACCACCACGATCACCAGAATAATCACCCCGTCCAGCCAGTCCTCCCCGCCGCTGGCCGCCAGGGACAGGGCGGCGGCGGCCAGCAGCACCAGAATCATGGGGTCCTTCAGCTGGCCCAGGATGCGCAGCAGAAGCCCCGGGGGCTGGGGCTGGGCCAGCTGGTTGGGGCCGTACTTCTCCAGCCGCTGGGCCGCCTCCCGGCCGGTGAGCCCCCCGGGCCGGCCGCCCACCTCCTCCATCACCTGGGACACACTCCGGCTGTGCCAGTCGCCCATGGTCGCATCTCCCCCTTCCAGTTTCTTCCAGTATAGCGGGAGCCTGTCCAATTTTTAGGGGAAATACGTCGAGAGATAAAAAACATCCCGCCGGGGTTGGCCTACCCCTGACAGGGGTATCTAAAATCCGGGGAAGCGCCCCGGCAGGAATCACGCTGAGATTTCCTGCCGGGGGCTTTCTGTGTCTTGCGGAATGTCCCCTCCGATACAGCCAATGTCATTGTAGTGGATTTCAATGGTCTGCAGGGCTTTCTTCGACCACTTTGTGCTTTTCTCATGCACCACGATCTTCTGGATAAACAGCCGCAGCAGTTCCGGCATCAGCTCCGTAATGTCCGTGTAGCGTTTGGCCTTGGCGATGAAACCCTCGGTGCTGGAAACCGTATCCCGTAGCTTCTGGATGGCTGCTTCCTTTGCGGGAATTTCTGCCGCCAGCTTTTCCTGCTCCTCCGTAAAGCCACCGGACAGCGTCTGGAACTGTTCCACTGAAAGGTGGCCGAGAACCCGATCCTCATACAGCTTTTTGAAGATGGTGTCCAACTCCGCACCGCGTTTCCGCATAGTGGCCAATTCCCGTTCCTGCCTGCGGATCTCCCGCTGGATCTCAGCGGACTACCTGCTGCCGATGTACTCCGCGAACTCCCTGGTGTGTTCCCTGGCCATCGCCGTCACCCGTCTAAGATCCGCCAGGATCACCTCGTCCAGCACACACTCCCGGATGTAGTGGGCGGTGCAGACTTCAGCCCCCTCTTTCTTGTAGGTGCGGCAGGTGAAGTTGTTCCAGATGGGCTTCATCGTGTGCGCCCGGTGTAGCACCATCGTGGATCCGCAGTCCGCGCATACCACCAGCCCGGAATACTTATTCTGCTTGTTCATCTTGGTGGGGCGGCGCCGGTTCTGCCGCACCCGCTGGACAATATCCCAGACCTCCTGCGTCACCAAGGCGTGGTGCGTTCCCTCAAATACCAGACATTCCTCTCTGGGGTGTTCCACCTTCCGCTTGTCTTTGTAGGACTTGCTGCTGAATCTCATGTTGATGGTATTGCCCAGATACAGCTCGTTTTCCAGCATATTCGCAATCGTGCTGTCTGTCCAATGACAGGGCTTTTCCAAGTCCAACGACACGTGACCGACCCCAAACTTCTGATAGGCATAGGTCGTGGGGCATAAAACCTGTTCCTTGCTTAATTTTCGGGCGATCTGACTCGGCCCACGGCCTGCTGCGCAAATGGCGAAGATACGGCGCACGACTGCGGCGGCTTCCTCATCCACCACCAGCTTTTTGCTGTCATGATCATCCTCTTTGTAGCCATAGGGCGCTCTTGTGCCCAGCCGTTCCCCGCGTTCCGCCTTGGCCTTGAGTACGGCCCGCACCTTGCGGCTGGAGTCCCGAACATACCATTCGTTGAACAAATTCTTAAACGGCATCAGCTCGTTACTCTCGCTGCTGTCGGTATCCACGTTGTCGTTGATGGCGATGTATCGAACGCCGAACATGGGGAAGCGTTCTTCGATATACAGCCCGGTGTGAAGCTGGTTTCGGCCTAGTCTGGACAGGTCTTTCGTGATGATGATGCCAATCTCGCCGTTTTCCATGTCGACCATCATCTGCTGAAAGCCTGGGCGCTGAAAATTTGCGCCTGTGTGTCCGTCATCCACATAAAAGCAAGGGTTTGGGAAGTGGTGGTCGGCAGCATACCGCTGCAAGATCATTTTTTGATTTTGAATGCTGTTTGACTCATTTTCTGTATTGTCATCCTGACTGAGACGGCAGTACAGAGCGGTTTTCTTCTGGTTTGACGTTATCATCTTGCCCTCCTTTATCAGTCAAACCGTTCAGAGCATTGCGACATGACTATACTCCAAAACGGCCCGTATATCCAGTCCTTTTCCCAAACAGCGCCGGGATTACGCGCACAGTTTTTGCTGCTGGATTTCCAGGTCGATCAGGGCTTTCAGTTTTTCTTCCGGCGAACAGTGTCCGTTTATCGGGAACACGGACACCACCCGGATGGTTCTACCGTGGGAAACCTGGATACGTTCCATCCTGATTTCTTGCTTGTCATTTGGCTTGTCTATGGTCGGAAACCTCCCTTCTTGACAGTTTCGCCAGTTTGTAATTTTGAACCTGTAAGAACATATCCGATTATTATTTTTGTGATTGTCTGAAAACCGCTTCTGGTGAATTCACCGAGAGCGGCCTGCGGAATTGCACACATTGTCGCCTCCCATACGGGATCGGGTTTTGTGAATTCACAAAACCCGATTTTCACTGTGCCCGCCCACGCTGTGCCTGATGGGTCAGGTGGGGCGGGGACTCCAGCGCAGGCAGAGGCGAGCTACATGGGGCCTCCTGTGGGCAAACGGAGGGCTATTTCTGACTGGAAAGCAGATAGGCTTCCTCACATAGCGTATCCGTTAGAAAAAGCAGTTTTGAGACAGCTTCGGCATCCATGCCTCTGGCCCATTGATGGCGGGTTATCTGCTTTACGTTGGAATAGATCATGTTGACGCTGGTATGCAGGGAATGGTTCAGTTTCGGTGAACGGCCCTTGAATTCGTTTCCTTGAATCAGGCGGCAAAAATAGGCTGTGCTGTTCAGCCTAGTCAATCCCATGTACTGTTGAAGCCGCTGGTACTGTTTCTCTGTCATGCGGACAGAGAGGTTTCTGCTGTAGTCCCGCATGGAGATATCCCTTCTTCCTCAGCGCATAGAGCCGTTCGTACACAGCCCCCAAAAGATGAACAGCGTGGCGGAGTTGCTCCGCCGTACCATATCCACTGTTGAAATCACGGGCGATAACGTTGATTTCCCGGCCCGCCTCGTCCATGAAGCGGATGGCCTCCCAGGTTTCTTCCTCCCGGTGCAGGACAGGGCGGTTGGTTTCCAACTGCGCCATCAGCCACGCATTGGCGGACAGTCCGGCAACATTGCCGAACCCGATTTTCAGCATAGTGGACTTCCGGCAATCTTGCCGAAGGTCCACAGGAAACCGCTTTTGACAATGTTGTCAAACCCGATAGCAGTTGAGCACACCTTCTGACAACCTTGTCAAAATGTTCGCTTAGACCTTTTGGCATTGTTGCCAAAAGGCTACCGCCCGCAGGCGGCATTGGGGTCAGGGGATTTCCCCTGCAAGTGGCGTTTTGACATCAAAACGCGATGCTTGCGCCCTCACCGCCGGGGGCGATGAGGGCCTTGGCCCCGCCTCCGGCGGGGCTTTTTCCATGCGGTAGGGTGATTGAAATTGGCGGGGAAGCCCGCCGTTCCCAACGGACTATTGTCGCACAACATCCGTATATAGCCCCACCTCCAGATAGTTCCGGCCAAACCGGGACATATCCTTGACAATCACCATATTGACCAGCCCAGCCTCAATATCCCCTATCATATCCAAAAATCCGGGGCGCTTGAAAGCTGAGGTTAGATAACGTAACTTCTGAAAGTATAGGAAAATCAAGGTTTTCGAGCGGCGGACAAGCATGATATGTACTAAAAAATCGAATATCGGCGCATGAGCGGCGTTCATATTCCCCTGCCGGGGAGATGGGACGCCGCTTTTTTCATGTCCAGACACCGAAAGGAGCGGAGAACCATGCCAGTATTCCGCGTGGAGAGGAACAAGGGGTACACGGTGATGTCGAACCATCACCTGCGGGACAAATCCCTGTCCCTGAAAGCCAAGGGCCTGCTGTCGCAGATTTTGTCACTCCCGGAAGATTGGGATTATACCCTGTCCGGCCTGTGCTATATCAACCGGGAGAGCAAGGACGCTATTCGTTCCGCCGTCAACGAATTGGAGCGGGCCGGGTACATCGAGCGCCACCAGACCACGGACGAAAGCGGCAAGTTCAGCAGCAACGAGTACATCATCCACGAACAGCCTGTTTCTTTGCCGCCGTCGTTGGATAAACCGTCGTCGGAAAACCCGACAACGGAAAAACCGACGTCGGAAAATCCAACGCAATTAAATAAAGATAGAGCAACTAAAGACCAATCTATTACTGACCCATCAAGTACCCATTCCATTCCCTCCCTTTCACTCCCTCCCGCTGGAACGGCTGGGACGGCTGCGGCTTCGCCGCCGGAAAGGAAAGGAACGGAAGCGGCCACGCAGAGCGCCGTTGAAATTTATCGGGACATCATCAAGGAGAATATCGAGTACGATCATCTCCTGCGCTACTCGCAGATCGACCCGGAGGAATTGGACGGCATCGTGGAGCTGTTGGTAGAAACCGTCTGCACGGCCCGCAAGACAATCCGGGTGGCCGGTGACGACTACCCCGCCGAGCTGGTAAAGGCCAAGCTGCTGAAACTCAACAGCGGCCATATCGAATTTGTCATGGACTGTATGCGGGAGAACACCACAAAAATCCGCAACATCAAGAAATACCTGCTGGCGGTGCTGTTCAACGCCCCCAGCACAATGGGAAGCTACTACACCGCCCTCGTCGCCCACGATATGGCGGAGGGTAAAATCTGACAAGAGCGATTTCAGCTATGACATTAAAATGTTCATGGAGGCGGCGCGGCATCCCACCGAGGAAAACACCCATTTGCTGTGGCTGTCCCGCCGCTGTGGAACCGAGTGCTTCCGGGAGCGTGACGCCTATCTGAAAGAGAGCCAGGCAAGCCATACCTGGCTGTTCCACGCCACCACGGGGGACAGCATTTTGGCCTATGCCGTGGAGATCACCGGCCTGCGGGACGGCAAGGTGATGGGTGATCTCTATGAGCTGGACTACCGCCAGCACGCCGCCAAGCTGGGGCAGCAGGCGCTTCCCATTCAGGAGGTCAGTTTGAAATTTGAGGACGGAACCGAAACCCGCTGTTCCTATGAGCAGTACGATCACGGCATCTATGGGATGATGGCGGAGCATGGCAAGATGGTAAGCAGACACTATGAGCCGGAGAGCGAGGATGCCTTGCGGGGCTTGCTGACCGCCGCCCGCCAAGGCAGGCAAAAAAACCGTGCGGCCACGTTCAAGATCAAGATCAGCCGCAAGCCCTCTATCCGAAAGCAGCTTGCCGAGGCCAAGAGCGCCGCCGCCCCGAAAAAGGCCCCGGCCAAAACGAAAAATCACGAATTGGAGGTAGGATGATGGTACATTTCACAGTTGAGGAAGAAAACCTGGTCTGCGTCTACTACAAGGCCGACCGGCGCAGGACAATGGGCCGCATGACCGCCGCTCTCCCCGATATGGACGGGGATATGCAGGCGTTGGCCCGGCAGACGATCAGGAAGCTGGAGGCTGTGTCGGACGCCGACTTTGAGGATATGCGCTTTCTCTTTACGGACGAGTAACAGGGAACCGGCGCGGCAGGTTAGGCGCTGACAGGCAGCAGAATGGGTAACAAGACCTGCGGAAAAGGTGCAGACGCGGAGCGGATGCACCTTTTCCGCAGGTGCCGCGAGCGTCCCGCCCGCAGGCGGGGCGCTTGCGTAAACGGTAGACGCTGGGAGTATCAGAAAAGCAGGACGTGGAGCCGGTTGAATGGCCCCGCGTCCTGCCTTATTTTTTTGCCTGTTTTCTACGCATTTAGAACGCCGTTTCAGCGGGTATTTGATAAATCATTCAGCCACCCCGCCGACCGGCCTCTGGAAGCCTTGAAAACAGTGGGCTTTTACCCCTCTAAATGCGTAGGCCGATGGTATCT
>CAJUFJ010000004.1 GCA_910585815.1 uncultured Oscillospiraceae bacterium | reverse complement strand
TCCTTGATGTTGGCGCGGGCGGGCTTGAGGTACTCGCGGGGGTCGAACTTGTCGGGGTGCTCGTTGAAGAACTGGCGGATGGTGCCGGTCATGGCCAGGCGCAGGTCGGAGTCGATGTTAATCTTGCACACGGCGCTCTCGGCGGCCTTGCGCAGCTGCTCCTCGGGGATGCCCACGGCGTCGGGCATCTTGCCGCCGTTGGCGTTGACCATCTTCACATAATTCTGGGGCACGCTGGAGGAGCCGTGGAGCACGATGGGGAAGCCGGGCAGGCGCTTGACGACCTCCTCCAGAATGTCGAAGCGCAGGGGGGGCGGGACCAGCTCGCCCTTCTCGTTGCGAGTGCACTGGGCGGCGGTGAACTTGTAAGCGCCGTGGCTGGTGCCGATAGCGATGGCCAGGGAGTCGCAGCCGGTCTTGGCGACGAACTCCTCCACCTCCTCGGGGCGGGTGTAGTGGGACTCCTCGGCGGAGACGTTGACCTCGTCCTCCACGCCGGCCAGAGCGCCCAGCTCGGCCTCGACGACCACGCCGTGGTCGTGGGCGTACTCGACCACCTTCTTGGTGCCCTCGATGTTCTCAGCGAAGGACTTGGAGGACAGGTCGATCATGACGGAGGTGAAGCCGCCGTCGATGCAGGACTTGCAGGTCTCAAAGCTGTCGCCGTGGTCCAGATGGAGCACGATGGGGATCTCGGGGCACTCGATAACGGCGGACTCCACCAGCTTCACCAGATAGGTGTGGTTGGCATAGGCCCGGGCGCCCTTGGAGACCTGGAGAATCACAGGGGCCTTCTCCTCGCGGCAGGCCTCGGTGATGCCCTGGACGATCTCCATGTTGTTGACGTTGAAGGCGCCAATGGCGTAACCGCCGTTATAGGCCTTCTTGAACATTTCGGTAGAAGTAACAAGGGGCATGGGAATAACCTCCTTATAATTAAGTCCCTTTTATTTTACCACATTTTCCCCAGATTGCAACATCCCAGCGGGAAAAAACTCCCGCCGGACAGGCAGGAGTTTTGTGGGATTTGTGAAGAAATTCAGTGTCAGTTCAGCGTGATATCCTCAAAATTCACGCCCAGAGAGGACAGCTTTGCAATGGTTAGCTTCAGCACGTAGTCAAGGGCCGGATTTTCATGGTCTCCGTTCGCTTGTTTGATCAGCTGCAAGTCGCCATAATGCTCGATTGTTATCGTAACTAGTTCTTTATCCGACATAGTTATCTCTCCTTCCATCGGCATGATTTGACGGGATGGTCAAGTATATTATAGCAGATCGGCCGACGAGTGTAAACCCTGTTCATTGAAAAGCTTCCGCCGGACTGGCGGGCGTTTTGTGGGATTTGTGAGACCGGATAACGCATGGATTCAGGGGCGAAAACGGACAGCGTTTTCCAATACACTGATTGTTTTGCTCCGAATAATTGCAAACCGGCTCAGATTTTTCCATTTTTATCCCAAAATGTTCCTCAACAAAGTCGATTGCCGTTAAAATGGACAGGAACGAGTCTCTTTTACAGCACCGGGGGCCGCCCACCGCTCCGATTGTGCCAAGCGCGGCCGAGGTCATCTGGTGGGACAGTCCGAAGGGTTCCCGGGTAAGAGGCGTGGATTTTGAGAGGATCGAAACAAACATGCCTGTGCTTATCCCCGCCCCGCAGGCGCCCCAAAAGCCGCAGGCCCCACCCGGGACACTTTTTCCGCGGTTCATCATCTCCACCAGCGCGCTGGAGAGCTCTATGTCGCCGCCCGCGTTTCGATAGGCCGTCAAGAGCGCGGCCCCCACCATAACGTGGTGTTCGGGCCCGTGCATGTGGCAGAACGGCTGCGCCATCAGCGTTTCGATAATTTTCAAGGGGTCCCTGGACCTCTCCTCCAGGCATATTCCGATGATGCTGTCCATCCCCTCGGTATGGCAGTGATTGCAGATGTAATGCCCATGCACGCACCTGGTCTTGCTGCTCTCCTGTCTATGGCAGATCGCGCACTCCATAAGCGTATCCTGTTCCAGATATTCCAACGGAGCGGCGCAAATCAAACATTCTTCCTTCACGGGACAACAGCCTCCATAAATTTAAAATTTGTTCTGATTTTACCATTATGGACAGAAAAAATCAAGACGAGGTCAGTCAACTCCCTTTTCAGATTAGTGTTGCTAATGCTCAATTTTTTAATCTTTCGCTAAAATGCCAAATGAATTGTATAAAATACAGGGTGACTGAATCACAACAATCATCCTGTGTCCTATAATTCATAATTCTAAATCAACATGATATTCATCATCAATAAGCAGGTATTTTGTATGGTACCTTTTGCACATTTCAAGCATTTGGGCATTATCTTGCAAGGCGGATTCTATTGTATAATCCGAATCATCAAGTCTTTGCTCAATCACACTTGCAAAATTTTTTATATCCTCAAAATGCAGTCGAATGTATTGTTCGCTCATTATCAAACATATGTATCGGATTTGCCGCAGATAATTTTCATCAAAATTCTTTTTCCAGTCAAATGGTATATAACACCCTTCAACAATGAGATTTTGCGCATTTTCAATAGCAGTTTTAATGATTTCACATATAATTGGCCACAGATACTTTGTTAATGCCAAATCATCACTCATTGGAGTTAACGCTGTATTTCCGCTCCGAATGAGGCCCATTTTCAGATGATCTATAGACAAATACGGATATTTATATTTTTCAAGAAGCTGCTGTGCAAAATTGGTTTTTCCTGTATGTGACGCACCGCCAATCAATATAACCATGTTTCCTCCCTGCAAATTAGTATTTTGTATTTATTGATTTGATTATAACAGGACCAATGCTTTGTTTCAATTCACATATTAGTGAAATTGACAGAGTTTATATCCAGCAACACTTTTCTAAAAAGGGAGTCAGTCAATCTGCCAGAGTTTGTCCACCAAAATATTGGGCCATTTCTCCTTCTGCATGTCGTGAAAGAAGTACAGCAGGGCGGTCACGGTGAATTTTCGGGCAAATTCTTCGTCATACCCCTTCTTCCCCTTCTGCAGCGCGGCGGACAGCTCCTCCACCCAGGCGTTGAGGGCGGGCGTCAGCTTGCCATAGCAGTAATCTTCAAAAAACACGGTTTGGGAGGGGGCGGAGAAAATGTGTTTCTGGTTTCCGTATTGCTCCTTATATTCATCCGCTAGCTGGTCCACACAGCGGTATACCTCCCAGACATCCTCTTTTGTCAGCTCCCCAATGTGCTCCCGCAGGAAGACCCGGACAATACGGAAGTGGCGGGACTCCCGGTCCAAAAAGCCCTGCTGCTTGTCATAGGACTGTTGAATCTCACCCTGATGCTCCTGATACCACTCCCCCAGCTCCCCCAGTGCCCCGTGCAGGCTGTCCCGGTCGTTATCCGCCAGGAACCAGGGGGACTGCACCTGAAATCTAGGGGACAGCTGGGACAGCTGACTGTAACGGCTGTTGTTCAGCACCTTGCCGGTACACTGGACCGTGCCCCAGTCGTACTTGATGTAGCTGACCAGAATGCCTCCCAGCTGCAAATAGATTTTCTCCCTGGCAAAGGCCCGGCGGACCTCCAGATGGCAGAAGCTCCCCTCCGGGCGCTCTTTCGCAAAGCGGTGGACGGAGCCGTTCAGCTCTTTGTATTTGGGGTCATAGGTGTGATAGAAGTTATCCTGTTTCAGGCCTGGCAGGGGCAAGGTGGCCTGAAAGCCCTCAAACCGCGCCTGAACAAAATCAATAATGTCACTTCGACAGCTGATACAGCGCGCCATAGCCGGGTCCCTCCTTTTTTCCTTTCAATTGCAGTATCCCAGCGGGAAGAAACTCCCGCCGGACAGGCGGGAGTTTTGTGGGATTTGTGAACAGCTTTCTGCGCTCAAAGGGGATTTTGTCTCCAAAAGATGAAGCCCCCTCCGTTAGCTGGAAACTGTTGGTGAGTTTATTTTGTCTAAATACACAATAACTTTATACGTTCCGACAAAATTGTCACAACTGGCGACCAGCGTATATGTCCCAGAACGTTCCAGCGTAAAATAGGCCGCCAGCTCTTTTGCGTTATCCAAGGTATATACGGCATTACCAGCCGCATCATACAGAGTCATATCCAAAATTCCGCTCATAACATCTGATTGCAAAACAAACTTGATTCTGCTGCCTGCTTCTCCTGTGAAGGAGATGTCAGAAGTTGTTGTGACCTGCTTTGAATACTGGTTGCTCATATTGCCTAATACGGTGGGCCGGGCCAGCAAATAAACACCCGTGATTCCCGCAGTCACAGCGAAGAACGAAATGATGAGGATAATATATTTTTTCTTCATATTATTTATCCTTTCAAATTATCCCTTCAAACAGCGCCTGTTTCTACTCTGATTTTACCATTATCAGCGCTAAAATGCAAGCCAAGGTCGGCTATTCTTCCCGTTTACAACAGCGGGAATCTTTGTTATAATATTCCTGTTTCGGTTATCACCATCCCACAAAGGATATTTTGAATTTGGAGGTAAACAACATGAGCAACACATTAAAGGGCGCCCTGATTATCGGTCAGTCCGGCGGCCCCACTTCCGTTATCAACGCCAGCGCCTACGGCGTGATCCGCACCGCCCTGGACTGCCCTGACATCACTGCCGTCTACGGCGCGGCCCACGGCATCAAGGGCGTGCTGAATGACAAGCTGTATGACATGGGCCAGGAGGACGCCAAGGAGCTGGAGCTGCTGCTCAATACCCCCTCCTCCGAGCTGGGCTCCTGCCGCTACAAGATCGCCGACCCCGACGCCGACGACACCGACTACAAGCGCATCCTGGAGATTTTCCAAAAGTACGACGTGCGCTACTTCTTCTACAACGGCGGCAACGACTCCATGGACACCTGCAACAAAATTTCCAAATATATGCAGAAGGTGGGCTACGAGTGCCGCATCATGGGCGTGCCCAAGACCATCGACAACGACCTGTTCGGCACCGACCACTGCCCCGGCTTCGCCTCCGCCGCCAAGTATATCGCCACCTCCTGCGCCGAGGTGTATAAGGACGCCCGGGTGTATGACACCGGCATGGTGACCATCATCGAGATCATGGGCCGTCACGCCGGCTGGCTGGCCGGAGCCGCCGCCCTGGCGGGGGTCGTGGGCTGCGCCCCCGACCTGGTCTACCTCCCCGAGGTGAATTTCGACATGGACAAGTTCCTCTCCGACGTGGAGCGCATCTATAAGGCCAACGGCAACTGCATTGTAGCCGTCTCCGAGGGCATCCACTACGCCGACGGCTCCTTCGTCTCCGAGGCCAAGACCTCCGCTACCGACGGCTTCGGCCACGCTCAGCTGGGCGGCCTGGCGGCCCTGCTGGCCAGCGTGGCCAAGGAGAAGACCGGCGCCAAGGTCCGGGGCATCGAGCTGTCCCTGCTCCAGCGCTGCGGCGCGCACGTCGCCTCCCGCACCGACATTGACGAGTCCTTCCTGGCCGGCAAAACCGCCGTAGAGGCCGCCGTGGCCGGCGAGACCGACAAGATGGTGGGCTTCGAGTGCTCCCGCGAGGGCGGCAAGTACGTCTGCCAGACCAAGCTGTTTAACCTGTCCGAGGTGGCCAACTTCGAGAAGAAGGTCCCCCTGGAGTGGATCAACGCCGAGCAGAACGGCGTCACCCAGGCCTTCATCGACTATGCCCTGCCCCTGATCCAGGGCGACGCCAAGGCCCCCACCGAGAACGCCCTGCCCCGTTTCGCCCGCCTGAAGAAGGTTCTGGCCAAGTAAGAAAAACGCTGAAGGCCCGCCCCATTGGGGTGGGCCTGTTTTATTTAAAAAAATGCTTGAAATTCATTTTAATTGCCTGTATTATCAACTTATCTGGACAGAAAATTAAATATAATTTGGAGGCAATTCATTTTGAAAATCGAGACATTTCAGGGCATTACCATAGCTTATATGCGCCGCACTGGGGCATACGGGCCCGAAAATCGTCAGCTAATGGAGAATTTGAAGGCCTTTTTAGCGCAGCACGGCCTGCTTCACGAGAAAAGCACCATATTAGGTATTCCGCTGGATGACCCGACTATCACACCGGCAGAACAATTAAGATATGATGTCGGCCTGATCGTCCCTGCACATGCGGCCATTCCCCTGCCCACCCGCAGCATCGACGACGGAACATACGCTGTCTTTGAAGTTCAGCATACACAACAGGGCGTATCATCCTTTTGGAAAAATATTGGGCAGCTCACCTTGTCCATAGACAATACAAAACCGATCATTGAACGCTATTCTTCCCAAAAAATCGCGGAGCATTTATGTGAGTTTTGTGTCCCAATCATTCGTTAAAAAAGCTCAGCTGCCGGCATTGGCAGAAAGCAGCTCCTTATCGTCCCGCCGCAGCGGCAAAAGGCTCCTTTTGAAAGGAGCTGTCAGCGAAGCTGACTGAGGATTGCGTTTTGCGAAGCAAAACATACGGAGTAATCAAAGTTTCCGCCCCACAAAAGTCCCCGACCCCTCGTTTGCTTCGCATATTTTGGCTTCGCCAAAATGCAATCCTCCGCCCCAGTGTGCGCACTGGGGCACCTCCTTTCAAAAGGAGGCTTTTTTGCGCTCCCAAAAACCTCAATCAAAAAAACTCAACTGCCGGTCCTCATAGCTCCGGGTAGCGGCGGAGATGATGTGGCGCATCTCGTACAGCAGGCCCAGCTCCCGGCACCGGCTGGAAAACAGCTCCCACAGCTCCTTGGCCTTGGGACTGGAACAGTAGTAGCGGGAGCCGTACCGCTTGCGATACCGCTCCCCCATCCCCGGAAAGCCCCGGTCCAGGCCATCGAGGAAGTAGTCCCGCTGGCCGTCCCGCATGGTGACGCCAAAGGCGGCGTAGACGAACTTTGCCCCCGCCCGGGCGGCGCTGTCCACCACTGACAGTACATTTTCCGCCGAATCCTCCACATAAGGCAGTACGGGCATAAGGAGCACCCCGGAGAAAATCCCCGCCTTTGCCAACTCCTCCAGCGCCCTGAGACGGCGGCTGGGAGGCGGCGCGTGGGGCTCGATTTTTGCCGCCAGGGCGTCGTCGGTGGTGGTGACGGTCAGTTTACAGATCACCGGGGAGTGGTCCTGAATCAGCCGGTACAGGTCGATATCCCGGACAATCAGGTCGCTTTTGGTGGCCGCTGCCACCCCGCACCGGTAAGCGTCGATGAGCTCCAGGGCATGGCGGGTGAGCTGGAGCTCCTCCTCGAAGGGGTTGTAGGGGTCGCTCATGGAGCCCATGGTGATGAAGGCAGGGCGTACCTTCCGGGCCAGGTCGTCCCGGAGCAGGCGCAGGGCGTCCGCCTTGGCCTTCACCCGGTCGAAGTCCGGATTTTGGTAGCAGGAACTGCGGCTGTCGCAGTAGAGACAGCCGTGGCAGCAGCCCCGGTAGAGGTTCATGGTGTGGTCGGTGCCGAACCACTCTGTGGATTTGCTCCGGTGGAGCAGGTGCTTGGCGGGGATGTAGTCCATGATTACGCCTCAAGCAGTCCAGAAACAATACATTTTGAGAGACTTTCGCACAAATCTGCCCCGAAACAGTGCATCATCTGCACTTTAATCGCCTGTTGGGCCGCTGGGGCCTCCTCGCGCTCCAGCGAGGCGAGGGGGAGCAGCAGCAAAAACAGCTGCCAGCCTCGCTCCAGCGGCAGCAGCTTCTCCAGCTCCTTGTAGGGAACTGTTCGCAGCTTCCAGTGGGGACCTGTACTCCCGATTTCTTCCCCGTCCACATAGTAAAGGGTATCCCCCGGGTGAAATTCAATTTTCAGCGTTCTGCCCTGGGTCAGCGGGGCTTCCAGAAAGGCGGGGTCGTCCAAATAACCGTCGCTCTCCTCCAAAACCCCGTCATACCAGCCTGTAAATTTCTTCCACCACTCGCAGACCGCTTCAGTACACAGCTCCTCCATCAGTTCACAGACGGAGGCGTCCGCTTCCTCATCGTACAGATTCAGGTAACTGCACCCGAAATAGTTGATCCAAAAGGACAAATTGTCCATTTCATGGAAGGAAATTCTGCTCATTTCACGCGCTCCTCTGCATCGGTCTTTTGTATATTGTACCAGCTCTCGAAAAATTTGTCAAGAAAAAATAGAACAAAAGTTTGACTTTCTCGCACCGCTGCTGTATAATGGCCGCAAAGGAGGGTGCGGCCATGGACCGGGTCATTTTTCACTGCGATTTAAACAGCTTTTACGCCTCGGTGGAGCTACTGTCCCACCCGGAGCTGCGCCACCTGCCTGTGGCCGTCTGCGGCGATCCGGCCAGCCGCCACGGCATCATCCTGGCCAAAAATGAGCCTGCCAAGGTCTTCCGGGTGAAGACGGCGGAGACCATCTGGCAGGCCAAGCGGAAGTGCCCCAACCTGGTCCTCCTCCCCGCCCACCACGGGCTGTACCGGGATTTTTCCCGTAAAGTAAATTCCCTTTACCAGGAGTACACCGACCTGGTGGAGCCCTTCGGCATCGACGAGAGCTGGCTGGACGTCACCGGCACCCTCCACCTCTTTGGCGGGGACGGCGCCGCCCTGGCCAACCGCCTGCGGGACGAGGTGCGCAGCCGCTTCGGCCTGACCATCTCGGTGGGGGTGTCCTTCAACAAGGTGTTCGCCAAGCTTGGCAGCGACTACAAGAAGCCGGACGCCACCACCGTCATCACCCGGGAAAATTTCCGGAAGCTGGTCTGGCCCCTTCCCGTCACCGACCTGCTCTACGTGGGCCGGGCGGCGGCCCAGGTATTCCAGCAGTTTGGGGTGCGCACCATCGGTGATCTGGCCGCCTTCGACCGGGCGCAGCTTTTCCAGATTCTGGGAAAAAATGGCGCACAGCTCCACGACTTCGCCTGCGGACAGGACCGCTCCCCCGTGGCCCCCGCCGGCCAGTACACGCCCCCCAAGTCCATCGGCAACGGCTACACCTTCCCCAACGACCTCCAGGGCCGGGCGGAGATCAAGGCGGGGGTGGCCCAGCTGGCCGACCAGGTGGCGGGCCGCCTGCGCAGGCACCGCATGAAGTGTCAAGGTATTTCCCTTGCCATCCGGGACCCCAATTTTCGAGACATCAGCCGCCAGACCCGGCTGGACCCGCCCACCGATCTGGCCCGGGAACTGACCCAGGCGGCCATGGAGCTGGCTGACAGCTGCTGGAACATGGCCAGCCCGGTGCGGGCGCTGACGGTGACCGCCATCTACCTCATCCCCGCCGACGAGGCAGGGGCCCAGCTGGACCTGTTTTCTGCCGGTCAGGACGCCAAGCGCCGCCGGCTGGAGCGGCTGGAGAACACCATGGACGTCATCCGGGCCAAGTACGGCCCCGGAGCCATCGCCCCCGCCTCCGCCCCCCGGGACCCCGGCCAGGAGCGCCACGCCCCGCCGCCGGGGGGAAGCCTCCCTCTGTGAGGGAGGTGGCACGGCGAAGCCGTGACGGAGGGAGTCGGGAAAACTCCCTCAGTCACCGCCTGCGGCGGCGACAGCTCCCTCAGAGAGGGAGCCATAAATAGTGCTATTCAAAAATTCGGTAGCATAATCTGGGACATGGAGGTGTTGTCCATGCCCCTGTCGTTTCTTGACTTTTTAGGCCAGTTAGGCGGGAATCCCGCCCTGTTTGGCACAGTTCTGCTCACCCTGGCCGTCCTGCTGGTGAATGGCTGGACCGACGCCCCCAACGCCATTGCCGGGGCGGTAGTGACGGGGGCCCTCCCCTTCCGGCCCGCCGTGGCGCTGGCGGCGGTGTGCAACTTTCTGGGGGTGCTGTGCGTCACCTCGGTAAATGCCTCGGTGGCCGAGACGGTCTACGCCATCGCCTCCTTCGGCGGAGGCCCCAAAGCTGCCCTCACTGCCCTGTGTGCCGCCATGACAGCTATCGTCCTGTGGGCGGCGGCGGCCTGGTATTTCGGCATCCCCACCAGCGAGAGCCACGCCCTGGTGGCCGGCATCTCCGGGGCGGCGGTGGCCCTGGAGGGCTCCCTCTCCTGCATCCGCTGGGACTGCTGGGCACGGGTGATTTTGGGGCTTGTCCTGTCCACCGCCGCCGGCTTCTGGGCGGGACGGGGGGCGCAAAGCCGCCTGAAAGCTGTAAAGCTTTCTAACCGTACATTCCTTCTGGCCCAGCTTCCCGGGGCGGCTGTCACCGCCTTCCTCCACGGGGCCCAGGACGGCCAGAAGTTCATCGGCGTCTTCCTGCTGGGGGCTGCCCTGGCCCAGGGCCGGGCCGACGAGGGCACCTTCCTGGTGCCCCTGTGGCTCATGGCCCTGTGCGCTTTTTTCATGGCCCTGGGCACCCTGATGGGAGGCCGGCGGATTATCGACACTGTGGGCCGGGAGATGGTGTCTCTGGGCCCCCGGGAGGGGCTGGCCGCCGACCTGGGGAACATCGCCTGTCTCTTTACCGCCACCCTGCTGGGCCTGCCCGTCTCCACCACCCACACCCGCACCTGCGCCCTGCTGGGGGTGGGCTCCGCCGGGGGGAACCGCCCCGACTGGGCTACCGCCGGAAAAATTGCCCTGGCCTGGCTGCTCACCTTCCCCGGCTGCATGGCCATCGGCTACTGGATGGCGCGGGTGTTTTTGGCCGCATAGAAAAAAGGCTCCCTCCTTGAGGGAGCTGGCTGGCCAAAGGCCAGACTGAGGGAGTTGCCGAAGATGGTAAAAACCCTCCGCAGGACTCCCTCCGTCACGGCTGCGCCGTGCCACCTCCCTCTGAGAGGGAGGCATTTTGTCCGTCAGCGCACCCCTTCCCTCTCCTGCGCATAGCCTAATCTGGAAGCAACCGTACAGGCGCCCGCCTGCGAGTCTTCCAGAAGGGGTTCTTACATCGTGTTACAGGCACTTACTTGGGCCGCCGCCGGCACGGGCTTTACCGCCCTGATGACCGCCGCCGGGGCCGCCGTGGTCTTTTTGTTCCACAGGAAAAACTCCCAGACCCTCCACCGGGTGATGCTGGGCTTTGCCGCCGGGGTGATGATCGCGGCCAGCATGTGGTCGCTGCTCATTCCCGCCATCGAGAAGGCGGAGGAGCTGGGTCAGACGGGCTGGCTCCCCGCCGCGGGGGGCTCGCTGCTGGGCATCGGCTTCCTGCTGGGGATGGACTTCCTCCTCCCCCACTTCGGGCCGGAGTCCTTCCACCGGGGGGCCAGTCCCAGCCGGACGGCCCTGCTGGTGCTGGCCGTCACCCTGCACAACATCCCCGAGGGGATGGCGGTGGGGGTTTCCTTCGCCCTGGCGGCGCAGAACGGCGACGCCGCTCTGCTCACCGCCTCCACCGCCCTGGCTTTGGGCATCGGCATCCAGAATTTTCCGGAAGGGGCGGCCATCTCCCTGCCCCTCTACCAGGAGGGGATGGGCAAGGGCAAATCCTTCCTCATCGGGGCGGCCTCCGGGGTGGTGGAACCTGTGTTCGCCCTGCTCACCGTGCTGGTGGCCGGAACGGTCCAGCTGGTTCTCCCCTGGCTGCTCTCCTTCGCCGCCGGGGCCATGCTCTATGTAGTGGTGGAGGAGCTCATCCCCGAAGCCAATCTGTCCCAGGGGGGCCACTCGGGCACCCTGGGGGTGATGGCGGGCTTTCTGCTGATGATGATTCTGGACGTGGCGCTGGGATAAGGGTGTGTCCTATTCGCAGATTTTATGTAGGGGCGGACATTGTCCGCCCGCGGGCGCACACTGTGCGCCCCTACAAATCGTTCCAATTCTCCTGACTGTGATAAAATGCGCGGTAGGACACTCCCTGGGATAAAAAAAGGTTGACAAAGCCGGCGGCAGGGTCTACAATGGCCGTGAACCGCAGTACAATCGAACACAGGGGCGCTGGGAGCTTAGTTCCCGGCTGAGATGCAGAGACAAACACAGCTGTCTCCGGTCCCTTGAACCTGATCCGGGTAATGCCGGCGTAGGAAGTGAAAGAGAGACCGTGCCGTCGTCTCCTCTAAAACCGCACTACACCCGTCCGGATGTAATGCGGTATTTTTTTATTTGGAGGAATCGACTATGACAAACCTGCAAACCCGCCGCCTGGTGGAGAGCGCGGTCATGATCGCCATCGGCACCGTGCTGTCCATGTTCGAGTTCAAGGGGCCCTGGGCGCTGGGGGGCGGAATCACCTTCTGCTCCATGCTGCCCCTGGTGCTGGTCTCCTGGCGGTACGGCTGCCGCTGGGGGCTGTTCACCGCCTTCGTCCACAGCCTGCTCCAGATGCTGCTGGGCATCTCCAATGTACAGTACGCCACCAATGTGTGGACCGCCATCCTGATTATCCTCTTTGACTACGTGTTTGCCTACTCGGTAATCGGGCTGGCGGCCATGTTCAAAAACCGGCTGAAGAACCAGCAGGCGGCGCTGGTGCTGGGCATCACAGTCACCTTTCTCGTTCGGCTGGCCTGCCACTACATCTCCGGCGTGGCGGTGTGGGAGGTCCTGTGGCCCAACGAGCTGGGCTGGGCTCCGCCCATCTGGTCCATCTCCTACAATGCCAGCTACATGGTGCCGGAAATCATCATCACCGGCATCGTGGCTGCGCTGAGCTACCGCCCGTTACAGCGGTACTATCAGGGCGAGGACCTGCGGCGGGGCTAAACCTCCCCCTTCGCTGTCTCACGCTCCAGCAGCCGCCGGAGCCGCTCCATGTCCTCTCTGGCCCGGCGGTCGGCTGTCTCCGGGTCCCCCTTTTTCTGACCGCCTGGCTTGCCCTGCTGGCGGTACTCCCGCCTGTTCAGCCAGGCGTCCGTGTCCCGCTGGATGGCCGCGCCCATAAAGCCGCAGGCCATCCGGGCCTCCGGGGAGAGCCGGGGAAAGCCCTCCATCACCTCCTCCAGCGCGGTGGAGGGCTCCCGCCACACCCGGTCGGCGTAGACCATGAGCACAGAGAACAGCAGCCCCCGCTGCTCCATGGGCAAGGCGGACAGGATGGGGTAGCTGTCAAAGTAGACCACAAAACTTTTCTTCGTCATTACAATCATCTCCTTACCCTGGGTGGGATTGGGGAGAAAGTTGTACGTTTTTGTACACCGAAGACAACGTAACTGTAATAGTTATAGATACTGAAATAGATACTGTCACTGTTATAGATACTGTGCCGCGCTGTGGGCGGCGGGGAGAGAGAGAAACCGCTCTGGATTTTTCTCCGGAGCGGTTTTCTTCTCCCCCCAGGGGGAGCATCTTTTTGTAGGGGCGGACATTGTCCGCCCGCAAATAAGGATACCTGTCCCAATTGCGCATTTTGACAAGAGGAGCGTGTAGGGGGCGGGCTCTGTCCCGCCCCGCTTTTCCGTAACCGCCCATATTCGAGAGACGGGCCGGGACGGAGCCCGGCCCCTACATAAGTCTGTCATACGCGGGCGCACACTGTGCGCCCCTACAGAGGGAAGCCCAGCCTGCCCCTCACATCTCCTTCCGAATCTGCCGCAGGGCGTTTTTCTCCAGCCGGGAGACCTGGGCCTGGGAGATGCCGATTTCGGCGGACACCTCCATCTGGGTCTTGCCCTGGAAGAAGCGCATGGACAGAATCTTTCGCTCCCGGTCGGTGAGGTGGCCCACCGCCTCCTTCAGAGCGATGCGCTCCACCCACATCTCGTCGTTGTTCTTGTTGTCCTTCACCTGGTCCATCACGCAGATGGTGTCCCCGCTGTCGGAGTACACCGGCTCGTAGAGGGACACCGGTTCCAGGATGGCGTCCAGGGCAAAAACCACGTCCTCCCGCTTGATGTCCAGGATCTTGGCGATCTCCTCGATGGAGGGCTCCCGCTGGTGCTGGGCCATGTAGGCCTCCTTGGCCTGGAGAACCTTGTAGGCCGTGTCCCGCATGGCCCGGGACACCCGCATGGTGCTGTTGTCCCGGAGGTAGCGGCGTATCTCCCCCACAATCATGGGGACGCCGTAGGTGGAAAACTTCACGTCCAGGTCGGTGTTGAAGTTGTCGATGGCCTTGATCAGGCCGATACACCCCACCTGAAACAGGTCGTCGGCGTTCTCCCCCCGGTTGGCAAACCGCTGAATCACCGACAGCACCAGCCGCAGGTTGCCGGCAATGAGTTCCTCCCGGGCCTGCATATCCCCCTCCTTAACCCGGAGAAGAAGCGCCTGGGTCTCGCTGCTTTTCAGCACCTTCAGCTTGGCGGTGTTCACCCCGCATATCTCCACTTTGTGCTGCATGATGGAAAAAACCTCCCGCCCGGTGTGATACTGTTTCCAGTATTTCCGGGGGGAGGTCTTTCATACCGCTTTGACCGGCCCTAAATTTTTTATCGTCAGACCGTTTTCGATGGATTTTTGCCGCCTTACGGGTTTATGGCCCGGAGAAAAGGATGCGGAGGAAGTCCTGTCTGCCGTGAAACACACGGACCACCGATATCACATCCCCGTCCCGGCGGTAGATGGCCGCATAGCTTTCACAGACCAGCAGCCGCAGGTCGGTGTGCCAGCCGGTCTTTCCCTCCACCGACACCCCCAGCTCCGGGAAGGTCTTCAGGGCGGCGCAGTGGTCTAAAATCATGGTTCCGATCCGGGCGGCGGCCCTGGGGTTGTGGAGTTGGTCCCGGATATAGGCCTTGATGCTGCGTATGTCTGAAATGGCCTCCGGGGTGTAGCGCAGCCTCATGTCTCCTCCCCAAGGAGCCGGTACGCCGCCTCCTCCGAGACCCAGCCCTCCTTCTCCGCGGAGTCCCAACCTCTTTGAACCTCCTCCATCAGGCGGCGCACCGCCTTTGCCCGTAAATACGCCTCATTCTCGGGCGAGGCCAGAAAGGGCAGGCCCTCCATGTTCAGGGACTGCTGGATGAACAGGTTCACCGCGTCGGTAAAGGACAGCCCCTGCCGGGCGTATATCTCCTCCACACGCCGCTTGATATCCGGGTTGATCCGCATTTGAAAGGTCGCAGTCTTGGGCGCAGACGTAATATCCATGGTATCAGCTCCTTTGAGAGAAGTATACCCCTTCCCCGGGGAGATGTCAATACAATGTCACTACACAGCACATCCGTCTCGTAAATACGGAAAGCCTCTGGAAATGCCGGCTGGTACATTCTGTAGGGCAGGGGTTCTACCCCTGCCTATCCCCGTAAGGGGATAAACGGCATTGGAATGAGGCAAGGACAGAAACGAGGTAAGGCAAGGGCAGAGCCCTTGCCCTACATGCGGCAGCTTTCTTAAATTTATGAGACAAGCATGACTAAACAGAAGTGTCAATTGCGCATTTTAACACGGTCAGGAGCATTGACACGCTCTGTAGGGGTAGACAATCCCCGCCCCTACAGGTACAGCCGGGCTTGCAGGTGCTCCTCGTCCATCACCTCGATGCCGGCGTCAGCCAGCAGGCGGGCGGTCAACCCCCAGCCGGGGACCGCCGTGTGGGTAAAGGTGCCGTCGTACACCTCCCCGCAGCCGCAGGAGGGGGACCGGGCCTTCAGCACGGCCACGGTACACCCGTTCTCTCTGGCGATCTCCAGCGCCCGCTCGGCTCCGGCGCGGTAGGCGGCGGTGACGTCCTGGCCGTCCTGGGTAACCACCCGGCCGTCGGGCTGGAGCTCGGCGGGGCTCCGGGGGACGTCCAGCCCCCCCAGCAGCTCGGGACAGACGGGAATCAGGTTGTGCCCCGCCCGGTGGAGCTCGATGACCTGCCGGTCCAGCCGGCTCTGCCCGTCGTACCGGCAGGGCTCCCCTAAAAAGCAGTGGCTGACTAAGATGTTCATATCAGTTCTCCCTTCCTAGCGGAATTGACGAATCCAGACATTATGTAAACAGATCAATGTCAGAATTATAAGTAATATAGTGGTGACATAAGGATGAATCTCCAACCCACAGTTTGAACCCCAGTTTGCTCTCGGCCTCTCCGATTTTGGCAGCTGACTGCACAAAAATGACACATACCCGGACAGAATACAAAGCAATATAAGATAAACGGTCAAAAACAATGAAAAATCGCCTTTAACTACTTTTTCTCCCAATGACAGAACCAACCACAGGGTAAGCATTATGGTTAAGAGGCGATCAGTTTTTTCAAACCTGTCTTTCGTCAAATTGCTATTCCCCCCCTACGAAAAACGGCCCGCCGGGCAGGCGGGCCGCAGTGGGCGCAGCTCAGTGGGTCAGGTAGTACCTGACCAGGGTTTGCAGAAGCTCGTCCCGGTCCGCCTTGCGGATGAGGGCCCGGGCGTTGTTGTGATTGGTGATATAGGTGGGGTCCTCGGACAGGATGTAGCCCACAATCTGGTTGATGGGGTTGTAGCCCTTCTCCTGCAGCGCCTGATACACCGAAGTGAGGATAGCCTTAATCTCCATATCCCGCTGATCGCCCAGGCTGAATTTACGGGTGAAATCCATCTCGTCCATATCAGCACCTCCCAAATGCAACTTTTCCCCTAGTGTACTCCAAAACTTTGTCGATGTAAAGAGCTTTGGCGAAATTTAATATAAATGAAATATTTCTGCCCCCTCCAGAGCCCGGCAGAGACGCACGTCTGCTTCCGGCACGGGACCTGCGGGGATTTGCGGACGCATCATGATGTGTCCCTACCGCTCTGTCATAACCGCGGCGGCCACCTGGAACAGGGCGGACAGCATCGCCACCACGAACACATACTGCACCCCCCAGGCGTGCCAAATCACCCCCATCACCGGCGAGGCGATAATGGCCATCACGTGGTCCACGCTCAGCCCCACCGACAGGGTGCGGGTCACCTCGCTGGGGTCCAGGGCGATGGCGCGCATCATGTAGGAGTGGACCATGTTGAACTGCTCAAAGAGGACGCACAGCACGTAGGCCCCGTAGACCAGCCAGGTCTGCCAGCTGGCCGGGTCGATCCTGCCGGAGGCCAGCAGTCCCGCCACCAGGCCCATCGTCGAGAAAGAGACTGCGATATACCCCGCCTCCACCAGCAGCATTTTCTTCACGCCCAGCCGATCCAGCATCTTTCCAATGACGGGGGCCATCCAGGTGCCCGCCAGGTGGACGGCGATGGTGAGCAGGGCCACGGTGTCCGCCCCCTGCCCCAGCAGGTTAATCACCACCCAGGGGGCAAAGACGATTTTGATTCGCTTCTGGCAGCCGTAGGCCAGGGTGACCATGTAGTAGGGCATGTACCGTTTCCGAAACAGCAGCTTATGGTTTTTCACCGCGCCCCTCTGTCCGCTGGACATGGCCATCACCGCCAGCAGCACCACCGCTCCGGCGGTGCATATCCCGCCGATGGCAAAGGGCAGGATGGTCCGGGTGTGGAAGCTGAAAAAGCCGGAGCGGAAGCCGAAAAATACCAGCACCGCCGCCGCCAGGTTAAACAGGGTGGTGACCCCCTTGAACCGCCCCAGGGTGGTCCCCACCTTCCCCTGCTCCGCCAGGTCCATGGAGATGGCGTCGTTGAGGGGCATGAACAGGTGCATCCCCAGGGAGTGGACGAACATGAACACCAGCATCATCCCGTAGCCCGGGGACAGCCAGCCCATGACGATAAAGCCCACCAGCACCAGCCCCTGGGCCACCACCGACATCCACAGGTTGCCCAGAAAGCCCAGCGCCGCCACCAGCACCATGCACAGAATGCCGGGGCTCTCCCGGGGAATCTCAATAAAGCCCCGCTGGACGGAGTCGATATGGAAGACCTCGTTGAAGTAGTTGGACAGGATGTTGTTGCCCAGGCCGTTGGCCAGAGCGGTGAGGGCCAGCACCGCCACAAATACGCGGACCGCCCACTGTCGGTTTTGTTGGGTCATGTGTATTTTTCTCTCCCGATGGTTCATTTGTAGGGGCCGACGACCTCGGCGGCCCAACCTTTCAGATGACTGGAACATTGGGAACGGCGCGCCGGGGTCGTCGCGCCCTACCCCCGTTGCCTTTTCGTATGTAGGGGCGGCCTGTGCCGCCCGTTATCAAGCGGTCGGGTTCGTAAAGGCGGGCGGCCACAGGCCGCCCCTACATGCGCCCGCCCTGTATCACCCCGTGGATACGGACGCATCATGATGCGTCCCTACAGCGTATCCTCCTCCGCCCTGTCCAGGGCGTCCTCCACGTCGAAGGGAGGGGCGGCCTCCGGGGCAGGCTCAGCGGGAGCGGGAGGCGTGAAAGCGTCGCCGGGGGTGGTGATGCCCTGGCGGTACTTCATCTCCTGCCACTGCTCCTTGGTGACAAGCAGCTGCCGGGGCTTACTCCCCTCGAAGGGGCCCACAATGCCCTTCTCCTCCAGCTGGTCCACCAATCGGGCGGCCCGGGCGTAGCCCAGCTTCAGCCGCCGCTGGAGCATGGACACCGAGGCCTGGCCCGTCTCCACCACCACCTCGGCGGCGGCGTCGATCAGCTCGTCAAACTCGCTGTCCACCTCCTCGGGGGCGGAACCGCCCACACCCTTGGACCCCTTGTCCTTCTCGGCGGCGTTGTGCTCGATCTCCTCCATCACGGCGTCGT
Organism: uncultured Oscillospiraceae bacterium; assembly: GCA_910585815.1. Classification (GTDB taxonomy): domain Bacteria; phylum Bacillota; class Clostridia; order Oscillospirales; family Oscillospiraceae; genus Lawsonibacter. Next base: position 63,364 of record CAJUFJ010000004.1, on the reverse strand, counting down.
CATACTGGGCTGCGCCGCTGTTCTGCTTGACGAAGTTGACCACGGCGGCCACCTCCGGGTCGGAGATAAAGCAGCCCTGGACCCGCTGGGGCTTGCCGGAGCCCAGGGGGGCAAAGAGCATGTCCCCCCGGCCCACCAGCTTCTCGGCGCCCTGGGTGTCCAGAATGATCCGGGACTCCATGGCGGAGGCCACGGCGAAGGCGATGCGGGACGGGATGTTGGCCTTCATCAGGCCGGTGATTACGTCGGCGGAGGGCCGCTGGGTGGCGATCACCAGGTGCATCCCGGCGGCGCGGCCCATCTGGGCCACCCGGCAGATGGACTCCTCCACCTCCTTGGCGGCCACCAGCATCAGGTCGGCCAGCTCGTCGATAAGCACCACAATGGAGGGCATGCGGTCCACCCCCTCGGTGCGGTCGGCGTAGGCGTTGTATTCCTCCAGCTTGCGCACCCCCACCTCGGAGAAGGTGCGGTAGCGCTTCATCATCTCGGTGACCGCCCACTGTAGGGCGCCGGCGGCCTTTTTGGGGTCTGTCACAACGGGGATCAGCAGGTGGGGGATGCCGTTGTAGATGCCCAGCTCCACCATTTTGGGGTCCACCATGATAAGGCGGACCTCCTCCGGGGTGGCCTTGTACAGCAGAGAGGTGATGATGGTGTTGGTACACACCGATTTGCCCGAGCCGGTGGTGCCGGCGATAAGCAGGTGGGGCAGCTTGCCGATATCCCCCACAATGGCCTGGCCGCTGATGTCCTTGCCCACGGCAAAGGAGGTCTTGGCCCGGCTGCCGGTGAAGCGGTCTGAGGCGATTACCGAGTGGATGCTCACCGGCGACACCACCTTGTTGGGCACCTCGATGCCCACCACCGAGATCTTATCCGGGATGGGGGCGATGCGCACGCCGGCGGCCCCCAGGGCCAGGGCGATGTCGTCGGCCAGGTTGGTGAGCTTGTTCAGCTTCACCCCCTGCTCCAGGGCCAGCTCATACCGGGTGACCGACGGCCCCCGGACCACGTTGATGATGTTGGCGTCGATGCCGAAGGAGTGGATGGTGTCCCCCAGCCGCTGGCGGTTGGCGTTCAGCTCCCCCAGGGCCTCGCCGCCGATCTCCCCGGCGCTCTCGCTGAGCAGGGACAGGGGCGGGTACTGGTAGGGCCGGGGGCTCTGGCCCATGGCCTGCTCGATCTCCGCCCCCAGCTGGGCGGCCTCGCTGGCCGCCTCCTGGGCCGTCACCTTGGACAGCATGGCGCTGGGGGTTGGGACGGGCGCGGCAGGGGCCGCCGGGGTGGACGGGACCGGCGGGGCCAGGGGCTCCGGCTCCTGAATCGGAGGACTGCTGGGGTGGCTGTCAGCCGCCCGCCGTTCCAAAGGCGTATCCCTGTCCTGCGGGCGGATCATATCCGCCCCTACAGGTGAGGGCTGCCTCTCCCCCGGCTGAGTGATAGGCTCCGGCTTGGAGATGGCGGGGAATTTTACCTCCAGCACCTTGGACTGGGGCGCAGCTGCGGCCGCGGGCTCCTCCACCGCCTCCACCTCCGCCGCCTCGGGGCGGAGCAGCTGGTCGGGGGACGGCACCCGGGGGCTCCTGTTGAAAAATCCCTTCTTTTGGGGCGGAAGGGGCTCCTGGTCCGTCCGGGGCTCGTCTCCCACCGGGATGTCGATGGCGGCGCGCCTGCCTGTCCGGGCGGGGACGGGCTCCTCATACCGCTCCCGTTCCCCCCGCTCCGGGCGGCGGCTCCGGCGGACCGGCTCGGGCTCGTAGTCGTAGGCGGGGCGGTTAAACACCCAGTCGGCCACGTCCACAATGGAGCGGTCGAAGGCGGCCAGTCCCACAAAGAACCCGGCCAGGGCGAAGACGACGGTGGCCCCCAGGGCGGTGAACAGGGACACGAAGCTCTGGGCAATCAGCCCGCCCAGCGCCCCGCCGGAGTGTAAAGCCTTTCCGCTTTCCATCAGCTGGTCCCAAAGGGCTGCGCTCCACTCCATCGGCTCAATGAGCATGCCATGGAGCAGGCAGGCGAAGATCAGGGGCAGCAGCAGGGCGCAGGTCACCCGCAGCCGCACCGGACGCCCCCGGTGGAAGGCCAGGATATAGGCCGCCAGCACCAGGGCGGGGGGCGTAAGCAGAAAGCCGTAGCCCAGCAGGCCCTTGAGCAGGGCGCAGAACCAGCTGATGAAGATGGCCTTCATATTGAAGTAGCCCAGGGCGGAGAAGACGGCCAGCAGCAGGCAGACCAGCGCCCCCACCTCCCGGCGGACCGGGCGCTGGGCGCTGGACGTCCGGCCGGATTTTGCCCGGCTCCCCCCGCCGGAGCGGGAGGAACCGCCCCGTCCTCCACTGGAGGCGGACCGGCTCCCCCCTGTTTTCTTTTGTGTTGCCATATGTACTCGTTCCTTTCATACTGGCCTCCCTCTCTGAGGGAGGTGGCACGGCGAAGCCGTGACGGAGGGATCGACAAAAACTCCCTCAGTCAGCCTTACGGCTGACAGCTCCCTCAAGGAGGGAGCCTATGCCGCCGGCACAAAGGTCCAGTCCATGATATTCAGCAGGATGAACAGCGCGCCCGCCCCCCAGCAGTAGTAGGCGAAGGCGCCGAAGCGGCCCTTGCTGGCCAGCAGCCTCACCAGCTGGATGGAAAAATATCCCACCACGGCGGCCACAACCATGCCCAGCAGGTACTTGGGCAGATTCTCCGTCGGGACGCCCCCCTCCATCTCCATCACGTCCAGCACCTTCAGCAGGGTGGCCCCCAGCACGGCGGGCAGCGACATGAGGAAGGAGTAGCGCACGGCAAATTTCCGGTCGAACCCCCGGACCATGCCCATGGAGATGGTGCAGCCCGACCGGGACAGCCCCGGAATGGTGGCCACACCCTGGGCCACACCCACCAGCAGCACATCCAGAAGGGTGGCGTTCCGGGCGGTCTTGTACCCCCGGGCCATCTGGTCGGAGAGGAACAGAATGCAGCCCGTTACCAGCAGGGCCCCGCAGACGAACATGGGGTTGCTGCCGAAGGCCTCCACCTTGTCCTTGATGGGCAGAACCAGGAACAGGGGCAGGGTGCCCACAATAATCAGCAGCACCATCCGCCGGGCCTCCGGGGGGTTGCCCCGGTAGCGCCGGTGGGAAAACAGGTCGGTGAAGAAGGAGAAAAACTCCACAATCATCTCCCAGATGTCCCGCCAGTAGACCACGCACACCGCCAGCAGGGTGGCAAAGTGGAGCAGGACATTGAACAGCTGGTCGGGCTCCTCCATGCCGAAGAAGTGCTGGAACAGGGTGAGGTGCCCCGAGCTGGAGATGGGCAGAAATTCGGCCACGCCCTGAACAAAGCCCAGAATTGCGGACATAAAATAGGTCAAAATTATGTACCCCCTAAAACGGGCAGGCGCCCATAAAATCACTAATTACTATATTAACACAAGGCGGGGAAAAATTCCAGTGTTTTTATTTCGGGGGAACACGCCGTCTCATAAATTCGGAAAACCTCTGGAAATTCCGGCCGGTCCGTCATGTAGGGCAGGGGTTCTACCCCTGCCTATCCCTGTAAGGGGATAAAGCGGCATCGTAGTAAGGCAAGGGCAGAGCCCTTGCCCTACATGCGGCAGCTTTCCTAAATTTATTGAGAGAAGCGTATTTTGAGGGAATATCCATTCTTGACACCTCGCAAGGGATTTGTTATCCTATCTATAGAACAGGACAACGAAGGAGGGAAACAGCAATGAACATGCAGGAAAACTACAGGCTCATTGAGGCCCTGGAAAGCGCAGGGTGGACCGCCCAGGAAATCGTCAACCTGATTAAGTACGTCGAGAGTGGGGACGCGCAGTACAAGCCCACCAAAAAGGAATAACTTGTACCAGAAGCCGGGGATATTCCCCGGCTTTTTGTTTCGTCAGCCTGATATTCAGCCGTCAAGGGGCAAAAAAAGCGGGGTCTCCCCCGCCCTTTCGGCGTGTTCAGCTCCAGGATAGGTTGAGCTGACGGTTATTCGCGGCGCAATCCGAGAGATACAGGTTAATCAGCGTCTGGTATGGGATTCCAGAGGTGCTGGCCATATCCTTAAAAAACTGGATTGTGTCGCCGTCAATGTTAATTGTGATCTGTTTTTTCAGTTTTTTGGCGTAGGGATTCTTCCGGGCGTTGGAAAAATCATACTCCTCCCGCATAAACGGCACCCCCCTAGTTGAAATACTGTCTTGACTCCGGCCGCGTGGCTTTCCGCGCGGAGATGATTCTGATGACCGACTCAGACTCCCGGTAACAGTGGCAGACCACAAGCAGATTGGCCTTTTTACTCAGGCCCAAAATGATGAACCGTTCCTCCTCCATTGAGTGCTCAGGGTCATCAATTACCATTGCCTCGTCATCATAGAATACGGTCAGGGCCTCCTCAAATGAAATCCGATGTTTCCGCTTATTGATCTCATTCTTTTCCGGGTCCCACGCAAATCTCAGTGCATCCATAATTATATTATAATTATCTCAGGCCGGTTTGTCAATCCGATTTTCTTCGGGGGAGATTTTATAGCATCTCTGTAGGGGCGCACAGTGTGTGCATGCGGGCGGACAATGTCCGCCCCTACAATAAGTGGCGCGGCGCGGAGGCTGCACCCTACTTCTTCTCCTCCACCATCCCGTACAGGCACTCCAGGGCGTCGGACAGGCCGCCGATGCGGTCGATGAGGCCCAGCTCCACCGCCTCCTCGCCGTAGATCACGCTGCCCACGTCGGCGGCCAGCTCTCCCGTCTGGAGCATCAGCTTTGTAAAGGCTTCCCGCTTCACACGGCTGTTGGCGGTGACGAACTGTAAAATGCGCTCCTGGATGCGCTCGAAGTAGTAGAAGGTCTGGGGTACGCCGATGACCAGGCCGTTGAGCCGCACCGGGTGGATGGTCATGGCCGCCGAGGGGGCAATGAACGACTGCTTGGCCGACACCGCCAGGGGCACCCCGATGGAGTGGCTCCCCCCCAGCACCAGGGAGACGGTGGGTTTGGACATGGAGGCGATCACCTCCGCGATGGCCAGCCCAGCCTCCACGTCACCCCCGCCGTTGTTCAGCAGGATAAGAAGGCCGTCGATGTCCCCGCTGCCCTCGATGGTGGCCAGCAGGGGCAGGACGTGCTCGTACTTGGTGCTCTTGCTGGTGGGGGGCAGCAGCTGGTGGCCCTCGATCTGGCCCACGATGGTCAGCACGTAGATGGTCCCCCGGTCGGTGCGGATGATTGACGACCCCAGGTCCACAATAGGCTGGATGTCCCCCTCCTGGGGCAGGTGCTCCTGTTCTTCGTCCATGGTTGTACCCTCCTAATCTTGCGCCTGAACCGCGTAGGGGCGGCCTGTGGCCGCCCATGCGTATTGCGGCAGTCTCCGGCGGGCGGCCACAGGCCGCCCCTACACAGCCCTGCTCGTTTGCACAACACGCAGCCGCAATCCTGCGGGCGGATGATATCCGCCCCTACAGTCTGGCATTAGGATGCGCAAAACCGGGGATTTTAGCCGCTCTACTTTTCGTAGGTTGCCTTTTTCTCCGCTCTGCGCTACACTTGGAGCATCGAAAGGAGCGAATGACATGGACAACGAACGGTTTGGGGCCTTTATCGCCCAGCTGCGGAAGGAACAGGGGCTTACTCAGAGGGAGCTGGCCGACCGGCTGAACGTCACCGACAAGGCCGTTTCCAAATGGGAGACGGCCAAGGGGTTTCCCGATGTAAAGCTGCTGGAGCCGCTGGCCCAGGCGCTGGGGGTGTCGCTGGTGGAGCTGATGCAGGGGAAGCGCCAGGAGGCGGACACCCTCACCGTGGCCGAGGCGGGGGCGGTGGTCTCCCAGGCCATGGGACAGTTGGAGCGGTCCACCGCCCGGCGGTATTTACGGCTGTTCCGATGGTTTCTCACCGGCAGCGGCGCGCTTAGCCTTCTGTGGCTGTTCACCACCTTTTTCAGCTCGGTGTGGGCGGAGCTGGTGAAAGGAATCTACCTCTCCCCCGCCGCAGCCGAAATCATCGGCGGAGCGGACGGTCCCACCGCCATCATAACCGCCACCGCCACGCTCAACCCTATGGAGACCTTTTTTGCCCTGGGCGTCCCCCTCCTCCTGTTGATCGTCTGTGCCGTTATGGCTATCAAGGTGCGCAGGCTGGAAAAAAAGCTGAAATAAATATGTGCTGATTCTTCCTTCTGATTTGTTATATAGGTGAGGCCTCAAAAAACGGAAGGGGGTGTGCCGATGGAACAGAAGACCGTGCTGGAGCTGTTTGACCGTTACGGGGATGCCGTATACCGGGTTGCGCTCGGCTTCCTCCGCTCCCAGCAGGAGGCGGAGGACGCGGTGCAGACCGTATTTCTCAGGCTGCTGGAGCGGGACATTCAGGCCTACCCGGGAAAAGAGCGGGCGCTTTTGACAAAAATGACCGTCAACCACTGTAAAAACGTCCTCAGCCGGGCAAAACGGCACGATATCGTCCCGCTGGACGAGACCGTCCTGCTGGCGCAGCCCGAGGACCGGGAGGTGTTCCGCGCGGTTATGGAGCTGCCGGAGCGGTACCGCGCCGTGGTCTGCCTGCACTATTTTGAGGGGTACTCCTTTCAGGAGATTGCCCAGCTGCTGCACATCAGCCCCTCCGCCGTCTCCATGCGGCTCCATCGAGCCAGAAGCACCTTGAAACAACAGGTTGGGAGGTATTGACATGGACCAGGACTTGAAACGCATCTCCAGCGAACTCCGGCTGCCCCAGGACAGCCGGGAGCGTATCCGCACCCAGCTCGCCTCCTGCCAGAGACAACAGGAGGACATACCCATGAAAAAAACGCTGTTAAAAACCCGCATCCCGCTGATTGCCGCCGCCGTCATCCTGGCGATGGCCTTTACCCTCACCGCCGGCGCGGTGGCGGTGCAGTTCTTCCGAAACGATATTATCGTGGACAGCCGGGAGGACATCCCCGACTCCGCGGACGGAAGCACCCCCAGCGCGGTGGGCATTACAAGCCCCAGCGGCAATTCACCCTTCACACTGGAGGAGATGATCGAGAGCAGCCGGTTCAAATCGGACGGCTGGTCGTCCAAGGAGACGATTGGCGGCGGTGGTCTGGTCTACGGATATAATCAGTGGGACGATTTTAAGCTCATAGACAATGATCCCGCCCTCCGCAGCCGCCTGGTCAGCCGGGCAGACGGCGCTGAAAAGATGGAGTACACCGCTGAAAACCCCGCCAGCCTGATGGATACGCTGACCGGGCGGGTCACCTGCGACCTGTCCTGGATGGGGGAACACTATAACTATGTCCCGGATGGCAACTTCACCTATGTAGTGACAGACCCGGAGGGCGGTTACGTCTGTGAGCTGCTCAGCGCCCTCTACGCAAAACCTGACGGGAGCGGATATGTCAAGATAACACTCTCCAATACTATCCCTAAGGACAATTATGCTACCCCCACCTACGTGATCGACGGCAGCTATGAGACCGCCTACTATTACACAAACTCAGACGGCTATGAGTTCCTGGTAAAAATGCACAACGGCAACATCTGGGCGGACTGCACAACGAACTGCGCCAGCGCCAGCCTGTTTGGCGCGTACCTGACCCAGAACGAGATCGAAGACATTCTGGACAACCTCCAGCTGTCCATCCAGGAGTAAACGACAAGGGCCTGCCATTTGGCAGGCCCTTTCCCTTTACAGCGCTTCAAATACCGCCTTCATGCCCTTGAAGGTCATATAGCAGTCCAGCTTGCCCACCGTCTCGAAGGGGGCGTGCATGGATAAGACCGGCACGCCGGCATCCAGGGTGTCGATGTTCCGCTCGGCCATATAGGCGGCCACGGTGCCGCCGCCGCCGGCGTCCACCTTCCCCAGCTCGGCCATCTGCCAGACCACATTGGCCCCGTCCAGGATACGGCGCACCCGGGCCACCACCTCGGCGGAGGCATCGGAGGCCCCCGACTTGCCCCGGGCCCCGGTGTACTTGCACAGGCCCATGCCGTAGTTGACAAAGGCGCTGTTTCGCTTCTCATACACGTCGGCAAAGTTGGGGTCGTAGGCGGCGGTGACGTCGGCGGACAGGCAGAAGGACTTTTCATAGCAGGCCCGCAGGGGGACGTTCTGGATCTGGCACAGGTCCTCCATGAAGGTGTCGAATGCGGCGGACTTCATGCCGCTGACCCCCTCGGAGCCGATCTCCTCCTTGTCGGCCAGCATACACACGGCGGTGTACTCCGGGGCGGACAGCTGGAGGATGGCGGCCAGGGTGGCGTAGGCGCACACCCGGTCGTCGTGGCCGTAGGCGCCGATGAGGGAACGGTCAAAGCCGATGTCCCGGGCGTTGAAGGCGGGGACGGCGGACAGCTCAGCGGAGATAAAATCCTCCTCCACAATGCCGTACTTCCGGTTGAGCAGCTCCAGGGCGGCCAGCTTCACCCGCTCCTTGCCCTCGTCGTCGGCCAGGGGGCGGCTGCCCACCAGGATGTTCAGGCTTTCGCCGGGGATGGCCTCCCCCAGGGGCTTTTTGGACTGCTCCACCCCCAGGTGGGGCAGAAGGTCGTCGATGGTAAACAGGGGGTCGTCCTCCCCCCCGCCGATGGACACCCGGACGGTCTGGCCCCCCTTGAGGGCCACCACCCCGTGGAGCTCCAGGGGGATGGTCACCCACTGATATTTGCGGATGCCGCCGTAGTAGTGGGTCTTCAAATAGGCCAGCTCCTCCGCCTCGTAGAGAGGATTCTGCTTCAGGTCCAGGCGGGGGGAGTCGATGTGGGCCGCGCCGATGTTGGCCCCCTCCGACAGGGGCCGCTTGCCGATAATGGCAAGTGTAATTGCTTTACCCCGGTTCACCCGGTAGACCTTGTCCCCCGGCTTCAGCTCGCCGCCCCGGACATAGGGCTTGAACCCCGCCTGCTCCGCCAGGGCGACGGTCTGGTCTACGCATTCCCGCTCGGTCTTGCCCGCGTCCAGGAACTGCTTGTAGCCGGTGCAGTAGGATGTGATGGCCTCCAGCTCGCCGGGGACCAGCCGGTCATAGCCGTTTTTCTTGTCGTAGAGCAGCGCCTTGCGCAGCTGCTCGCCTCGGGTCTGTTCCTTCTTTTCTTCGCTCATGGGATGTTCCTCCTTCTTTGTAGGGGCCGCCGCCCTCGGCGGCCCGGGGGTACCGGTCAGCGGGCCGGCCCCTACTTTTTCACTTATTGTATGTTAATTTGTCAAAGTTATTTGTCTAAATCCCGGTCCACGGCGTTCAAAGCGTCACAGCTGTATGCCCACAGCTCGTTGTGTCCGTTGGGCTCCGGGGCGTCGGCCACTCGGAACTCCACCGCAAACGCCCAGTTATACCACAGCTCCACGCCGACTGCCCCCATGTTGTCCTCCCCCACCGCCATCTTGGGTGGCTTGATCTCCGTCATCTGGCCGGAAGCCGTGTCCCACAGCACGATGTAGCGGTCGAAGGACATCATGTCCTTTTGCACGATGTAGCAGACGTAGCTCCCGTCATCGGTAATGGCGCATCTTGTGACCTGTTCCCCCTCAATGGGGGTCTGGACCAGCCTGGAGACGGAGCCGTCACGCTCCAGGCGGAGCAGGCGCAGATTCTGGTCCATCTGCTCCACAAACAAAAAGCCGTTGGACCCCAGCGGACCCCAATCGCTCTCAAAGGGGTGGTCCAGTTGAATCGCCCCGCTGTCCACATTGCACAGGAAATAATTCCGCTCCTCGTCAATACAAAGCATATGTTCTTCATCCAGCCAGTTCATGCAGCCGTAGTAGCGACCATCCGTCCCGCTGAGCAGGACCTTTTCCTCCCCTGTAGCCACATCCAGCAGAAAGAGCGAGCGCCCGGTATCGCTGTTTAGGCAGTCCTTGTTGGACTCATAAGACACATACCGCCCGCCGGGGGACTGCATCATCCCCTCCGCCCAGACAGGGTAGGGCCCTGTGTCGGAGTTGAAGCCCAGCTCACCGGCCCTGTCGTAGAACGCATCCTCGTCCATGCCGTTGTAGTCGGGAATCTTGATGTCGTCCAGGCGGCTGCCCTGGGTGGGCGCCTGATAATCGGCCTCGATCAGCTCCCAGGTCCCGTTCAGCTCCGCGGGGTCCTGAGATGTTACCGGTTCTTGGGATATCGCCGATCCCTGAGAGACAACAGGCGGCGGATCGGCAGAAGCGGAACCTGGGGACGGCGGCTTAGTCCCGCAGGACGTCAGCGTCACAGCCAGCAGAGCCAGGGCGACGAAGTACTTCTTATTCATAGTTGAATCAGCTCCTCCAGTTTTTCTTTTGCGAAAGCGGCAAATTCCGCCGCTGAAGCGCAGTCGTTCACCAGAACATGGTCACAGTTCTCCATAAAATACCCGTCCGGCTTCTGGGCCTTCACCCGGGCCCAGGCGTAGTCCTGGGAAATGCCCTCCCGGGCCATGATGCGGCGTACCCGGACCTCCGGCGGAGCCAAGACGGCCACGGTCAGTTGACATAACTCCTTCACTGGGCACTCCAGCAGGGCGATGGCGTCGATGGCCGCGAGGGCGCTCCCCTGCGCCCGGTACTCCTCCACCAGCGCACCCGTCCGGGCCACCACCGCCTCCCAGGCGATGGCGTTGAGGTTCTCCAGCTTCTCCGGGTCGTGAAAGACCACCGCCCCCAGCTTCTTCCGGTCGATGGCTCCAGACTCGTTCCGCAGGGGGCCGAACGCCTGCTCCAGCCTGTCCTGTAAAGCGGCATCCCTTTCCAGCAGCTCATGGTAGACGGCGTCGCAGTCGATCACTCCGCCGCCCAGCTTTTCCACCTCCCGGAGGAGGGTGGTCTTCCCCGCCCCGGTGGGGCCGGTGATGCCGATAACAGTCATGGTTACCTCCTTTAAAGCTGATTCCACGCCGGGTTTTCCTGCTCCATCCGCCGCTTCCACAGCCGGTTTTTCAGTCGGCCGGCCCAGACCAGGTTGGCCGCCGGGAGCCACAGCAGCCAAAGGGCGTGTCGGCCCGTCAGGTCGGGCTCCTCCTGCCTGACCAGCCGCAGGCCCCGCCAGAACATCCGGCACTGGACCAGGTGGAGGGCCAGCAGGGCCGCCAGCAGCCCCTTTATCCCGCCGTAGTCCAGCAAACCGTTCCGGGTGGAGATAAGACCGCCCACAATCAGAGACAGTAGCAGGCCAAAGGTGGACATAAAGAGGACCGCGCCGGCTATCAACATCAGCCAGACCGCAATCACCACCCCCAGCATACTCCCCTGCTCCAGCAGGGTCTCCGCTTTGTTTCGCGGGGCGGCCGATTTCTCCTCTCCCAGCAGGGCATACCCCGCCAGCAGGAGCGGGGAAAAGACCCACGCCCAAACTGCCGACGCAGCGTCAAGAACGTACTCGTCCAAAATCAGCGCCTCTCCGCAGCTGCACAGGAGGGGGAACGCCAGGGCGGCCAGCATCTTTCCGCCGCTCCCCCGCAGGGTGAGCCGGCCGGTCAGGTCCAGGGCCAGCAGGGTCAGGCATACCCCGGGGACGGCCCAGGCCCAGAGGCCGAACCGCTGTATTCTGATCAGATCTATCTCCAGAAACGTGGAAAATGTTGCGGCGGCGGTGTGGGCCGCGGCATAGGGAATCCAAAGCAGGTTGCCCCAATTCATACGACCACTCCTTTCTGCCCCTTCAACATAGTGAAAAAAATGGAAAAATGCAAGGGGTTTCGGACAGTCGGTCGTTTTTCCGGGATAGTCGGTCTGCACTCAGGCGTCTACAATGTGGAAGCCAGAGGCCTTGTTCAGCCGGTTTACCACCGCAAGGCCCATGCCGTCGGTGTCGGGGCACTGGGCCCAGATGTGCTTGACCCCGTTCTCGTCCATGGCCCGCAAAGCCCGGAACAGCCGCCGGGCATGTTCAAACCGGTCCAGCGAGCCCCCCAGCTGCTCCACCGGGTGGTCCTCAAACCAGTGGGCGAACTCGTTGAAGCAGATAACCCCCTCCCAGTAGCTGGCTGTGATGTGGTCCAGGATATACTGGGCGCTGCGCAGGGGGTCTCCCCGGACCACGGTCACCGGGGCCTTGGGGGCGTAGTGGCGGTATTTCATGCCGGGGGCCCGGGGCTTCTCCCCCTCGTCCAGGGGGCGGACCACGGCGGGGTCCACCTCTACCTCCCCCAGCACCGCCTGCAGCTCCTCCAGCGGGACGCCGCCGGGCCGCAGCAGCCGGGGGGGCCGGCAGGTCAGGTCGATGATGGTGGACTCCACCCCCACCTGGCAGTCGCCGCCGTCCAGGATGGCGTTGATTCTCCCGTCCATATCGTCCAGCATGTGGCGGGCGGTGGTGGGGCTGGGCTTGCCCGAGAGATTGCCCGAGGGGGCGGCCACAGGCACCCCCGCCGCCTGAATCACCGCCCGGCACACCGAGTGGGCCGGGCACCGCATCCCCACCGTGTCCAGCCCGGCGGTGACCACGTCGGGCACTATGGACTTCCGGCGGAGGATCATGGTCAGCGGCCCGGGCCAGAACCGCTTGGCCAGCTGCCAGGCCGACTTCGGGATGTCCTGGCAGTACCGCTCCAGCCAGGAGGGGTCTGGGATGTGGAGAATGAGCGGGTTGTCCTGGGGCCGGCCCTTCGCCTGAAAGATGCGGTCCACCGCCAGCGGGTTGAGGCCGTTGGCCCCCAGGCCATATACCGTCTCGGTGGGAATCCCAACCAGACCGCCCACCCGGATAATCCTGGCGGCGGCCTCAAACTCATTGACTGTCAACAGATTCGTTCTCATAACAGCTCATCCGTTTCGTTTTCAAGTAGCATGTACAAAGTATAAATACAATGACCAGCAAAGTTAGCACAATCGCCCACAGTCCGAAAAACCAGATGTCTTCCGCTGTAGCCGGACAATACATATCGGGGTCACCGAACGCTGAATACATATTCAGCCATAAGGCGAAGCAAAACCAGTCTAAAAAGACCAGACAGACGGTCAGCAGGCCGGAAATACCGTACAATACGGTGAACAGCCCTTTTTTCCTGGCTTTCATCGCAAAATCAGCTCCCCCAGCTCCTCCGGGGTCTCCACAATGCGGTCCGCCCCTTTGGCCTCCAGCTCAGCCCGGGTGCGGAAGCCCCACAGCACGCCGCAGCTGACCAGTCCGCCGTTCTTTGCGGTGCGGATATCCACACTGCTGTCCCCCACAAAGAGGGTGTCCGCCGGGGTCGCCCCCATCTCCCCCATCAGCCTGTGGAGCAGGGTGGGGTCGGGCTTAGTGGGCACCCCCTCCAGCGCCCCCTGGACAAAGGCGAAGACACCGGGGAAATAGCCCTCGATGATGGCGGGGGCCAGGGAATGGGCCTTGTTGGACAGCACCGCCATCCTCACCCCCGCCCCCTTCAGCCGGTCCAGCAGCGCCGCGATGCCGGGATAGGGGGCGGTTTTGTCCTCCTTGTGGGCGTTGTAGTAGGGCATGAACTCCTCCAGCAGGGCGGCAATCCGCTCCGGGGTCCGCCAGTCCTCCGGGGCAAAGCGTTCGGCCAGCTTGGCCATGCCGTTGCCCACGAAATATTTGTACTCCTCCACCGTGTGGACGGGCCAGCCGTGGTTCCGGCACACCCAGTTGCCCGCCGCCGCCAGGTCGTCGATGGTGTTGAGCAGGGTGCCGTCCAGGTCGAAAATAACGTGTTTATACATGTGAAAACTCCTTATGTAGGGCGTGACCACTGGGCACGCCGTCTGCCCCAACAATACCAAAGCCCCGCGGCGCGCCGGGGTCGTCGCGCCCCACAGCATTACCTACTCATACACTCCAATCTCCATGCCGCCAATCTCCACGGCGGTGTCCCGGGGGAACTCCACCCGCTGGAGGTAGGCCTTCACCGCCACCTGGGCGTGCTTGGGGTTGGCCCGTTGGTCCTCCAGGTCCAGGTCAATCCGCCCGGCCTCGCCGCCGCAGACGGAACCCACGTCCTCCAAAACCTCGTTCAGCTCCCCCACCACGTCGGTCAGGGTCTTGCCCTCGGGGAGGGAGTTATAGTGAATATACATTTCCATGTCAATCAATCTCCTTTTGTTCCTGTATTTTGTAGGGGCGGACATTGTCCGCCCGCCCAATTATGCAGAGCGGGAACGGGCGCACATTGTGCGCCCCTACACACCTCACTTCTGCTCCTTCAGCAGCTCGGCCTGGTGGTCGGCAGCCAGGGCGTCGATAATCTCGTCCAGAGCGCCGTCCATCACCTGATCTATTTTATACAGCGTCAGGCCGATGCGGTGATCGGTGACCCGCCCCTGGGGGAAGTTATAGGTGCGGATGCGCTCGTTGCGCATGCCGGAGCCCACCTGACTACGGCGCTGGGCGGTGTATTCGCTGGAAATTTTCTCCTGCTCCGTCTCATACAGCCGGGAAGCCAGCAGCCGCATGGCCTTGTCTCGGTTTTGAAACTGGCTGCGCTCCTGCTGGCACTCCACCACCGTGCCGGTGGGTTTATGGATGAGCCGCACGGCGGAGGAGGTCTTATTCACGTGCTGGCCCCCCGCCCCGGAGGAGCGGAACACCTGCATCTCCACATCCGCCGGGTCGATCCGGACGTCAGCCGTCTCCATCTCAGGCAGGACGGCCACCGTCACCGTGGAGGTGTGGACCCGGCCCCCCGACTCGGTCTCAGGCACCCGCTGGACCCGGTGGACGCCGCTCTCGAACTTGAACCGGGACCAGGCGCCGTCCCCCTCGATTGTAAAGACAATTTCCTTTACACCGCCCAGCTCGGTCTCGCTGGCGGAGTCAACCTCAGTGTGCCACCGTTTGGACTCGGCATACATGGAATACATGCGGAACAGGGAGTGGGCGAACAGGGCCGCCTCCTCCCCGCCCACCCCGGCGCGTATCTCCACGATGACGTTTTTGCCGTCGTTGGGGTCCCGGGGCAGCAGGAGGATTTGCAGCTCCTTCTCCAGCCGGGGCAGCGTCTCCAGGGCCGCCTGATACTCCTCCTGAGCCAGCTCCTTCAGCTCCGGGTCGGCCATCATCTCCTCCGCCTGGGCCTTGGCGTCCAGGGTGCGCCGGTAGGTGCGGAAGACCTCCACCAGGGGCTGGAGCTCGGCCTGTTCCTTGTTCAGTTTGGCCACCAGCTCCGGGTCGTTATACGTCTCCGACGCCCCCAGCCGGGCCTCGATCTGGGAATATTTCGCCTCGATGGCGTTCAGCTTGTCCAGCATGGACAGCCCTCCTTGTTTGCTCTCTCGTCCCGCCCGCAGGCGTAAAGCCTCCTTTTCCCCGCAAGGGGGACGCGATAGCCGTAAGCGGCAGAGCCGCTAACGGCTATCCAGTGAAAGGAGGTGGCATCCGCGAAGCGGATGACGGAGGATTGCATTTTGGCGAAGCCAAAATATGCGGAGCAAACACAGTTTTGCAAATCCTTGTTTACTTCGTATGTTTCGCTGCGCGAAACGCAATCCTCAGTCAGCCTTCGGCTGACAGCCCCTTTCAAAAGGGGCTTTTTGGTGCTCTCTAGGGCGTATCTGTCCGCCCTGTCAAGTAGTCCAGGCTTACACCGAAAAAGTCAGCCATTCTAATCAATGTAGTCATTTGCGCTTCCCGCTTTCCATACTCATAGTCCTGATAAACACGGGATGAAACGCCTACTTCTTTCGCAAGCGCAACCTGGGATACGTTCCTTTCGTTTCGCAGTTGACGCAGCCGTTCCGAAAAAATCGACATATCTTCACCAACCTCTTGACACGTTAATATCCACGTGTTATAATAACGATACGTTAAAATTCACGCAACACTGATTTGGAGGAAATTTTATGGAACCCTTACTGGAAGCCCTCTATAACTACGCCCTGAAATACCGCTTTGACGGCTATTTCCTCCCCGACGAGGACGAGAGAAGGGAAAACGAAACCATGGTGCGTCTCGCCCGGGAGGAGTTGAGCGCCAACGGGTTGGGCGATGCGGCGGAGCGGCTGGAGGACGGCCTTATGGTCCTCCGTCACCTGGACCGCCAGAGCGCCTTCCGGGCCGGGCTGGCCATCGGAATGGACCTGCACCGTCTCTAACGGTCAAACACAAAGGATTTTACCAGGGCCAGGGGCTCCCGGATATACATTTTCAGCCGGGTGGGGGTGTGGCTGGAGGGGGCGGCCAGAACGGACACGTTCTCATACCCCGCCCGTCCGGCTAGCATTTTGGCCCGGGTGAGGTGGAAGCCGTTGGACACAATCACCACACCCTCCCTGATATCCACCCCCGTCTCCTCCAGATGCCTGGCCGAGTAGGTGAGGTTTTGATGGGTATTGTGGGATTGGGTCTCTAAAATGATGTTTTCCCGGGCAAAGCCGTGGTCCGCCAGGTAGTCGGCCATGCCCTGGGCCTCGGAGGTGGGCTCGTTCTCCCCCTGCCCGCCGGACACCACCACCACTACCTCCGGGTGGTCCTTCAAATAGTCCAGCGCCTTGTCCAGCCGGTCCTGGAGCATCACCGACGGGCCCCAGTCGTGGAGCTGACAGCCCAGAATAATCATCACCTGGGGGTCGCCGTCGATGCTGTCATGAGCGCCGCCAAGCACCAGGCCCAGCAGGGCTCCGAAGACCAGCACCCCGGCCAGAAGCAGGGCCAGCAGGATTTTAAAAACCGGCGGGAATCGCTTTCCTTTGTAGCTTGCTACCTCAATTTTTGACTTCTGATCACTCATCCCCGCGCCTCCTCCAGGTCTGCCGCCAGCCCCTCCCACACGGCATAGAGATGGGCCAGCTCGTCCTCCAGGGCCTCCCGCTGCTGGTAGAGCTCCTGGAGCTTCAAATAGTCGGCCGACGCCTCCTGAATGGCCTGCTCCAAATCGTACATCTTCTCCTCGGCGGAGGCCACCGCCCGCTCGGCGGCGTTGACCTCCTTTTCCAGGTTTTTGGTTCCGCCGGGGCGCTTGGGTTTTTTCTCCGGGGATAGTGGGGTGGCGCGGAGGCCGCCCCCTGCTGAGGAAGGCGCGCCGGGGTCGTCGCGCCCAACAGAAAATTTTCCCCGTTCTTTGGCGGACAGGTATTCCTGATAGGTGCCCTTGAAGTCGGTAATCGCTCCGTTTTCCAGCATCCAGATGCGGGTGGCGAAGCGGTCGATGAAGTAGCGGTCGTGGGAGACGAACAGCAGGTTGCCCTCGTAGTCCTCCACCGCCTCCTCGATCCACTCCCGACTCTGGATGTCCAGGTGGTTGGTGGGCTCGTCCAGGATAAGGAGGTTGATTTTGCTGTCCATGAGCATGCACAGCCGCAGCCGGGACTGCTCCCCGCCGGACAGGGCGGACACCGGCTTGAACACGTCCTCCCCCCGGAATTTGAAGGTGGCCAGCCGGTTCCGGGCGGTCTGGGCGGTGCAGTCCAGGTCGTAGAGCATAGTGTCCACCAGGGTGCGCTCCGGGTGGTCAAAGTGGATGATCTGTGGCAGGTATCCCACCTTTACAGTGGGTCCTTTTCTAAGCTTTCCGCCGTCCGGTTCCTCCTCGCCCATGATAATTTTAATGAGGGTGGACTTGCCGGTGCCGTTGTCCCCCAGCAGGGCGATGCGCTCGCCCCCCTCCACCTCCAGGTTGACTCCGGCGAACAGTGTCCGCTCTCCAAAGGCCTTTTCCAGGCCCTTGATGGACAGTACCTCGTCCCCCCGGAACTCCCGTTCCCCGAAGCGGACCGCCATCTTCCGGTCCTTTTTGGGCTTGTCCGTCTGACGGATGCGCTCGATGCGCTTTTCCATAGACTGGGCCCGCTTGAAAATCTTGTCGTTGCCCGAGTAGGCCCAGATGCGCAGCTGCTCCGCCGCCTTTTCCAGCTGCTGAATCTTAGCCTGCTCCTTTTCGTACTGGCGCAGTTTCTCCTCGTACCGCCGCTCCTTCTCCACGGCGTAAAAGCTGTAATTTCCGCTGTAAAACTCCGCTTTTCCCTCCTGAATTTCCACCACCCGCTTGACCACCTTGTCCAGAAAGTAACGGTCGTGGGAGACGGCCAGAACGGTGCCCTTGAACTTTTCCAGATACTCCTCCAGCCACTCGGTGGCCCGCAGGTCCAGGTGGTTGGTGGGCTCGTCCAGGAGGAGAATGTCGGTGTCCTCCAGAATGAGCCGGGCCAGGTTGACCCGGGTCTTCTCCCCGCCGGACAGCATGTCAAAGGGCCGCTCCCGCATGTCCTGGGGAATGGACAGGCCGTTGCACACCTTGTTCTTGTTGGTGTCCGTCTCGTAGCCGCCCCCGGCCTGAAAGGCGGCGGACAGCTTGTCATAGCGGGACAGTACAGCGGAATCACTTTCCCCCTCCGCCATCCGCTGGGACAGCTGTGTCATCTCCTCCTCCATCTCGTGGAGGGGCAAAAAGGCGGTGTCCAGCACGTCCTCCACGGTGTAGCCCGCCGGGTAGACGGGGATCTGAGAGATCAGCCCCATCCGCTTGTTGGGGGCCACCACAATGTCCCCCTCGTCGGGGTGGACCTCCCCCGTCAGGATGCGCAGGAAGGTGGTCTTGCCGCAGCCGTTGGGGCCCAGCAGGCCTACACGCTCCCCGGCGTCCACCTGAAAGGTGAGTCCGTCCAATATTTTTTTGCCGACCTCGAACTCCTTCACAAGGCCGGATACTGAAATGTCAATCATGGTGATTGTCTCCTGTTAGTGCGTTGTGGTATAATGAGCATAAACCTTAAAAAACCGGGGTATCAAATATGAAATATATTCATTTATTTTTGACTCTGGCCCTGTTGGCAGGATGCGCCGCGCAGCCAGTGGCGGACACCTCAGAGGAGCGAAACGCGTGGTTAGAGGAGCAGGCCGCCCTTGCTGAGGAATTTTTGGACGAACACCGGGACCTGCTGGATGAGATCGCGGCCGTTATCCTGGAAACCGAGCTAGCCGAGCAGTATTTAGAATTTTACATTTGTCCGGGCGACAGTGACGACGGACCACATCTGGATTCATTCAGGCGTACTTCTGATGAATATGGCTGTCATCAAGGGTGCGGCGCAATCGACACGAAGCTGACCCTGGCCGGCCTTTCAGTAGAGCTTGACCTGCTGACAAAAGAACTATGTGCCCTGCGCCCCATGGGAATATCATATAGAAACAAGGAATCTGTCCACAGCTTACAAATAGGCTTTGCCGCTGAAAGTTTTTCCGGCGGGGCATGCCTGTGTGATGTCAATCTGGACTGCGAAATAGACGGAGCACATGACTGGACTGTTATCTCTGACTGGCATTATATTCCGGAATAACCAGCTTGTACACACAGATTATCCTGTGGTAAAATATCCTATCTCAACATAGAAACGAGGTCATTTTTATGGAAGCCATCCGCTGGGAAGACAGCGCCCTCTATCTCCTGGACCAGACCCGCCTGCCCGCCGCCGAAGACTGGCTGCGGTACACCGACTACCGTCAGGTGGCAAAGGCCATCCAGACCATGGTAGTCCGGGGCGCGCCCGCCATCGGCATTACGGCGGCCTACGCCATGGTGCTGGCCGCTCAGGAGAACGCCTGTAAAGGTGATTTCCCTGCTGCTATGTCCCGGGCCAAAGCAGTCCTGGCCGCCAGCAGGCCCACGGCGGTAAACCTGTTCTGGGCCCTGGACCGGATGGAAAATCTCTGGCTGTCCGCCGGGCCCGACCTGCCCCGGCTGGAGGAGGAGGCCCGGGCCATTCACCGGGAGGACGTCCTGATGAACGAGGCCATGGGCAGGGCGGGGGCGGAGCTGGTGCCCCAGGGGGCCCGCATCCTCACCCACTGCAACGCCGGGGCGCTGGCCACCGGGGGCTACGGGACGGCCCTGGGGGTCATCCGGGCGGCCCACGCCCAGGGGAAGGTGTCCATGGTTTACGCCGACGAGACCCGTCCCCTGCTCCAGGGAGCCCGGCTCACCGCCTATGAGCTGGTGCGGGACCGGATTCCCGTCACCCTCATCTGCGACGACATGGCGGGGTATCTCATGGCTCAGGGCAAGGTGGATCTGGTGGTGGTAGGCTGCGACCGCATGGCCGCCAACGGGGATTTTGCCAACAAAATCGGCACCTACTCCCTGGCCGTGCTGGCCAAATACCATGGCATCCCCTTCTACACCGCCCTGCCCTCCTCCACCATCGACCGGAGCATCCCCAACGGGGGCCACATCCCGGTGGAGCAGCGGGGCGGCGAGGAGGTAACCGGCTTTGCCGGGGTCCCGACCGGGCCTGTCGACGTCCAGACCTGGAATCCCGCCTTTGATGTGACCCCCCATGAGCTGCTCACCGCCGTCATCACCGAGCGGGGAGTGCTCCGCCCGCCCTTTGACCGGGAGCTGGCTGGGCTGGTTCACAATTAACGCTGAATGCTTTATTTTAGCATTCTTTTTTGCGTTTCCCTGTGAATCACTTCACAGACCGCTGGAAACTGCCTATCAATTTCCGCATTTGAAAATCGGAGCACCTGTATGCCAAATCTGGCAAAGACCATACTCCTCTCTTTATCGTAAAGTCGACCATCCTGAGTATAATGTTGGGAGCCATCCAGTTCAATTACAAGTTTGGCCTGATGACAGTAAAAATCGGCAATAAAACCTGATATCACCTTTTGTCTTTGAAAGCGGACTGGGTACGTACGTAAATAGTCGTACCAAAGGTGGTTTTCCTGTTTTGTTGCATTTTTACGCAATTCCTTTGCCTTCGGAATTAACACATTCTTGTAAGGAAGCGACATACCGATTTCCTCCCAAAATCCAGGGTGCCTCAAAAAGGCTCCCTCCCTGAGGGAGCTGGCTGGCCGCAGGCCAGACTGAGGGAGTAAGCTGAAGCACCTGGTAAGCTCTGGACTCCCTCCGTCACGGCTTCGCCGTGCCACCTCCCTCTGAGAGGGAGGCTTTTTTACAGGTTACGTATATCTTTCTAATCCTTCGGGTGGTAAACTGCGCAGCCAAAGCCCTCCATCAGATGAAGAACCGCTGTGCGGTCCGCCTCCGACACATTGGTGCAGGTAATGGACAGCATTTTATCCTCATAGCCAAAGAGCCGGACCTCCTCTGTATGCCAGGGCTCCTGGGGTCGGACCTTTTGGAATACGGAACGGTCCCGGCTCTCCTGCCGGTCCCAACCAGATAACAGCTCCTCCAGTCGGGACACGATCTCCTCCATCGGCAGGAGCTCCACTGCCTTAACCTTGGCGCAGGTCTTGATATAGCGCAGCTTCTCAAAGAGGGGCTGCGGCTCCATGTTCACTCCCGGCTTCAGCTTCCAGAAGACCAGCTCGATCACCTTAGCCTCCGGCAGATCGCCGTGGAAGAAGAAATAGGCCGTCTCGTCCAGAGAAGCGCGGCTCCAGTACTCAAAGCACCAGTTTCCTACCTCCTCCGCGTCCCAATCCCGGCCGGTCAGGCGGCACATTTCCGCCGTCTGCTCCTCCAGTAGCGGGTTCTCCTCCACCGGGCCGTAATACTCGGCAATCCGATCGATCAGTTCCTTGACTTCTTCATAGCGCTCCGGCAGCATATTAGTCACCCTTTCTGTCTATATCTCCGCCGTCAGCTCCAGCAGTCTGGCGGTGAGTTCTTCCAGCTTCATGCCCCGGGAGGCCTTCACCAGCACGGTGCAGTCGGGGCCGAGCACCTGGGGCAGGACGGCCTTGGCCTCCTCCCGGTCCCGGCACTGGAACACCTGGGGCACCCCGGCGTCCCGGGCGCCCTGGGCGATGTGTCCGGCCAGCTCTCCCACCGCCACCAGGCAGTCGATGCGGGCCTGGCCCAGGTACTCCCCCACTCCGGCGTGGAGGGCGGGGGCGAAGGGCCCCAGCTCCAGCATGTCGCCCAGAATGGCAACCTTCCGGCTGCCCCGGCTGTCGGACAGGGCGCTGATGGCCGCCCGCATGGACTGGGGGTTGGCGTTGTAGGTGTCGTCCAGAATGGTGACGCCCGCGCCCCGGCGCAGCACGTTCATGCGCATCCGGGTGGGGACAAATTGGCGGATGCCCTCCTCAATCTGGTCGGGGGTGAGGCCGAACCGCTCTCCCACCGCCACTGCGATAAGGGCGGGATAGACCATGTGCTCCCCCAGGGCGGGTATCTCCACCTCCCGGTCCATGCGGGGGGTGGTCAGGCGGCAGTGGATGTGGCTCACCCCGTCCCCCCCCGTCACCTGGGCCCGGTAGGCGCACCCCTCCCCCTGGCCGCAGAACAGGGCCGGGACAGGGGTATTGCCCCTCAGGGTGGACAGCAGGGGGTCGTCCCCGTTGAGGACCAGGACCCCGTCCCCCTTCACGTGGGGCAGCAGCTCGCACTTGGCCTTAAAGATGTTCTCCCGGCTGCCCAGCCGCTCGATGTGGGCGTCGCCGATGTTGGTGATAACCCCCACATCGGGCTCCACAATGCCGGCCAGGTAGTCGATCTCCCCGAATTTGTCCATGCCCATCTCCAGCACCCCCATCTGGTGGCTGGAATCCAGCTCCAGCAGGGTGAGCGGCAGGCCGATGTTGTTGTTGTGGTTGCCCTCGGTTTTGAGCACCTTGTACTTCACGCCCAGCACGGCGGCCAGCATATCCTTGGCGGTGGTCTTGCCCACGCTGCCTGTCACCCCAAGGAAGGGGATGGGGAAGCGGTTTTTATACCAGGCGGCCAGGCGGCCCAGGGCCCGCTCGGTGTCGTCTACCTTCACGTAAAACCGATCCGTGCGGTAGCTGTCCCGCTCATGGGCGGTGAGGCAGCCCAGGGCTCCCCCTTCCAGAGCGGGGTTGATATAGGCGTGGCCGTCGAAGCGGTCCCCCACCAGGGGGATAAACAGGGCGCCGGGGTGGATGGACCGGCTGTCGGTCTCTACTTGGGAGATGGGGGTGTCCAGGGCGTCAAACGTCCCCAGCAGGCGGCCGTCCACCGCCTCCAGCAGCTGCTTCAGGGTAATGGTCTCCATCACAGTCCCTCCTTCCGGGCCTCCAGCGACATCTGGATAATGGTCTCACACAGCTTGCCATAGTCGATGCCCACCGCCGCCGCCTCCTGGGGCACCAGGCTGGTGGGAGTCATGCCGGGCAGGGTGTTGATTTCCAGAAAATAGGGGGTGCCGTCCGAGGTGACGATGAAGTCGGCCCGGGCGTAGACCGACAGGCCGATGGTGCGGAAGACGGTGAGGGCGGCGTCACCGATGGCCTGCTCCCACTCCCTGGGGATGCGGGCGGGGCAAATCTCATGGGCCGCCCCGGGCTGGTACTTGTTGGCGTAGTCGTAAAAGCCCTCCCGGGGGATGATCTCGATGGAGGGCAGGGCCCTGTCCCCCAGCACCGCCACCTGGATCTCCCGGCCCCGGATGTACTCCTCAATTACAGTGCGCCCCCCCAGCTTGACGCTGGCCTCCAGGGCCTTTTGCAGCTCACCCGGCTTTTTGGCGATGTACACCCCGATGGAGGAGCCGCTGGCGATGGGCTTCACCACCGCAGGCAGCTGGGTGCGCTCCATAATCTGGGCGATGTTCTCCTCCGTCACGGTGACGGTCTCCCACCGGGGGGTTTTCACCTTGCCGGCCACCAGCCGCTTGGTGAGGTCTTTGTCCATGGCGATGGCGGAGCCCAGGCAACCCGAGCCGGTGTAAGGCACTCCCAGCAGGTCCAGGGCGGCCTGAATGCGGCCGTCCTCGCCGCAGGCGCCGTGGAGGGCTAGATAGACCACGTCTGCCCCGGCGCACATCTCCAGAACGCCGTCACCGATGGCGGAGGGGCCGGGCCGGCTGGCCCGCAGCTGCTCCAGGTCGGGGGCCTCCCGGGCCACCCGCTTGTACGTGTCGGGAATGGGGGCCACATAGAGATTGTCCCCATTCAGCGCCCCATCCAGGCCGTAGAACAGGTCCATCAGCGCCACCTGATGGCCCCGGTCCCGCAGGGCCTGGCACACCATAGCCCCGGACGACAGCGACACATTGCGCTCCGGGCTCAAGCCGCCCGCCAACACTAAAACTTTCATCGATCAATCCCTCATTTCAGATTCTGGGGAAGGCCCCTTCCCCGGAGATAGGCATACCAACGTCATTTTATCATTAGTAAGATATTCTAACACATTCCAAAAAAATACTCAACCCGGAGAAGAAAATTTTTCCTGGCATTTGACATTCGGTCCATTTTCCTGTATGATACCCTTTGCAGTAAGCTGGACAGCCGCGCGGGCGGGGCGAAAGGCCCGCCTGTGAGGAAAGTCCGGGCTCCGCAGGGCAAGGATAACGGGTAACACCCGCCGGGGGCGACCCTAGGAAAAGTGCAACAGAAATAGACCGCCGGCCGGCTTTTCGCCGGCCGGTAAGGATGGAAAGGCGAGGTAAGAGCTCACCCGATGGCGCGTAAAAGTGCCCATCGCTGTAAACTCTATCCGGAGCAACGCCGTGGAGGGACATACAGGCCGGCCCGGCCGTCCCGGGGAGGCGGCTAGAGCGCGTCAGCAATGACGCGTCGAGATAGATGGCTGTCTTAAAAGACAGAACCCGGCTTACAGGCTTTCTGCAACATGAGAAAAACCGCTGTGGATTTTTTCCACGGCGGTTTTCGTTTTATGCTTCCACACTGATTTCAGGGGCGGGCGCAGGCTCCGCCGAGGCGGCGGCGTACTGCTGAACGGCGGTCTCCACCGGCACCTTTGTCTGGTCTATCAGCTCCTGCATCTGGTTACGCATTTCCAGCTTGCTGGCAGCAATCTGGTCCTGAAAGCGATTGTCAACCTCCGCCTCCCGCAGGTAGCCCGACTCCCGAATCATCCGCTGGGTCTGACGGCACTTCAGCTGGTGGCGCAGGCGCTTGGCCTCTCGGGTGCGCTTCTCCTTCTCCAGCTTGGCATGGCGCTTGGCGGTGAGCTTCTCCTGGGAAATCTCCCGCTTTTTTCGCCCCGCCCGGTTCACCGCCTTTTGCAGCTGGTTGATGGCCGCCTGGATGCGGTCGGCGTTGTCGCTGTCGCTCCGCTTGGCCGCCCGCAGCTGGGCGATCTGCCGCCGGGCGTAGCCGGAGGCGGCATCCACCTCCCCCAGACTCCTGGCCCGGGCCAGCTTGGAGTAGGCGATGATGGCCGTGTCGCCGTACCGGCGGCTGTTCTTGGGGAGCTTAAACATCTCCTCCCGTTCCGCCGCCTTCTCCCGGGCCTCCTTTATCATCTCCGCCAGATCGGGCTGGCCCTCCTGCTCCTCCCGGAGGGCGTCCACCAGGGCCTGCTGCTCCTCATTTGCGGGAGAGGCGGGCGGCCGGCCGGCGGACGGGCCGGGATAGCCCGCAGCTCCCCCAACCCCCGATATGCTCATACCACTCACAGCATTTCTCCCCCTTTCCCGTCTGTCACTGTTGTAACTATCGGCAAAAATCCGGGCAGAAATAACGGTTATTCAGAAATCTTTTCTCCCAACCTTCTGAATCACCCCGATGATCTGGCCGGAGAGCACCACCGTCAGCACCGACCAGCCGATGCGCTCCAGGGGGATGTAGCTCACAGACAGGGCCAGCACCGAAAAGTCGGACAGCAGGTAGATCCACTGGATATCCCAGCCGGTCATACGGGCGAGGCACATGGCCAGGGCGTCGTCCCCGCCGGTGGCACCCCCCACCCGGACGCACAGCCCGGCCCCCACGCCCACAAATACCGCCCCCAGCACCGACGCGGCCAGCGGCAGTTCGGCCAAACCGGGCCACAGGGGCGGGAACTGCTCAAATATTTTATAGGCCAGGGAAAAGCCCGCCGCCGCGACGGCGGAGTAGCCGATGAACGCCCGGCCCAGCAGCCGCCATCCCGCCGCGTAGCACACCGCGTTCATCACAAAGCCGGACACCGCCGGGGAGATGTGGAGCCAGTGCTCCAGCAGCAGGGTCATGCCCAGCACGCCCCCCTCCGTTACCCCGGAGAAGGAGTGGACATGGTACAGCCCGAAGGCCAGAAAGGCGCTGCTGAACAGCGCCACCGCGCAGGATGTGGGTTTCAGCTTCACGATGGAACCGTCCTCTTTTCCGTTTAATTATCTGGGAGCATACCAGATTATGCTCCAAAAGGCAACCCCGTACGTCATGTAGGGCAGGGGTTCTACCCCTGCCTATCCCCGTAAGGGGATAAAACGGCATCGGGAAGACGAGGGCAGGGGTTCCCCTCTGCCTATCCCCGTATGGGGATAAAGCGGCGACGGAATAAGGCAAGGGCAGAGCCCTTGCCCTACATTCGTCAGTTTTCCTAAAATTATGAGGCAAGTGCAACAGCCGGAAACGCCCCCGCCGGCTTGGGCGGAGGCGCTTCCTGGTTTAATGGGCTGTGTCCACAAACACGATGCTGGAATCGCCCTTCCGGGCCTGTTCCACCACTGCGGCGGCCAGCTTCTGGAAGGAGCCGTGGGAGGAGGAGGCCCCGGCCAGGGCGTCAATTGTGCCCTCCCCCTGCCCCTTCAGCAACTGTCCGGCGTAATAGCGGGTGTACTCGTTGGGATAGGTCCCATTGCTGTGGAGCATGTTCTGCATATAGGCGTTGTCCCAGCTCTTGATAAAGCCGCTGGCATTTTCGGCGTTGTACTCCACCGAGACGATGCTGCCGCCCTTCACCATGATGGTGATAAACTCTTTCCAGCCGTGGCTGAATTCGGCGGCCTGGGCGGTGTAGTAGCCGTCCTGAAGGGCTGTCTTATCCCCGCAGGCCGTCAGCGACGCCGCCAGCAGCAGGGCCAGTACAAGACTCAGTATCCGTTTCATCTGCCCCGTTCCTCCTTTACCTTAAACCGCTGCACCTGGAAGCGGAGGGCCTCCGCCTCCTTGGCCAGCAGCCCGCTGGACTGCTCTGTGCCGGTGGCGTTTTGCAGGTTCCGCTCCGCGATGGAGAAGATGGTCCCGATCCGCTCCTCCATGATGGCCAGGGCGCTCTCCTGTCCCTGGACGGCCGCCACCAGCTGGTCGGTGATGCCGCCGATCTGGCTGGAGACGGCGGAGATGTTCTGGAGCGAGCCGGCGGTGTCGGCGGTCAGCTCCACGCCGGTCTGGATCATGGCTCTGGTGCTGTTCACCGTATCTGCGGCGCTCTGGGCGGCCTCGCTGCTCCGGGAGGCCAGCTGCCGGACCTCCTCGGCCACCACGGCGAAGCCCTTTCCGGCGCTGCCCGCCCGGGCCGCCTCCACCGAGGCGTTGATGGCCAGGATGCCGGTCTGGAAGGCGATGTCCTCAATGGACTTGGCAATCTGTGTAATCTTCTGGGCGTTGGCGCTGATGCCGTCCATAGCCTCGGAGAGGGCGTCCATGCGGGTGTTGGCCTCCTGGATGCACTGGGCGATCTCCCCGGTCTTGGTCCGGGTCTGATTGCTGCTGTTCGTCACGCTGGCCAGGCGCTCCTTCACATGGGCCACCTCCTGCACCAGCTCCTCGGTGGACTTGGTCTGCTCCACCGAGGCGTGCTGGAGCTGGCCGGACTGGCCGTTGAGCTCCTCAGACATCTCCGCCAGACGGCTGGCCGCCGCCTCAAAGCCCAGGATGGTCTCGTTCATGGACTGAATGATGGTGTTCAGGCTGGTGCGGATCAGGGCGAAATCCCCCTTATAGTCCACCTGGGGCTCCGCCCGCAGGTTTCCGCCCGCCACATGGGTCAGCACCTGCTGGATGTCTGATATGTAGCGGTTGACGCTCTCCACCGTCACCCCCAGGGTCTGAGTGAGCACCTCCAGCTCGTCGCCCGACTGGACCTGGATCACCTCGGTGTGCAGGTCGCCGCCCGACAGGGCCACCATCCGGTCGGTGACGCTTTTCACCGGGCGGGAGATGGACCGGGCCAGCTTCAGCACCACCAAAATCGACACCACCAGCACCGCCATGGTGGCCAGTACCGACACCACCATAGCGCCGTTGATGTAGGAGCTGTAGTCCGCCTTGGGGAGCTGAATCACCAGGGACCACTCGGTGCCCCGGATGGGGGAGAAGGCGGCCAGCATGGTCTTGCCGTCCGCCCGGAACTCCGCCGCGCCGGTCTCGTGGCTGACCACACGGTCCACCGTCTTCTGGCTTTCGCCGCACATCTGGGACAGGGTCCGGCCGGACAGCACCACAGACTGGTCCGGGTGGCCGGTGACGATCCCATCGTGGCTCACCATGTAGGCCATACCGTGCCGGCCCAGGTTGATGCTGCTGATTACGTCGTTGAGGGTGTCGTACTTATAGACGCCCACCACATACAGCACGGTCTCTCCCTCTGCCTTCACCGGCATCCCCATGGTGATGCCCAGCCTGCCCTGATAGATGGTAGAGTCATCGGTGGTCAGGTTGTCGGTCTCCTTCAAAAGGGCGAAAAAGCCGCTGTCCAGGCTATCGGGCGCGCCGTCAATGCCCTGGACCAGACTGCCGTTCAGGTTATAGAAGCCGATGGTATGCAGCTCATAGATCTCAGCCGCCTCCTCCAACACCCCCTGACGGACGGCCCAACTGTTGTCGGCGGGCTCGGTGATGCGGGTATCCCCCGCTATGGTCATCATGCGGTCGGCCAGCATGTGGATATTGGCCTCCACCGTCTTGGCCGACTGCCGGGCCATGGGCTGCAGGCTGTCCAGCAGGATGCTGTTGGCCAGCGACTGCATGGCCGCCGCCATGATTCCGCAGCATACCACCACCAGCACCAGAATGTTCAGGATGGTATTTTTTAAAATTCTGCCGTTGAGGCTCCTCTTTTTCTCCCGGGCTCGGGAGTCCGTACGTTTCCAGGCCACGTCTTTCTCGCTCCTTTATAAAATCTTACCCGAATGCACAGGAAAAGCCTGCCAGATTTGCCGGAGCAACACGGGAATTTCCCTCCGGCAGAGGTGGGAGACTTTGCCGGTTCAGTATACCACAGCCCTTTTAAAAAGGGAAGCCCTTTTTTCCGGAATTCTCCTCCTTCCGCCGGGCCGCCGCAGGCGTCCGGGCCTTACAGCAGCCTCTTTAAAACGGCCCTTCCCTCCCTTTTAAAAAATGTCAACTCCTCTGTCTGTCGGTATACAATCAGGTAAACCACGTTGGGCACCAGCACGCAGAGCAGGCACCGCCACAAAAACCATCCAAATCCGCCGCCGGCCGGACGGCACAGCAGCCAGGTCAGCCCTCCGGCGGCGACGGTCACCGCCAGATGCGCCCCGTAACCGGCAAAGTACGTCCAGGGGGAAATTCGCAGCCCCCGGCGGTGCAGGACCAGCGGCTCACACCAGAAGGGGAAGGCCAGCGTGCTGATCAGCGTCCCGGTCAGGATGCCGGCAACGCCCCACCGCCGGGCCAGCAGCACCGAGAGCACCAGGTTAAAAACCGCCTCCAGAATCGACTTGTAGCGGTCGTCCCAAAAGAGGCCCAGGACGCTTTTGGTGTTATTTACAGGAATACGCATGCTATTTACATAAAAGTTCAGCACAATCAGCAGCACCGCAGGCCTGGACAGCAGATAGCCCTGGCCCAGCCAGATGTCAATAAACGGGTCGTAGAGACAGAACAGGCAAATGCTCATCCAGCCAAAGAGCCACGCAGAGAAAAAATTCAGGCGTCGGAAGGCCGTCCGCCCGTGTTCTTCCGGCTGCGTTGCGGTCAGATTTCCCAGGGCGGGCGTAATGGCGTCGAACAGCGCGCTGACCAGGATGTTCAGAAAGCCCCGTATCATCATATAGTTGGAGTACAGCCCGGCGGCGGCCACTCCCACAAACTTAGAGATCAGCAGATTGTCCGTGTTGAACACCGCCACCGCCCCGATGCGGTGGAGCAGCATGGCCCGCACGTTGCGGCGGAGCTCCGCCAGGACTTCCGCAGGCAGCGGACGGACGTCCTTTTCCCGCAGATAGGGGTACAGCCGGTCGGCGTTCCACGAGACAGCGGCGTTCTGCACCACCGTGGCCGCGATGGCAAGAAACAGATAATAGAGGTAATTACGGGTAAGCACCAGCACCCCGATCTGTGCCCCGGTGGCGGCCAGCGACACCCCGGCCCGGATGGCCGTCTCCAAATACTTCTTTTGATGCACAAAGAGCAGGGTGGATTTATAGGCAAAAAAATAGGAGACACTGGCGTTGGCCAGGTTCAGCACATAGATCAGCGGGATATGGGGGATATCCCTGGGCATCTCCTTCACAAAGAAGCGCAGGAAGGGGGTCAAGGACAGTCCCACGGCCAGAACCACCAGGCCGACGGTCCAATACACCCGCCGGTACAGCCGAATCAGCGACTTGATCAGCTCCGTGTCCCCCTGGGCCACCGGGCGGTAGAGGCTGTAGGTGATGGAGACGCTGAACCCCAGCTCTGCCAGGGAGAGCATGGAGAGCACATCGGTAAAAAGCCCGTTCAGCCCCAAATACTCCCGCCCCAGCATAAGGACGAAGACCCGGCGGGATATAAATTTCAGCACGGCCAGCAGAAGTTCCCCCGCCACGGCATATTTGATATTTTTTCGGATACGCGCCCCCTGGTCCATCGGGCTCCGTCACCCCCTCACCTTCTGCCTCAGGCGTTTTACCAGCCGGTAGGCCGCGGCCAGCCCCTTAAACGCCGGCACGCCGGCCAGCAGCGCCAGCTCCGCCGCTCCGCTCTTTAGGTCCGGGCACAGGCCCCACGCGCGCCAGCGGAAATGCCGGCGGGTATCCGCGCGAAACCGCCCCAGGCAGTCCTCCAGACCGCCCTCCGCCCCGCTTTCCACGGCCTGCATGGCCAGCCGGGCGGCGGTATCCAGGGCCACCTGCCGGAAACAGGCCTCCCCCTCCGGGAAGCACGCGGCGGCGTCCTCACAGATCCCGTCCAGCACGGAGAGCACCGTACAGCGTTTACTGGTCACACCATTGTTAACCAGGCTTCCTTCCCGGTAGACATAGTGATAGAGCGGGTCCGGCACATAAGCGATCCGGCCGGCCCGCTGTAGGATTTGATAGAAAAACAGGAGGTCCTCGCAGCAAAACGCCTGCCCGTCAAAGGGGATATCCTTTACCAGCTCCGCCGGGAACAGCTTGCCCCAGACCGTCCAAAGGAAGTGGGTGCGCCGGGCCAGACAGCGGGCCGCCTCCTCCGGTGATAGGACCTGGGCGGGCCCCGTCCTCAGCCCCAGACCCACATCTCCGCAGGCACTGATATCCGCCCTGCCCTCTGTCAGTGCGCGGTACAGCGTTTTCAGCAGCTCGGGCTCCACATAGTCGTCGGAGTCCACAAAGGCGATATATTCCCCCGAGGCCCGGCTCACCCCCTCATTCCGGGCGGCGGAGAGCCCCCGGTTTTCCGGGAGGTGGACCACCTGAAACCGCTTGTCGCGGGCGGCCCAGCCGTCGCAGATTCGGCCGCTGCCGTCGGGGGAGCCGTCGTCGATCATGATGACCTCCATATGGGACCAGGTCTGAGCCGCAAGCGAGGCCAGACACCGTTCCACATAGGCCTCCACCCGGTACACCGGCACAATTACACTGATTTTCGGCTCCATCATGCCCCGCCTCTCCGGCCCTTCCGGCGCGTACAGACCGCAGCGGCCGCCCAAAAGGCCGCCGCGCTGACATATAAGAGCAGGATGGAGGCCGCCTCCTTCCTGCCGGGACACAGGGCCAGAGCCCGCCGGCTGAAATGCCGCCGGACATTCACCTGAATTTGCTTCAGATAGGAGAAGGTCCGCCCGCCTTCACAGCCGTTTTTCACGGCAAGCACTGCCATATTCCGGTCCGCCTCCAGCACCAGCTGCCGAAAATCCTCCACCGCCTCCGGAAAGCTTGCGGCGGCGTCCGCGCAGACCAGATCGTGGGCGGAAAGCGCCGTGCATTTCCGCCGGGTCATGCCGCTCTGCACCTGACTTCCCGTCCGCTGGGTGTAGTGGTACAGCACATCCGGCCGGTAGGCGACCCGACGGGCCCGCTTCAGGACCGCGTAGAGAAACAGCAGGTCCTCACTGTAGAACACATCCTCGTCAAAGGGGCACTGCTTCACCAGCTCCGCCCGGTAGAGCTTGCCCCAGGGAACCATGTTGAAGGGGACGCCCCGGGCCAGGCAGCAGACCGCCTCCGTCCGGTTGTAGACGGCAGCGGGACCGCCCTTCAGCGCAATGCCGTCGGCCCCGCAGGCGCTGACCTCCGCCCCGGTCTCCTCCAGGCAGCGGTACAGCTTCTCCAGAAGATCGGGCTCCACCCGGTCGTCGGCGTCCACAAAGGCGATATAGGCCCCTGCCGCCCGGCGGACCCCCTCGTTCCGGGCGGCGGAGGGCCCCCGGTTTTCTGGGAAGCGGACCACCCGGACCCGGCTGTCCCGGGCCGCGCAGGCTTTGCAGACGCCCCCGCTGCCGTCTGTGGAGGCGTCGTCAATGAGTATGAGCTCCAGGTTCGGCCAGGTCTGGGCCAGAAGGGCGTCCAGACAGGGCTGTACGTAGCCCTCCACGTTATACACCGGCACAATCACGCTGATTAACGGTTGTTCCATCCCGCCCTCCCTGCTCCATGAGTTGTTTGTAATATCCCGCCAGTGTCTCGTGGGTCCGGCGGACGCTGAAGGTCTCCCCCACCTTCTGGCGGCTGCTTTCGGCCATGCGCACAAGGCCCTCGGGGTCGCCGCTGCACCGCAGCAGGGCCTCCGCCAGGGCGGGAATGTCTCCAGGTTCCACCAGAATGCCGTTCTCTGGCCCCACCACTTCGGGAATAGCCCCCACGGTGGTGCTGATGATGGCCTTGCCCGCCGCCATCCCCTCCAGGATGGCCATGGGCAGCCCCTCATGCCAGGAGGGCAACACCACGGTGGCGGCCTCCCGCAGCAGGCGCAGCTTCTCCGCCCCGCCGATCCAGCCCGGCACGGCAATGTTCCGCTCCAGCCCCTTCTCCCGCACCAGCGCCCGGACCTGCTCCACCTCGCCGTCCCCCGCCAGGCAGAGGGTCAGCGCCGGATTTTGCCGGATGGCCAGCTCCGCCGCCGCGAGGAGGTCATAGGTCCCCTTCCGCTCCCCCAGCCGGCCCAGCATCAGAAAGGCATTCCGATGCTCCGTCGGGTCGGAAACCGCCGGCTGGAGCTTCACAGGGTCCACGCCGTTATACAGGGTCCGGCACGCTTTCATCTGAAACCGCTCCTCCAGCTCCCGCTTCCAGCGGCCGGACAGGGCCAGCACCAGGTCGGCCTGGCGGAACAGGTTGTCTACCAGCTCCTTTTTCCGGCCGGACAGGCCGTCGTAGAAGGTGAGAAATTCCGCGCCGTGGATATGGACAACCGCCTTTTTTCCGGCCCGCTTCACCGTCCGCAGATAGAAATATTTGCGGAAGACGCTGCCCCGTTCCGACATGTGGATGTGGAACAGGTCATAATTCCGCCAGCAGGTCAAAAACCGAAGGCAGCCATACAGGGTGTACAGCAGCCGCACCGGCAGGCTGCCGTCGATATAGGAGGGAAAGCTGTCAATCTCAAAGGTCCGGCCCAGCACCTCGCTCTCCCGGATGTCCCGGATCACCTCGGCCATTCCCCCCCGGGAGCGGGTCTCGCTGGGGCCAATCTCTAAAATTCTCATGGAAACCTCCTGCTCACAGCGAGCGGATATAGCCGTCAAGGGACGCTAAAAACACCTGGGTATTGGATTGAAACGGGGCAAACCGGTGGGTCCTGACCTGGCCCAGGGCCTGGGGCAGCTGCTCCACGTCCAGGCAGGCGTGGAGCAGGTTCATCCCGTGGAGCCGCTTTGCCAGCTCCAGCTGGTGGTCGTCCACGTGCTCCCCGTACCGGGCCAGGCGGGGGACCACAACCACCCGCTTCCCCCGCTTCACTGCGTCCACCATCGTGCCCGCGCCCCCGTGGGTAATCAGCACGCTGCACGTCTCCAGCAGCGTCTGGAACTGCTCCCCCTCGCAGAAGGCCTGGTGCGGGCAGGACGGGACGCAGCGGCTGGCCCCCGTCTGGATGAATACCTCCTCCTGAATCAGGCCCTCCCGGAGCATCTGGTCCACCTTTCGGATCAGGCGGTCGAAGGGAAACTTCTGGGACCCGACTGTTACAAATATCATACCGTCCACCTCAAAAGACGCCGCCCACGCACACGGCCTTGGGATAGAACTCCAGCAGCTCCCGCCACTGGATGTAGAAGCGGTCCGCAAAGGGATAGAGGAGCTTTCCGGTCAGGGTAGGCCGCTCCACCTTGGCGTAGGACTCGATAAACACCAGCTTTTTCCCAAACAGCTTGCACAGCAGGCACAGGGGCACCGTGGCCAGCACGCCGGTGCAGACCACCACGTCCGGGCGTTCCGCCAGGCAGATCTTCAGGGAGCGCAGGGCGTTTACCAGCAGCCGGGGAAAGAACGAGACCTCCCGGCGGTTCACCTGTAAAAGGTAATAGCACCGCATCCCCTCTGCCGCAGCCCGGTAGGCCGTCTTTTCGGTGACCAGAAAGCTGTCATACTGCTCCATCAGGGGGCACAGCATCATCAGCTCCGCCAGGTGCCCCCCGGAGGAGGCGGCAAAGCAGACCCGCAATTTCCTGTTCCTCAAAGCCCTCACCTCTCAAAGCTCGTTTAGCTCCCCGTGCGCCCCGCCGCTCCACTGGGCGCAGCGGCGCTCCAGGGCGGCCTCCGCCTGGGCGTCCAGCTCGCAGGCCATGGGGACCAGGGCGCAGGCAATCATCGTATAGGGATAATAAATGGTGTTGTCCGTGGCGTAGAGGACAAAGCAGTAGACGCAGATGCCCAGAAAAAGACAGCCCACGTCCTTCCCCGCCCGGCGGAACCAGTAGCTCAGCCGGGCAGGCAGCCAGCTCCACAGCCAGACCCAGTACCCCACAAAGCCAATATTCAGGTACATACGGAGAAAATCGTTGTGTATCTGGGTCTGGGTGCGCAGCGGGACCCCGTACTCCACACCGGAGAACCACTCCACCGTGCGCTCAAATCCCGTCCCGCGGCCCAGGTAGGGAAAGCTGATGTCGTAGTAGGGGGCCACGTTAGCGAACAGCTCCGCCCGGCCCTTGGTGTCCAGCCCAAAGTGCGTCTCCAGATAGTCAAAGAGGCCATAGCGAATCCCTGTGATGTAGAGGAAGCTGACCGCCATCATGGCTGCGGCGGCGCACAGCGCGGTCTGTCGGGCGGCCTTGTCCGGCAGCCGCCGCACCAGAAGCGCCGCCAGAAGCCCCAGCGCCAGGGCGGGAAAGGCGATCCGCTTCAATCCCACCAGGGAGAAGAAGGCGATCAGGGCCAGCCAGAGGGCGGGATGGGGCGAGGTCTTCCAGTGCAGCAGAAGGTAGAGCAGGAAGGGCCCGAAGGCAAAGGTCAGGTCGTGGGTCTCCAGCTGCATCATCAGGGGGCCGGTCTCCTGGGTAAAGGTGACCAGAAGGGTATAGAACTCCTGCAGAAAGGCAGCCGGTCCCCCCACGCAGATCACCACCAGCACGCTGATGAAGTTTGCTGCGCACATGGCCCCCAGGCAGTACCAGAGCCCCCTGCCCCCAAAGAGGTACAGTGTGGCGGCAGCCACCATCACTGACAGCAGCTGCGGAAGGATCATGGATACGCCGTTTAACACGGCGGCGCTCTCCGCCCGCGTGCTCACCCAGATGACCGAGGAAAAGACCAGGGGGATCAGATAGGGCAGGGCCTGAACCGCCGTGTGCCGGGACAGGACCAGCAGGCGGTCCAGCCGCACCGTGGCGATGAAGTTCAGCAGCGCCAGGAAAACAATGGCCAGCGCACAGGGGTTTTTCAGGCTCAGCTCCATACCTCCCAGGGAAAAATAGGTGTCCTGGAAGAAGAACATCCCGGTGGCCAGAAGCATGTAAACGACGGAGCACAAACCGCATCCCCCCTTTCCTCCGGCACTCCTACCGGCTCCCGGCCCCGGCCTCTGCTTTCGCGCTGGCCGGGCCGGTCCGCTTCATGGCGGTGGACAGCAGTTCCCGGATGTAATAGCACTGCTCCGCCCCCGCCTGGGCAAAGCCGTTTTGCAGCTCCAGCCGGTAGCCCCGCTCCTGGGCCTTCTGTTCCAGCGCCACGCCCACCTGGAACAGCGCCGCCTCCGCCTGCTCCCGCTCCAGGGCCTCCGCGAAGATCAGATACTGCCCCGCGCCGTTATTGCCTACAAACAGTCGGTCGGAGGGGGCAAATATAGAGGTCAGCATCCCGGCGAAGTCCTTCAGCATCTGATCGCCGGCTTCCCGGCCCAGCCGGGCATTTTCCGTCTGCAGATTCGCCAGCTTGCACACCACGCAGGCGAAGCTCTCAGGCAGCGGACGTCCCTCCCGGGAGGCGATGAACTGGTCGCACTTGGCCCGGTTGGGCAGGCCGTCCACCTTGTTGGTAAAGGCGTAGTACTCAATAAAGTCCTCGATCCGGCCAAAGAGCGCCGCACCGGCACAGCCCAGCGCGCCGAAGATCACCACAATCAGGATGGTGAAGACGGCAATGGGGAACCGCTCGGTCACCCGGACACTGGAGAGCATCATAATGTTTTGTGCACCCAGATACTCGTTATACTCGTCGTTGGTCTCGTAGTAGATGGTCTGGAGGGCGTTTATCTCCTCCGCCAGACGGGCAATCTCACCCTGCACCCGCTCCTGGTCCGCCTGGGAGGAGCTGGCCGGGGCGCCGGTAAATACGTCCAGAACGTAGCGGTTATAGTCCCCGTCAATGACATTGTGCTCATAGAGGGTCCGGTCCTCAATGTACTTCTCCAACAGGACGTCGTACTCCGCGGTCCGGTCCACCGGGGTCCAATTTCCGTCCTCGTCCTTGTTCCAGTCGTCATAGACGTCGGGCAGAACACTGTTTTGGAGCGTATCCCCCGCGCTCTCCCCCTGGTCGTTGACCACAGGGGTGCCGAACTCCCCCATCGCATCCTCGTAAGCGCCGATGATGCCTTTGATCCGGTCAATTTCAAAGGAGGCTGCGCTGTTGGAGATGGCCAGGTTGTTATTCCGGTTTTTGTACTTCTCCAGAAGCAAATCCCGGTCCCGGGTGACTTTGCCCACCAAAATCTCCGAAAAGAGCTGCCGGACCTCCACGTCGCGGATCAGCTCAAATTCGTCCTTCAGGTCCTGAAAGCTGTAGCCCGTCCGGCTGGAGCGAAATTCCCCGTTCCACTGGACCTTGTCAGCCAGATGATCCGTGATGCTGGTGAGGGTGTCGTCCATCACCTCCGCCATCTCCAGGTAGTCATAGCCCTTGGTGGTGATGTCACTGACCGGGTTGGCGGCCAGGGAGGTGTTCACGTGGCTCTTTCCATAGTAGCTGGCGTACTCCTGCAAAATCTGGTTCAGCACCATGCGGGGGTACTCCTTGCCGCTGCTGACGCCGCAGCTGAAGGACACCACATAGCGGGTGGGGTTCAGCTCGTAGTCCTTCTCCCCGTTGTCCAGCTTGGCCTGCTGCACCAATAGATCCTCCTCGGTGATCACCGGTTCCACATGGATGTTCATGCGGATACTGTCGGCGGTGGCCTGTGTAACATCGATGTCCAGCTTTTTCATGGCCTGGGCCACCAGATTGGTGGCGTACAGCTCCGTGGTGTCGATCTTCTTCCCGTCGGGGGAGTAGCCCTCCTCGGCCCGGGCGCCGGTGTATTCGATCACCGTAACGGCGGTGTACTGCTGAATATAGAGCTGGGCAATCAGAAAAAAGGCGACGCCCGCCAGCACCGACACACCGGCGATGATGGCCCGGTATTTTTTCAAATAGCGAAATACATCCAATTCTTTCATGCCGGCGCCTCCTCCCGCAGTATTTCTTCCCGTTTTCCTTTACGGCCGCCCGGGCGGCTGTTCCGATACTCCTGATAGAAGGGGGCCAGTACGGCGTTCCCGCCCAGGGCGGCGACGAACAGGGCGGTAAGCGCCAGGGACTTCAGCACGCTCTCCGGCACGGCCGGAGGGGCAAAGCTCACCTGGATATAGCCGTCCCGCTTTTCCTTCACATAGGTGCTGCAGAGCTCCCGGCTCTGGGCGGCCAGATTCAGCAGCTCGGCCTTCAGCGCCTCGATCCGCTGATCGGCCTGGGTGTAGAGGGCGGTGGAGGCGTAGGAGGCGCCAATCTGCTGGGCGGCGTAGGAGTTGTGCTCCATCTCCTCTACCAGCTTTGTAGCAGATTCCAGATGCTCCTTGGCCTCGTCCGCGAAGTAGTCCACCCCCACCTTGGTCTTGGACATGTAAAACTCCTTATTGGTGTCATAGGTAGGGATAAGCACAAAGCGGGTCATGTAGGCGTTATACATGTTGATGGCCTCGATCCGCACGTCGTGGGCGGCCATCTCCTTCCGCTTGGAGACGTCCAGCCGGCGGTTGGCATACTGCATCCGAGACTGATAGGTGGTCCGGTTGCCGGCCAGGCCGTTCTCCAGGACAAAGGCCTCATACCGCTCCAGCTCGATGTCGATAAAGTTGCTGATCTTCTGGGAGAGAGAGGCAAAGGTCTCCTCATTCCCCTCCGCCCGGAAGCTGCTGCTCTCGGCGCTGTAGCCGGGCAGGTAGTTGCGCAGCTTGTTGGCCTGCATCTCCAGATAGTCCTTTGCGTCCAGATACTCCATGCCCTCCAGCTTGTCAAAGGACAGGTCCAGGATGCTGTCGTTCTCCGCGTAGTTCTGCACAAAATTTTCCCAATACACATCGGCCAGAAGGTTCAATACCGTCTTGGGGTCGGTGTGGTACAGGGACACCCGCTCAGCACAGCGGACATGGTACTCAGTGGAAATCTTCAGGTCCGACTCCTGGCTCACATCCAGCTTTTCCGCGTCCAGCGGGGTGGAGATGCTCAGGCAGCCGGACAGCTGCTCCGCGCTGAGCTCCAGGCCACCCCGCTGAATGACCTGCTCTAAAATGCCCTCGGAGAGGATATTAGACTCGTTGAACCGGGTGACATTGGGATTCTGTCCCCGGGCCGCCTCCTCATAGTTGAACACCATCAGCATTTCGGGGGCCCAGATGGCGGCGGCCACCTGGGCGGCCAGGCAGACCACAAAGAACAGCGCCCCCAGGGCCGCCAGCTTCCTCCGTTTGCCCGCCGTGCGGCCCAGTGCTCCCCGCACGCCCAGCACCGGAAGCTTCGCTTTCACGATGAAAAAGCGCCGGAGCAGCACCGCATACAGAACGGCCAGACCCAAAATCAGCGCCGGAACGATTGCGCATACCAAAATCATGCTGTTACGTCTCCTTTCTTTCCATTGGTTACGAGTAATTTGTCTCCTGCCGGCCGTTGATGTCGATTACCGCCAGCTCGGGCCGGTTGTTGATCCGGGGCAGGCCGTTGTGGCCCCCCATCCCCCGGGAGACAAAGATGGTACTGTTGGACAGCCGGTACATCCCGCCGCTGTATTTGGGGAAAAGGCCTGTGTCCCCGTGGTACAGTCCGCCAACCACCGGAAGCCGGAATTGTCCGCCGTGGTAGTGGCCGCAGATGCCCAGGTCCACCGCCCCGTCGGCCAGCGCCTCATAGTAGAGGCTGGGGTAGTGG
Source organism: uncultured Oscillospiraceae bacterium (assembly GCA_910585815.1). Classification (GTDB taxonomy): domain Bacteria; phylum Bacillota; class Clostridia; order Oscillospirales; family Oscillospiraceae; genus Lawsonibacter. The sequence continues at coordinate 24,101 of CAJUFJ010000004.1, read as the reverse complement.
GCGATCAGCAGCTTAAATGCGCTGCTTTTTTCGTACTCCTCAAAAAATACGGCGCCGTACTCCTCATAGCCCTCGGTGGACGTGGTCAGGCCGCCGATCAGAAGGGGCGTCCTGTTTACCGTCAGCTCCTCCGCCCGGTTCACCAGAACGTGGACGCCCAGGTCCAGCAGCTGGCCCTCAATGGGGCTCCCCTTCTCATACATGAGGCTGCTCTCGTGGTTGCCCGGGCTGTAGTAGACGGGGGCGAGCTCCAGCAGCTTGCCGCACAGCGTAAGAATCACGTCCAGATTGCCGTCGTCCGCGTTGACCATGTCGCCCGCTATGGCGATCAGGTCGGGGCGCAGGGCCGCGATTCGCTCCACCAGCTCCCCGTTCCCGGGGCCAAATTCCCGGTTGTGCAGGTCTGACAGGACGACGACGCGGATATTCTCCCCGCCCACGATTTTGGGCGAATACAGATGGTGAAAGGTCACTTCCAGCTCCTCTGAACAGAGACAGCGCCCGCCAAGCACCAGTGCGGCAGCCGCCAGAAGCCCGCACAAAAGTACCCATCTGCGCCTCTTTGGACGGGCCACCCGGGCGGCCTCTTTTCTGCCTGCTTTTTTTCTCATACTCAAACCTCCCTACATGCCCTCCCGGCGGAGAACCGCCCTTCCTGTCTGAAAAATCAGCTTCCAGTCCAAGAGCCAGCTCTGCTCCCGTATGTAACGCAGATCCAGCTCCACCCAGGCGTCGAAGCTCAGGCTGTTGCGGTTGGGACTCACCTGCCAGAAACAGGTGAGCCCGGGGGTGACCGCCAGCCTCTGCCGCTGATAGTCGGTATACTCCAGCACCTCTCGAAACAGCGGCGGCCGGGGGCCGACGATGGTCATGTCCCCCTTCAGGATATTGACCAGCTGGGGCAGCTCGTCCAGCCCTGTAGACCGCAAAAACCGCCCCAGGCGGGTGATTCTCGGGTCGTTTTGAATCTTAAACGCCGGCCCTGTCATTTCGTTGTAAGGCAGCAGCTCCTCCAGGCGCTTCTCCGCGTCCACGCACATCGTGCGAAATTTATAGAGGCGGAAGGCCTCCCCTCCCCGGCCGCAGCGCACCTGAGAGAAGATAGGGCCGCCCTTGGGGTCGTCAATCACCACCGCCAGGGCAAGCAGCAGCATCAGCGGGGAGAGCAGCAACAGGGCCAGCGCCGACAGGACAATATCCTGCATGCGTTTGATGTACAAATATGTACAACTTTTCCCCGTCTTTCGGGTAAGGGTAAGAGGCTGGATTTCCTCCGATGACGCCGCCGCCGCCGTCTTCTCCAAATTTCTGGTCTCCATCTCATCCCCCTGCCCCTGCGATTGCCGCAAATTTCGCCGTTCTTTTCCAGCTTTTGGCCCTGTACTGGCTTATAAAGTGTGGTTTGTAAGCCACGTTTCCTATTGCAATGTTTGGTAAGGTATGCTATACTTTTTTCATCAAATAGAAGCGAGCAAGGCGAGCCGCCTTGATAAAGCGGCCTCACCTTGCTCAATAGCGCAGTTTGCAAGGCTTGGCTTGCAAACCACACCTTGTAAACCGCCAAACTATGTTTGATTTTTTGTGTGGACCGCAATCCACACGTTATTATCCAAATTTGTTCCTTTTGTTCTGTGTTTTTTTGTTATTGTGCTGCTTCGTCCCGGCACCACCGCTGGAAAGTCCCGTGTGCTACCCCTAATTCTTTCGCTGCCGCCCGGCCGGAAATTTTTCCTTTGCGCCATGCGGCCATGACGGACTTGTAATTTTCTCCCCGGTCCTTGTATTTGCGCCCGAAGTGGACCCCCCTGGCTTTGGCAGCCGCGATCCCCTCCGCCTGCCGCTGGTGGTTGAACTCCCGTTCCGTCTGGGCCACGTAGCTCAGGAGCTGAAGCACAATGTCGGCAATCAGCACCCCGGTGAGGTCCCGGCCCTGACGGGTGTCCAGCAGCGGCATGTCCAGCACGACAATGGCAATCTGTTTTTCCTTGGTCAGCAGCCGCCACTGCTCCAAAATTTCATCGTAGTTTCGTCCCAGCCGGTCGATGCTCTTGATTACAAGGGTGTCGCCGGCTTTCAGCTTCCGCACCAGCCGCCGGTAGCCGGGCCGGTCGAAGTTCTTGCCGCTCTGCTTGTCCAGAATGATGCAGCTGTCACCCACCCCGAATTCCTGCATGGCGGCCATCTGCCTGCTTTCATTCTGGTCCTTGGTAGAGACCCGGACATATCCATATGTATTCATACGTTTCCTCCTTTTTTTGATAGATTTATTTTAGAGAAGTTGCGGAATTGTGCAATTATTTTGTCGAAAAAATCAGAAACAGCTGGTTCTCCCAATGAGAACCAGCCATAATCATGTCCTTTTTACTTTTCCCCAGAAACCGTCGCAGAGCGGAAGCAATAAACATAACCTTTCCGCCTGATTTTCTGCCGTTGTCAAATATGTCAAAGTATGCCCACAGTCTCTCCTACAAATTTGTACGATATTTTTTCCATTCGGACGATATGTTAGGTAGTCAAACGCGGGGCGAAAACACTAAAATATTTGTATAAACAAGAAATGAATTATACAATTTGTGCAAAGGAGCGGTTGATTTTTATGAGTGTAACCATTTCCATTCGCCACGCTGTCAAACGCTATGGCAGCGTGACCGTAATTCCTGATCTTTCCATCAATATCCAGGAAGGGGAACTGTTTACCCTTTTGGGACCCTCCGGCTGCGGAAAAACCACCCTGCTGCGTATGATCGCAGGCTTCAACTCTATCGAGGGCGGCGAATTCCGTTTCAACGATAAGGTCATCAACGATATGGAGCCGGGCAAGCGGGATATCGGCATGGTGTTTCAGAATTACGCCATCTTCCCCAACCTGTCCGTGCGGAAAAATGTGGAATTCGGCCTGAAATATAAGCACATGTCCAAAGAGGACATGAAGCAGGAGGTGGACAAATTCCTTCAGCTGGTCCACGTCGACCAGTATGCCGACCGGATGCCTGAGCGCTTGTCCGGCGGCCAGCAGCAGCGGGTGGCCCTGGCCCGGGCTCTGGTTATCCAGCCCGATGTGCTGCTGATGGATGAGCCCCTGTCCAACCTGGACGCCAAGCTGCGGGTGGAGATGCGCACCGTAATCAAAAACATACAGCGGCAGGTGGGCATCACCACCGTCTACGTCACCCACGACCAGGAGGAGGCCATGGCCATCTCCGACCGGATTGCCGTGATGAAGGACGGCGTCATCCACCACTGCAGCGAGCCGAAGAACATCTACCAGCGCCCCGCCAACCTGTTTGTCGCCACCTTTATCGGCAAGTCCAACCTCATGGAAGCCAGCCTGAAGGCGGTGGACGGCAGGGCGGTGCTGCGGTTCAAAAACGGCTACGAGGTGGAGATCCCGGCCGTCCGGGAGGAGGAGCTGCGGGACCGGGCGGTCACCGTGTCCATCCGCCCCGAGGAGCTGCTGGTTCAGCTCCGCCAGCCGGACGCCGACCCCGCCGGGCTGAAGGCCACCATTAAAGACAGCGTTTTCCTGGGTCCCAACACCCACTACTTTGTGGAGCTGGAGACGGGTGAGGATGTGGAGATCATCCAGGAGTCGGAGATCGACTCCATCATCCCCCCGGGCAGCGAGGTCACCCTGACCCTGAAGGCCCAAAAGGTCAACCTGTTCGACCCCGACTCCACCGCCAGCCTGATGAAGGGCGTAAAGAACAGCACCGACCTGCCGTCGGTCTCAGCCGGGCGGAGGGATGTGTCATGAGTGTTAAGAAGCGACGCCTTGACTTCTGGAGCGCGGTTTCCTGGGTCCTGCTGCTGATCTTTCTGGTGTTTCTGGTCTATCCGGTGGGCCGGCTGCTGATTGAGGCGGTCTATACCGGCGGCCAGTTCTCCACCGACGCATTCCAGAAGTTTTTCAGCAAACCCAACTACTACAACACCATTTTCAACAGCACAAAAATTGCTGTGTGCGTGATGGCGGCCAGCCTGCTGCTGGGGATTCCCTTTGCATACTTCTACTCCTTTTACCAGCTGAAAGGGCGTAAAATTCTCTTTGTCCTGTGCCTGCTGTGTACCATGTCCGCCCCTTTCATCGGGGCCTACGCCTGGATTCTGCTCATGGGCAACTCCGGCATCCTCACGCAGATGCTCAAATCCATCGGCATCACCGGCCTGTCCATCTATGGCTTCGGCGGTATCGTCCTTGTTCAGACATTGAAGCTCTTTCCGCTGGTGGTCATTTATATGAACGGCGCCTTTCGGGATATTGACAACTCCCTGCTGGAGGCCGCCGAGAGCATGGGCTGCAAGGGGGTGGACCGCTTTAAACGGGTTATCATGGCCCTGACCATGCCCACCATCCTGGCCGCCGCCCTGCTGGTGTTTATGCGGTCCTTCGCCGACTTCGGCACGCCGGTGCTCATCGGCCGGGGGTACAGCACCTTCCCGGTGCTGATTTACAACTCCTATTTGGGCGAAAACGGCACCGATTACCACTTTGCCGCAGCGGTCAGTGTGATTGCCGTGCTGGTAACGGCGGTTATTTTCCTGATTCAGCGTTTTGCATCCAACCGGTTCAAGTTCACCATCAGCGCCCTGCACCCCATCGCCCCCAAGGAGGCCACCGGACTGAAGGGTATCTTGATGCACCTGTATTGCTACCTGCTGGTGGGCGTGGCCCTGCTTCCCCAGATTTATATTGTCAATATGTCCTTCCGCAACTACCGGAATGCGGTGCTCCAGCCCGGCTACTCCCTTGTCAACTATCAAAAGGCCCTGGAGAAGATGCTGGTCCGGTCCATCGGCAATACCCTGGTGGTCAGTGTCTCTGCCCTGGTTATCATCCTGGTGATTGCCATTTTGATCGCCTATCTGGTGGTCCGCCGGAGCAATGTACTGACCAATACCATCGACACCGTGTCTATGCTCCCCTATATCATGCCCGGCTCGGTGATCGGCATTGCCTTGGTGGTGGCCTTCTCCCGCAAGCCCCTGGTGCTCACCGGCGGCCTGCTGATTATGACCATCGCCCTGGCCATCCGCCGCATGCCCTTCACCAGCCGGTCGGCTACCGCGTCCATGATGAAAATTCCCATCTCTATTGAGGAGGCGGCCCTCAGCCTGGGCGCGCCCAAGCTGGAGGCCTTTGTGAAGATTACCGTTCCCATGATGAGCAGCGGCATCATCTCCGGCGCGGTGCTCAGCTTTGTCTCCATTATCACCGAGATGTCCTCCGGCGTCATTCTCTACAATAACAGCACCATCACCCTGACCATCGGCACCTACTCCAGCATCACCACGGGCATCTATGGCGTGGCCGCCGTCTTTGCCACTGTCACCATGCTGGTAACGGTAATCTGCCTTGCGCTGTATCTGAAGTTCACAAAGCTGGAAGATGTTCGTATGTAACGAAAGTTTACATAAAATCAAATTTGAAAGGAAGAAATGAAATGAAAAAACTGACTGCCTTGTTTCTGACCATCGCAATGGCCCTGTCGCTGGCCGCCTGTAACGGCGGGGGCGGCGGCGGCAGCTCCAGCGTCAAGGGCAATACTTCCACTCCTGGTTCCGGCGCCTCCAGCTCCGTTCCCAAGGATGACCGCCCCTACTACGTCCGTGACGCCAGCGAGGTCACCGGCAAAATCACCATTTACACCACCATCGGCGAGACCGAGCAGGACGCCCTGAAATCCCTGTGGACCAAGTACTACCCCGACTGCAAGATGGAGATTCAGTCCGACTCGGTGGGCACCCTGGCCACCCGTATCCGCAGCGACGAATCCTGCGACGCCGACGTGGTCATCGGCGGTATGTTCGCCGCCGACGGCACCACCTATCACGACATCCTCCAGCCCTACACCGCCGCCTGCGACAAGGAGCAGATGTATCACGACGCCGCCGGCTACTACACCTTCTACGACGTGCAGCTGATGTGCCTGGTGGTCAACCCCGACCTGCGGGATCAGCTGGGCATCAAGATCGAGAGCTACGACGACCTCCTTCAGCCCGAGCTGTCCGGCAAGATCATTCTGGCCGCCCCTGACGCCGCCTCCTCCGGCTGGCGCCAGCTCCAGACCATCCTGGCCACCAAGGGCGACAAGTTCGACGACGACAAGGGCTGGGACTACATCGGCAAGCTGCTGCCCAACTGCTTCTCCACCACCTCCTCCAAGGATGTGTATAACCTGGTTATCAACGGCGAGTATGTGGTGGGTCTGTCCTATGAGTCCGGCGTAATGGCCCAGATCAAGGACGGCGCTCCCGTGGAGTGCATCTACATGACCGAGGGCAACACCGCCATGGCCGGCGGCGCCGCCATCACCAAGAACGCCCCCAACCTGCCCGCCGCTCAGGCCATGATGGACCTGCTCAGCTCCGCCGAGTTCCAGAACGCCCGGGCCACTATCGCCTCCGGCCGCGGCTCCAACGGCACCTGCGACCTGGGCGACCTGCCCAGCGAGGACACCATGACCATGGTGGAGCTGGACTTTGACTACCTGACTGCCAACAAGGAAGCCATTCTGAACAAGTGGAACGATCTGGTGGCCTCTATCGGCTGAGCCGCCGGGACAAAACCAATATTTTGAGGGGAAGGGCCCAATGACCCTTCCCCTCATCTGAATATTTTTATTTGCACTTTTTTGCTTCAGTCATTATGATAGAACTATCTCAAACCGGGAGGGTCGTCTATGGGCAGGGAAGGACATGAGCGGCGGTTTCAGAAAAAGCTCCAGGGCATTGTCCGAAACTATATCATACTGGTGGCCCTTGTCTCCACCGCCCTCTTTGTTGTGGGACAGTTTGTGGTGGTGGTTATTTCCCACCAGACGAATGCCGTCCGCCATCTGGACCAGCTGGAGGAGAGCCTGCTGTTTTTCGACGGCCAGAGCCGGAATTTTTTGGACAGCCAGGACACCCTGGATGCGGCAAGGCAGATCATCACAGCACAGAACCAGAAAGCTGTGGAACGGCTGGAAAATATCTTCTGGAAGTTCGGGGAGCGATGCGGCATCAGCAGCGAGATTCTGATTGTTGACCGGCAGGGCGTGATCCAATATACCTCCTTCAGCGAGCGGCAGCTCAGCTCCTATCTGGTCAATTACAACAATGCCATCTGTTACAACGCCAAAAACACCGGTACTGACGACACCTATCGGGCCGTATACTACGACCAAGGCGACTACGCCAATGTGCTGTATGTCAAGCCCGTTACCCATCGGGAGACCGTCGTTGGCTATGTCTCTGTGTTCCTTTCCGGAAGCTCCTGGAATTTTTACCTGTCCGAAAGCAACTTTGACGGCGTTATCACCGATCTGCGGGACAACGCTATGTATGTGAGCAAGCCCGGCCTGCTCCGCGCCGGAAATAAATTTTCCGGCACCGGGAGCAGCGTCTGGCACGGTGAGACAGGCCGGTATTGGGTCGCCTCCCGGTATCTGCCCCAGCAGTCGGCAGTTATATATTCTCTGGTGTACTACCCCCCTAACGACGGCCTTTGGGTGGGCATCCTGATCCTGCTGGCCATCAGCGTCGCCTGGTATTGGATTGCCATGTGGATCAGCCGCACCATGGCCGCCAAAAACGCCGCCTCGGTTGAGACGCTGGTGGAAGAAATTCATCTGGTTCGCAAGGACCCAGGACATCGCATCCAGCTGCATACCGCCGACGAATTTGAGGATGTCGGCAGCCAGATCAACGAGCTTCTGGAGCACATCATGTATCTGAACCGGCTCAACGAGGAGCTGATCGCGCTGAACGCCCGCATCGAATTTCAGCAGCTGACCGAACAGATCAACCCCCATTTTCTGTACAACACTCTGGAGACCATCCGCAATCTGGTTATCTTCGACGCCCCCAAGGCCGAGGAGCTGATTCTTGATCTGACCGATATCCTCCGGTACAGCGTGGACAACTCCCGGCACGAGGTTCTGCTGGCGGAGGACATGGAATATCTGCGCCAGTATCTCAACATCCAGAGCTGCCGCTTTGGAGAGCGTTTGCACTGGCATTCAGAGCTCTCGCCGGAATGCGGCCGGTTTCATGTGCCCAAGCTGCTGATTCAGCCCATTGTGGAGAACAGCATCAAATACGGCTTCCGAAAGAAGATGCAGCTGAATATTTCCATCACCGGCTGCGTGGAAAACGGCGTACTGCACATCTGCGTCTCAGACGACGGGGGCGGAATGGAGCCGGCAGAGGCCCAAATCCTGGAGGAACAGCTGGCATCCTCCCACCACCATTCCCGCTCCATCGGCCTTCATAACCTGTCGCGCCGGCTCTGCCTGGGCTACGGAGACCAGAGCGGCCTCCGCATTAAAAACAGCCCCAATGAAGGCTTTCAGGTATATATCAGCGTTCAGCAGAGAAAGGAGGCGTAATCCGTGTATAAGGTCGTCATAATCGAGGACGAGGAAATGATTCGGAAGGGACTGGTCTACTCCATCCCCTGGACCGACATCGGCTGCACTGTGGTGGGACAGGGGCGCAACGGCCTGGAGGGCATTGAACAGATCCGGCTCCACCAGCCCGATATTGTGATTGCAGACATCAACATGCCCCTCCTGAGCGGCACGGATATGCTGCGCCAAACCCATGCGGATTACGGCTACTCCGCCATCATCTTATCGGGCTATTCCAGCTTTGAATACGCGCAGGACGCCATGGCCTGCGGCGCCATTCGCTACCTCCTCAAGCCCTTGAAGCGGGAAGACCTGTTCGACGCCATTGAGGAGGCCAAGGAACAGTGCGACATCCGCCGGACCTGGTTTGCGCACCGGCAGAGTCAGGAGCAGTGGCGCTCCTTCCACATAGAGCTGCAGCCCCCCTCCGGCGTGGTAACCGACCGGGTGGTCCAGTCCATGCTGGACTACGCACAGGCCAACTATCAGGAAAAGGTCACGCTGCAAAGCGTATCCGAAGCTTTAAATTACAGCATCGCTTTTTTGAATAAGAGCTTTAAAAAGCAGATGGGCACCACCTTCATCGAGTATCTGAACCGGCTCCGCATTCAAAAGGCGATGGATATGCTGAAGGAAGGAAATACCCCGCTGCAGGACATCTCGTGGAAATGCGGAATCGGTGATTACAAATATTTTAATATCGTGTTTAAAAAATATATTGGATGCAGTCCGAAAGAGTATGCCGCAAAGGTCAACTGCTGGCTGGAATAATTCAGGCCTTGAAGCCCTTATAATAATGAATCAGGCGGCTGTCCGTAAGAACAGCCGCCTGATCTCCCCTTTTCTATTCGTAACCCGCTCAGATGTCCCGCTCCAGGTCCTTGACCAGGGGGGGAATCTGGGCGATCATGTTCTCCATATCCTCAAACATGGCGCTCTTGGTGGTGCCCATACGGCTGGCGGTGTCAATATGTACCACAACCTCCTGGTACTGGTCTTTGATTCGGTCGAAGAACTGGCGCAGGGTTTGCAGCTCCTGCTGTGAGGCCTGAATAACTCCCGCGATCTCGGTCTGGACCGACACGGCCCCCTCGGCGGCCTCGGTGATCCGGTGAAAGCTCTCGTCGGCCTGGGCCAGAATATCGGTGTTCTGCCCCAGGGTCTCCTGGGAGGTCAGTATCCTGCTGCTGAGCTGGCTGGAGCTGCTCTCCACGTCGTTGACGCCGGTGTCCACCTCGCCGGCCAGCTCCTTGATCTCTCTGGCCAGCTCCTTTACCTGGGCGGCCACCACGGCGAAGCTCTTTCCCGCCTCGCCGGCCCGGGCCGCCTCGATGGAGGCGTTGATGGCCAGGATGTTGGTCTGGTCCGCGATGGAGACGATTTTACCCATACACTGCTGGATTTCCCTCACCGCGGCCTGGAGCTGGGAAAAGGTCTCTGACATCTCGTTGAAGGACTGCTGGACCTGCATGGAGGTCTGACCCAGCTCCTCCATCTGGCTCTGGGCCTCGGTCACCGTCTGGGCGACGGCTCCACGCACCTGGTTGAACTGCTCCGCCGTCTGGTTGATGTTGGCAAAGGACAGCCCCAGGTCCTGGAGCTTGGTCTGGAACTGGTCCGCCTCTTTCACCACGCCGGCGAAGGCCCGGCCCACCATGTTCAGCTCCCACAGGGAGGCAACCTCCTTCTTCACCAGCTCCTTCTGATACTCCTGAAGGCTGCCTGCCACATGGAGCACCGGGTAGAGGCTCTTTTCCTCCCGGACCTGAACAGGCTCCCGCCGTTTTTTACCAAATAACATTGCCGTTTCCTCCCTCACTCAAATACCACGCAGGTCATGGACTGGTTGACAAAGCGGTTGTTGTAGTGCTCGCCGTAGCCCACAAAGCCGGCATGACAGCCCAGGGCCGCCATATCCCGCAGGTAGGTCTGCATGTAGTTGTGTTCGGAAAACAGCTTATAGCGGAACAGGCAGTTTACCGAGAAAATGGCCGAGCGGCGGGGGAAATCCTGGCAAATCTGCTGGATTGTGTTCCGGGTGATGGCCTGGTAGTCCCCCAGCTCCAGCAGGATCAGCACATCGGAGTCGTTCACCTGACGGAAGCAGGCCAGGGCGTTTCCCTGGACCTCCTTGATGGAGATGATGCAGGTGTCGTCCCCGTTGATCTTACCGAAGGGATTCTGGAAGGTCCGGGTGAGGATCTCCTCGTCGGTCACGTGGAGGATGTCCTTATACACCTGCTTGGCAGACTTGCCGTTCAGGGCGCCCAGGATGTAGTTGGCCCGGTCGGTGTCGGAGGCGATGAAGCGGTAATTGCCCAGCTGATGGTAGATATTTTCCTTATAAGTCTTCACCCGGCCGGTCTGGTTGCGCACCACGCCGTAGGCCACCGCGTCCGGGTAGACCCGGCCGTTGGCCGACACCTTGCCCTGGTCGCCGGTCCCCCCCACCAGGGATATCCCCCGGCGCTGGAGAACGGTGTGGATGGTGGTGAGCACGCAGGCGTCGTTGCCGGCGCAGAAGTCGATGCAGACCGTGTCCCGGCCGGAGCCGCCCACAGTCTGGATGTCCTGCTCCAAGCGCTTTATGTATTTCACCGGCATGGTGGACACGTTTTCCAGCACGTTGGCCGCGGCGGTAACGCCGTCTGAGTAGGCAATCACCCCTACCCCGTGCTCCACCACGTCGGTCAGGTAGCACATCCCGATGCAGCCGATGCTGGGTACGCCGGGAAACGCCTTTTCCAAGGCGGCGACGTGCTCCTCAAACTGGGTATCGTTTGACAACAGCATAATAAACTGCGGATTGCGCAGACCCTGTATTGCCTCGGCAAGATTTCCGCTTCTGCTCATGCCATAATACTGTTTCATGCAGCTGGTTCCTCCCCAAATATAATCTTTTGTTATTATACGCGCCCGCCCTGGCAGTGTCAATATTTTCCGGTGTCAGGACTACGCTTGTCCTATAAATTTAGAAAAGCTGACGAATGTAGGGCAAGGGCTCTGCCCTTGCCTTTCCAATCCTGTTTTATCCCCTTGCGGGGATAGGTAGAGGGGAACCCCTACCCTCGCCTTTCCGATGCCGTTTTATCCCCTTACGGGGATAGGCAGGGGTAGAACCCCTGCCCTACATAACGTACCATCCTGCATTTCCAGAGGCGTTCCAAATTCATGAGACGGGCGTGGTGTCATGACAGGCCTGCCGTCCTGACGATACGGGGCGAAGCCCTCGCCGCACCCTCATCCGTCACGGCCTGCGGCCGTGCCACCTTCCCCCTGTCAGGGGGAAGGCTTTAACGGTTGACCTCCCGCTTGTCCGTGCGGCCCATAAGCCAGTCCACCGACACGTCGTAGTAATCCGCGATTTTCAGCAGGGTGTCGTAATGGGTTTTGGCCCCATCCATTTCCAGCCGCTGATAGCTTCTGACAGGCATCCCTAAATCTTTTGCGGTTGTATCTTGTGTCCGGGCGTTTTCCTTTCGCAAAATTTTAAGTCTATCATTAAAAATCATATGCACATCCCCTTGACGCGTTTATAATGTCGTGTTATAATAATCGCGTATCTACCGTTGCCGCGAAATGGAGGTTACATATGGACGTTGAAATCCCCGAAATCGCAGAGCTTCTTTACTACGCCACGGTCACCGGCCCCGACCCGAAACTGTGGCCCGAACATCTGAGAAACAACCCCGTCAAGGCCCACGGCCTCTGGTCCTTCTACAGCGGACTGCGGATGGGCCTCCAGCTGGGTGCGGCCTGCCTGGGAAACTAACGCTTGTCCTTCTTGGGATTACGCCGGTCCTCGTCCACCTCGTAGGCCTTGATAATCTTCTGCACCAGGGCGTGGCGGACCACGTCGCTCTCGTTCAGGCGAAGGATGGCGATATCCTCCACCCCCTTCAGCACCCGCATGGCCTCCCGCAGGCCGGACACCTTGTCGGTGGGCAGGTCGATCTGGGTAATGTCGCCGGTGATGACGATTTTGGACCCGAAGCCCAGCCGGGTGAGGAACATTTTCATCTGCTCCCGGCTGGTGTTCTGAGCCTCGTCCAGAATGATAAAGCTGTCGTCCAACGTGCGGCCCCGCATGTAGGCCAGGGGGGCCACCTCAATGTTGCCCCGCTCCAGATACTTCTGGTAGGTCTCGGGGCCCAGCATCTCAAACAGGGCGTCGTACAGCGGACGCAGGTAGGGGTCCACCTTGGATTGCAGGTCGCCGGGGAGGAAGCCCAGCCGCTCCCCCGCCTCTACCGCCGGGCGGGTGAGGATAATCCGGTTGATCTCCTTGGCCCGGAAGGCAGCCACGGCGGCGGCCACGGCCAGATAGGTCTTGCCCGTGCCGGCGGGGCCGATGCCAAGGGTGACCACGTTGTTTTTGATGGCTTCCACATACTTTTTTTGTCCCAGGGTCTTGGCCTTGATGGGCTTGCCCTTGGCGGTAACGCAGATCACGTCCCCGGCCAGCTGGACAATCTGGTTCTCTTTGCCCTCCCGGACCAGCTGGACGATATAGCGCACATTCTGTTCGTTGATGGTCTCCCCCTTGGAGGCCAGGGTCATCAGGTTTTCGATGGCCTTGACGGCGTACATGACCCCCTCCGGGTCCTCCCCCGCCACCTTGAGCATGGAGTCCCGGCTCACCACCGTGACCCCCATCTCGTGCTCGATAATGCGGATGTTCTCGTCGAAGGAGCCGAACACGTTGATGGTCTCCTCCAGGCGCTCCAGGCTGATGGTCTGTTCTGTCATGGGTAAATGATCTCCTGTCTGGCTGTAAATGGGCTCCCCCCTTGTGGGGGAGCTGTCAGCCGTCAGGCTGACTGAGGGGGCTTACCCCCCTCCGACTGGCCTCCGGCCAGCCACCTCCCCCATAAAGGGGGAGGCTTATCCGATTTCCGTCCCCGGCCGCTCCTCGCCGATCTCCTCCAGGCACTGGGCGGTGAGGGTGACCTCCAGCCGTCCGCCGGACACCCGGGCGGCAAACTGGGTGGACTCCACCGTCCCGTCCTCCCCGATCAGGACATTCAGCTGCTCCAGCAGCTGCTCCTCCAGCAGGGCCTGGGCGGCCTCCCGGTCCACCTCCACGGTCCGGGGGGTGTACTCCCGAAAGGTCTCCCGGTTCAGGGACAGGGGCAGCCCCTCCCCGCCGGGGAGGACCGCCTGATTTACTGTGGTTATTTTATCATACATTGCCCAGGAAATGCTAGTCTTTCCAAAAATTTTTACCCGCCGGCCTAAAAAATTCAGCGACCAGACGCTTTTTTCCGCCCCGGTATACTCCTTCACCGCCGTCTCCACCGGGATGGCGGCGGTGAGAAACCGCCAGGTCCGGGCCCACACCCGGCCCCGGGCGTGGGTCTGGTAGTAGCGGTTGGGCAGCTCGCTGTACTTGGGCGGCTCCATGGTCACGGTGCCCGAGATGAGCACGTCTCCCTTGGCCACCACGTCCCCGTCCTTTACCAGGGCGTCCCCCAGTTCGGGCTCGATGTGGGTGATTACCCCGTCGGCCTGGGCCACAATGTCGAAGTGCCCTGTCTCGTCCACCCGCTCCGGGGTCTTGATCTCCTCCCGGACAATGACCTCCAGCCGGGTGCCGTAGAGGTTCAGCGCCGCCCAGGACAGGCCCTCCTGCCGGACCAGCAGCTCCTGGGCCAGCTGTTTGCGGTCCAGCCCCGGACCGTACACCCCCGGCCGCACCCCCAGCTGCCGCAGCTGGCTGAAGATGACGGCGGAGGGAATCTCCTGATTTCCGCTGACCTGAATCACCAGCACAAACCGGGACAGAAAGCTTACCGCGCACAGGGCGAAGACCAGCCCCACCAGAAAGGCGTACCGGGTGCGGAAGCGGCCCAGAAAGTCGGGCAGGCCCCGGCTGGCCTCCCGCTCCATCTCGCACCCCGCCTTCCGGGCCAGCTCCCGGAGGCGGGCCAGGGTGTGCCGCCGGGTGGTGAGGCGTACGGTGTTCTCGTCCAGCCATTCCATGGCCCAGAAGTCGATGCCCTCCTGGGCACACAGGTTAATCAGCCGCTCGGGAAAGGGGCCCGTCAGCCGGAGGATCACCATTCCCCGGAGAAAATTCATCAGCCTTCTCATGGGTCCCTCCTACGACAGCGTGATTTGGGAAATTTTCCCTGTAATCAGCAGCTCGATGCCCGTCATGGCCCGCAGCTCCAGCCCCTGGCCGGCGATTTTGATGAGGAACACCCCGCCGCTGACGTGGATTTCCTCCTGTCCGTAGGCCAGGATGCCCTTGTGGTTCTCCACCCGCAGCTCCCCATCCCCCACCAGCTCCACCTTGGGCAGACCGGCCAGGGCGTCGGCGGGCAGGTCGAAGGTCTCCGCCGCCCGCTCCAAAAATCCAAACCTCCGGGGCTTCATAAAAATCACCTCTCCCCTATCTCTATGCCGGGGAGAGGTGAAACTTTCTGTCTTTTTCAGTTAAAGTCGCCGTCAATTGGGGTCGGTCCGCCCTGCACCCGCTCCGTCCCCCGGACCAGTGGACCGCAGTAGACGTAGTAGCTGTACCAGGGGTCTAAAAAGCCCTCGTCCACCTCCACCAGGGTCTGGCCCTGGTACTTCACTACCCGCTCAGAATTTCCATAGACTAAGGCAATCCCCATCGGACCAACCCACAATGTCACCAGAAAGACCACCGCAGCAAACAGGACCAGCAGTCCCTTGGCCGGCCACCGCAGAACCGCGGGGATTCCGGGCATCTCCATAGGCAGAGCGCAGGCCAGAGTGAGAACGATCCCCGCCCAGCCGCTGACCAGCAGCGTTCCGCACAGGATCATTGCCACCACATTCCGCCAGGTCAGGCCGAAGATACCCAACAGGATCAGCCCTCCAAAATACAGCGCCAGCGCACCCAAGAATACCGCCGCCGTCCAGGCCAGATACCGCCGATTCTTCCCCCGGCACCGGACCAGACAAGCAATCCCCATCAAGGCCAGGACCCAAAAGCCGGACAGAGCCATAGGAAAGATCAGATATGTCACGTCATCCATGGGGCCGCTCCTCCACCGACAAGTCCCCTTCCGACACGCCGTCGAAGGTGAGGAACAGCCGCTCTCCCTCTTGGCGGGTGACCCGGCCCTGGCCGATGGTCCTCTGAGCTCGGTCCCGGAGGGTAACCAGCACCTCCCCCTCCTCCAGCTCCAGGCCGTAGGTCTGGCCCGGTTTCAGCAGGGTGCTGCCGTCCGCCGCCTGGACCGTCTCGGTACTGCCGCTGTACTCCAGAACGATGGAGCACGCATCCCGGTCACTGTTGTTGACCACTACCAGGTCGGCATGTTCTCCCCCGCAGCAGCCGGACAGCGTCAGGCACAGCAGGGCTCCGATTGACATAATAACAATTTTCATTGCGCTTCCTCCAAAAGTCTCAGTCCAGCGGCACGGTACAGGTCTCCCACTCCCCCATCCCGGTGTTGTAGTGAACGACGATGCTTTCCTCCGTCCACTGGATTTCATAATAGCCGTCGTGAAAGGGCCAGAGGTCGTGGGCCGCGTAGGTCACGCCGGTCCGGCGGAGCAGACAGGGGCCTGCGGGCAGATAGAACTGCCCCCAGCAGTCGAACAGCCAGCTCTCGTGCCGGACCACCAGCCCCACCTCCCCGTCGGGGTCATAAATCGGGTAATATGTGGGATTGGTATAGAAGTAAACCGAGAAAAACAGGACCGTCAGCAGGAGCAGTCCCTCCGCCGCCAGGACAAAAATCAGAAAAACAACCCGCTCCCACCCCCTTGTGAAGGCCACAATGGCCCCATCTCCCCACACCACCAGGGCCAGCAGAAAAATGGAGATCAAGGTCCACGCTATTGTCCCGTCGTCCACCTGGCCGAACACCAACGCGTACCCTCTGCCGCTGACCATGCACATCAGGAATACACCGCCGGCGCACACCGCCAGCAGGACCCAGATTGCCCGCTGAAACCGCTTCCACCTCATAGCAGCCCCGGTCCTCCCAGGAATATGATGTGCGCAAAGAGCCACAGGGCAGCCAATACCCCGGCCAGAACCGCCAGCGCCTGAATCGCAAGTTTACATAAGGCTTTCACAAAAGTCCTTCCCTTCCCTCTCATGGCTCCTCCTCCCCGTCGGGCACAAACTCCAGAATATCCCCCGGCTGGCAGTCCAGGGCCTTGCAGATGGCCTCCAAAGTGGAAAACCGCACCGCACGGGCCTTGTTGTTCTTCAAAATAGACAGGTTTGCCATAGTTATGTCAACCTTTTGGGCCAGCTCCCCCAGGGATATCTTCCGCTTGGCCATCATCACGTCCAGGTTTACCATAATCGACACAGCCACCACCCCCTAAATGGTCAGGTCCTGGTCCTCCTTCAGCTCCGCCGCCTGGCGGAACAGGGCGGACATGACCATAAATACAAGCCCAGCCATAAAAAATACAGGGATGAACAGGGCGTTGTAATTCAGCAACGGACCAATGCTTCGATAGTAGGCCAGTCCCCAGATCAGCCGGGTCAACGCCGCCCCAGCAATGAGAAAACAGCATACTGCTGCTCGTTTTAAATTGACCGCATTGCCAAGGGTAAAGGGCTCTCCTTTCAAAATTGTGTCCAGCACCTTTTTTGCCTGCCAAAGAATCACAGCGGTGCAGACCCCACAGAACACCAGAAACAGCGTCAGCATGACATAGGGGTTGCTCCAACCCTGATACAGATGCCGAAGGACCTCCGGCCACATAAAGACTACAACTAAAACCGGCGAAATCGGCTCGTGGGGGTCCTTCGCCATTTGTAACAGTTCCCACCAGTTCATTTTTAGCGTAACCAGCGCGGGAACCATAAGCAATACAACAATATTGCACATCAAAGTCACGATGACCAAGATTTTTAAAATCCGGGCCAGCCTTTGGACAGCCGTCTTTTCCATGGAAAATTCCTCCTTTCGGTTGGCCCCATCCTAACACAGGGAAAACTGATTGTCAATATATTTTTATTGTTTTTCGATAAATTTTAAGTATTCCATTTTTGACTTCCCTATGATATAATAGGGATGCAATCACACGGACCAACGTAAATCAGGAAAGGAGAATCCCCATGAATATGCAGGAGGTTGCGCGGCTTCTTCTCGGTTTGAGGTCTGATGGTTGGAGTGAAAAAAAAATCAATGATTTTCTTCTGTTCATCGGAACCGGTAAAGATCAGTACAAACCGAATGGACGGGAAAACGCCGGGGACTGACCCCGGCGTTTTCATTTTGGATTCAGCAATTTTTCGCGAAGTGATCGCACCAGGGCCGCAGGGTGCACTGCGTGCACTGGGGCCGGCGGGCGATGCACACCGCCCGGCCGTGGAGGACCATTCGGTGGCAGAAGTCGTTGGACTCCTCCGGGGGCAGGACGGCCCGCAGCTGGGTCTCCACCTTGCCGGGGTCCTTGGTGCCGTCAGTGAGGCCCAGCAGGCCGGTGATGCGGATACAGTGGGTATCGGCCACCACCACACCAGGGGTGTGGTACACGTCCCCCAGGATGAGATTGGCCGTCTTCCGCCCCACGCCGGGGAGCTTCAGCAGGTCCTCCATGGTATTGGGCACCTTGCCGCCGTAATCCCGCAGGAGCATCTGAGAGGCCAGGACGATATCCTTGGCCTTGGCCCGGAAGAAGCCGGTGGAGTGGATGTACTCCTCCACCTCGGAGATGTCGGCCTGCGCCAGGGCCTCCAGGGTGGGGAAGCGGGCGTAGAGGGCGGGGGTCACCTTGTTCACCCGCTCGTCGGTACACTGGGCGGCCAGACGGACGGAAAACAGCAGTTCATAGTCCTTTTTGTACTCCAGCGAGCAGATTCCGTCGGGATAGAGGGCCTTCAGCTCCTCCACAATGGCGCGGATATCCTCGGGGGTTTTGTTCATAGCGGTTCACCTCTCGGATGTGATGTAGGGGCGCACATGTGCGCCCGGCCACGTCGAAGGCTCAGCAGCGGGCGGACAGTGTCCGCCCCTACAATATAGCACACCTGCGGCAAAATTTCGACCCCTTTTTCCAAAACTCCCTTGCCTTTTTTCGCCCCGGCCTATATCATGGAAGCATAAGAGGTGAAGCTTCGTGAAAAGTCTGTTTTGCTGTCCCCTGTGCGGGGCCCCGCTGGAGCGGGAGCCGGACCGCTGGCTCTGTCCCGGCCGCCACAGCTTCGACCGGGCCGCCGCCGGGTATGTCCACCTGCTTCCCGCCAACCGGAAGCACTCCAAAGACCCGGGGGACGACAAGGCTATGGTGGCCGCCCGGGCGGCCTTTCTGGAAAAGGGGTACTACTCCCCCCTGCGGGAGGCCCTGTGCCAGGCCGTCGCCCAGTACGCGGTAAGTTTCCCCGCCCCCGTCGTCCTGGACAGCGGCTGCGGCGAGGGATATTACACCGCCGGGCTGTTCCAGGGGCTGACAGAGGCCGGGCTCGCCCCCCGGATTGCCGGGGTGGACCTGTCCAGAGCCGCCCTGCGCCGGGCGGCCAGGCGGGTCCCGGAGGGGGAATTCGCCGTGGCGTCGGCCTACCACCTGCCTCTGGCAAACGGGACGGCAGACGTGCTGGTGAATATCTTCTCCCCTCTGGCCGCGGAGGAGTTCGCCCGGGTGCTCCGCCCCGGCGGGCTGTTCTGCTACGCGGTGCCCTCCGCCCGGCACCTGTGGGAGATGAAGGAGGTCCTCTACCGAGAGCCCTATAAGAACCCGTCGAAGCGGGAGGACTACCCCGGCTTTGTCTGGCGGGGTGTAAGGGAAATCCGCTATACAGCTGATCTGGACGCCGGCGCCGATATTATGGCCCTGTTCGGCATGACGCCCTACGCCTGGAAAACCCCAAAAGAGGGCGTCCGCCGACTGGAGGCGCTGGACCGGCTGACCTGCCAAATCGGCTTTGACCTGCACCTGTATCAAAAGGCAGTTGGATAATACCAACTGCCTTTACTGGTTACATTATGCAATTTAGCCGCCGCCGTAGCCGATGGTGACTTGTCCGTAGCCACTGTAGGGATTATCTGTACCTGATGCTATTTCACTTGGATATGCGGCAAAATTGACGGTCCTGCTCATTTCAGCTCCGCCACGGTGACGCCGTCCTCCCCTTCGCCGTAGCGGCCGGGGCGGAAGGATTTTACATAGCGGCTGCGCTTCAAATAGGTCCGCACGGCGGTGCGCACCGCGCCGGTGCCCTTGCCGTGGATGATGGTGACCGTCTCCAGCTTGCCCATCATGGCGGTGTCCAGAAAACGCTCCAGGTTGGCGATGGCCTCGTCGGTCATCATGCCCCGCAGGTCGATCTGGCTGGGGACGGCGGCGGTGCGCAGGGTGTGCTCCGCCCGGGCGATGATGCGCCGGACGTCCTTCTGGGCCTGGGTCTCCCCCTCCACCACCCGGACCTCCTCCTGCTTGGCGGAAATTTTCAAAATGCCCGCCTGAAGCTGGAGGGAACCGTCCTTGTTGACGGAAAGCACCGTGGCCTTGGTGCCCATAGACACCAGCTCCACCGTATCCCCTTTCACCGCCGGGCGGGTGGGGGGCGGGGCCTCCACCTCCGGGGCGGGGCCGCCGATGTTCCGCTCCGCCTCGTTGAGGAGCCGGCGGGCTTCGGCGCGGCCGTCGTTCACCTGCTGCCAGTCCAGGTCCTGGCGCTTTTTCAGCTCCTTCAGCTCGTTGATAGCCAGGTCGCTGGCCGCCCGGGCCTCCTCGATGATGGCCCGAGCCTCGGCGTTGGCCTTCTCCACTACCTTGGCCCGCTCGGCCTCCAGCTTCTCCCGGTACTCCCGGGCCTTCTCCGCACTCTGCTCCATGTCCAGCTTGAGCCGGCGGGCCTCGGCCCGCTCCTTCTCCATCTCTTGGCGTTGCTGGTCCAGCCGGGTGAGCACGTCCTCAAACCGGACATTCTCCGCATCCAGCCGGGCGGCGGCCTTTTCGATGATATACTCGGGGAGCCCCAGCCGCCGGGAGATGGCGAAGGCGTTGGATTTTCCCGGGATGCCCAGCACCAGCCGGTAGGTGGGGGCCAGGGTCTCCACGTTGAACTCACAGGAGGCGTTCTCCACCCCGGGGGTGGTCATGGCGTAGACCTTCAACTCGGCGTAGTGGGTGGTGGCTGCCACCTGGGCCCCGATGCCCCGGGCGCTCTCAATGATGGCCGCCGCCAGGGCAGCCCCCTCCACCGGGTCGGTGCCCGCCCCCAGCTCGTCAAAGAGGATAAGGGTATCACCGTCCGCCTCGTCCAGAATGCCCACGATGTTGGTCATATGGGAGGAAAAAGTGGACAGGGATTGGGCGATAGACTGCTCGTCCCCGATGTCGGCCAGCACCCGGGCGTATACCCGGACGGTGGAATCGTCCTTGGCCGGGATGTGGAGACCGCACTGGGCCATGAGGGTAATGAGACCCAGGGTCTTTAGGGTAACCGTCTTGCCGCCGGTGTTGGGGCCGGTGATCACTAAAGTGTCGAACCGCTCCCCCAGCTCCAGGTCGTTGGCTACCGCCTTTTTCGGGTCCAGCAGAGGGTGGCGTGCCCCCCGCAGGTGGAGATACTTGTCAGACAGCTTTGGCTCGGTACATTCCAGCTTCAGGGACAGCTTGGCCCTAGCAAAAATGGCGTCCAGCCAGACCAGGAGCTGGTAGTCCTCCGAAATGTCCTCCTTGTGGGCAGCGCACTGGGCGGACAGCTCGGCCAGGATGCGCTCGATCTCCTTTTTCTCCTTGGCCAACAGCTCCCGCAGCTCGTTGTTGGCTTTGACCACCCCCATAGGCTCGATGAAGAAGGTGGAGCCCGAGGAGGACACGTCGTGGACCAGGCCGGGGATGGCGTTTTTGTGCTCCGACTTCACCGGCACCACGTACCGGTCGGAGCGGATGGTGATGATGGACTCCTGCAAATACTTGGACTGGTTGGAGGAAATCAGCTTTTGCAGAATGTCCCGCACCTTGGACTCGGTGGCCCGCATGTGCCGCCGGATGGAGGCCAGCTCCGGACTGGCGGAGTCGGCCAGCTCGTCCTCCCCCACGATGGAGTTGGTGATGGTGTCCTCCAGAAAGCGGTTGGTGGTGAGGGCGCGGAACAGGTGGGAGATGGGGGTTTTCTCCTCCCCCGCCCCGTAGTCCGAGGCGGTGCGGGCCGCACGGAGGACGGCGGCAATCTCCAATAACTCCCGGGTATTCAGGCTTCCCCCCATGTCCGCCCGCTGGAGGCTGGCGGCGACGGGCCTGATACCCGCGAAGCCGGGGGTCCCCCGGAGGACCAGCAGCTTGACGGCCGCGGTGGTCTCCGCCTGGGCCCGTTTTACGTCGTCGATATCGTCCATGGGACGCAGCTCTCGGGCCCGCTCCCGGCCCTCGTCGGTGACGGCACACCCGGACAGCAGCTCCAGAACCCGGGGAAGCTCCAGGGTGGCCATGGATTTTTCAAATAAGTCGCTCATAGGCTTTCTCCTGTTTTATTCGTTTAGCAGAGTTGTTAAATCCTTGATGGAGATGTCCATTTTGACGGACACCTCCTCCATCGTCATACCGGTGGACAGAAAACGCTCGATTACCATCTTCATGTCCTCGCCCACCTCGATGATGTGGCCGTCCGGGTCATAAAACCGGACCACTCGCTGTCCCCAACTGTGTTCGATGACCTTTCCCAGGTACTCGATACCGGGGTACTGCCCCAGCTTTTCCAAGAAGCCGTCAAAGTCCCGTGTCTCAAAGGCCAACTCCATGTTTTGAGGCCGCTTCATCACCGTTTCCTTGGGGATGGAAACCAACCAGTCAAACTCCTGCTGAAGGGACAGACCGCAGGTGAAGGAGATGTTGATTCCGTAGTCCTGATACAGTTCCAGACCAAACAGGTCCTGATAAAATTTTCTGGAAACATTCACATCCGACACGGATATAACGGTACTGGTAAATTTCATAGCGGATCCTCTCTGTCTTCCTCCACCTTCCACGCTTCTTTCAGCGGTCGGAACCGCTCCGGCACCTGGTCCAGCGCCATGGTGTCGTGGACGGCGCAGGTGCCCGCTTTTTGGGCGGTCTGGTAGTACCAACGCTTGTAGTCCAGCATGAGGAGGGTGTCCTCCAACTGCTTCTGCTGGTCCAGCACCGACTGGCGCTGTTTTTCCAGCAGGTCCAGCCGCCGGCCGATGGTGGCGTCCCCCTGGCGGGACCAGTCCATAAAGGATTTGATCTCCTTCAGGGGCATCCCCGCCTTTTTCAGGCAGCCCAGCATCCGCAGCCACTCCATATCCTCGTCCTTGAACATACGGATACCCCCGCTGGACCGCTCCACAAAGGGCAGCAGACCCTCCTTGTCGTAGTACCGCAGGGTGGACGGGGCCACATTCAGCTTCCGGGCCATCTCGCCAATGGTATAAAACATAAAATCTCCCCCAAAAGGCTTGACTTGAAGTTGACTTCAAGTTGTATAATTATTTCATACTTACAGGGCCATTATAACGCGCCCTGGCTCATTCGTCAACGGAAAGGAAGATTTTATGATTTACAAGCAGTTTCAGGACAGAAAGCTCTCCGCTCTGGGCTTTGGCTGTATGCGCCTGCCCACCGTGGACGGCAATGACGCCCACGTCAACGAGGCGGAGGCCGCCCGGCTCATTGCCCGGGCCATGGAAGGGGGCGTCAACTACTACGACACCGCCTGGGGCTACCACGCCGGCAATTCGGAGATTGTCATGGGCAGGATTTTGAAGCAGTACCCCCGGGACAGCTTCTGTCTGGCCGACAAATTCCCCGGCTACGACCTGGCCAACATGGACAAGGTGGAGGAAATTTTCGACCAGCAGCTGGAAAAATGCCAGGTGGACTACTTCGATTTCTACCTGTTTCACAACGTCTGCGAAATGAACATCGACGCCTACCTGGACCCTAAATTTCACATCTACGACTCCCTCATGGCCCGGAAGAAGGCGGGGCAGATCAAGCACCTGGGCTTCTCCGCCCACGGTGACCTGACCACCATGCGGCGCTTTCTGGAGGCCTACGGCAAGGACATGGAGTTCTGCCAGATTCAGCTCAACTGGCTGGACTGGGACTTTCAGGACGCCAGGGGCAAGGTGGAGCTGCTGGACAGCTGGGGTATCCCCGTATGGGTGATGGAGCCCCTGCGGGGCGGCAGGCTGGCCAAGCTGTCCGACGAGTACGCCGCCCGGCTGCGTGAGCTGCGGCCCGATGAGGGCGTGCCCGCCTGGGCCTTCCGATTCCTCCAGTCTTTCCCCTCTGTCACCGTCACCCTGTCCGGCATGTCCACCATGGAGCAGGTAGAGGACAACCTGCGCACATTCTCCGAGGAAAAGCCCCTGTCCGGTCAGGAGCTCCAGACCCTGCTGGCCATTGCCGACAGCATGACCGGACAGACCAGCGTGCCCTGCACCGCCTGCCGGTACTGCACCACCCACTGCCCCCAGGGGCTGGACATTCCCATGCTGCTGGAGCTGTATAACGAACACACCTTCACCGGCGGCGGCTTTATCGCCCCCATGCGGGTGGCCCAGCTGCCCGACGGGAAAAAGCCCTCCGACTGTGTGGGCTGCCGCAGCTGCGAGGCGGTCTGCCCCCAGCGGATTAAAATTTCCGAAGCGCTGGCCAGCTTCTCCGCCAGGCTGGGATGACGCAAAAGACCTGTGCGGGGGCAGCCTTTAGCAAGGGGGGCTTTTTAGGAGTAAACCGGTCCCTTCCTGCTCCAAAGGCCCCTTTTGAAAGGGGCTGTCAGCCGAAGGCTGACTGAGG